>CAINGB010000026.1 GCA_903848275.1 Candidatus Uhrbacteria bacterium | reverse complement strand
GAGTACGAGTATTTGTGCCGGAACTGAGTTGGCTGACAATGTTATAGGTAATGTTGGCGAGCTTCTTGGAGTCTCTAGTCCTGAGGAGCCACAAGTAAAGGCAGAAGAGGGGAGCAATTTGCTTGTTAGGATTGCTGGTGTCGAAATAATTACTATTATGAAACTCTTCCTCACCTCGTCATGTATTAGCGCCAACCTCCGAGAGCCATTTGTTGAGTGGCTGGGTAAACCGCCCAGTGAGGTGAAGTTATATTTTGTGCCAACGGCGAGTGACGTGGAGGAGGGCAAGTTTTTTGTTTGTAAGAGCCTGGATGATTTGCAGGCAGTTGGCGTCAACCCGATTTGGTACTCACTGAAGTTTAAGACCAAGGAACAAGTGAAGAGTGAGTTGGCGGAGGCAGATGTGATTTGGGTGAATGGTGGTAATACTTTTTATTTGCTCGACGTGGCGAGGAAGACTGGGTTTATGGAGGTGGTGGCTGATTTGGTGAGAAATAAAGGCGTGCGCTATGGCGGGACGAGTGCGGGTACGATTCTCGCGACGCCGAGCATTGAGATTGCTAGTTGGGGGGAAGATAGCGATAGTAATGATGTTGGAATAAGTGATTTGCGAGCTTTGAACTTCGTTAATATTTTGACGCAGGTGCATTATCGGCCAGAAGCGCATCGAGTCATGCTACAGAACCAGCCGCATGAATTGCCGATTTATGCTTTGGCTGATGGTACGGCGGTGGAGGTGGATGGGGAGGTGGTGACGACTCACGGGGGAGTGGAGATACTATAGTTTGTGTTAATTACAAATATCACAGGAATACCTGTGATATTTTTGATCGGCGTGAATTAGTTAACAATGTGTACTCGTGTTGAACAGATGCTAGAATCGCTGCCCTTGCGTTCGGAGATATAAACGATTAATGAGGCAGGGGTGCTGGCGGTTGTACCATTGTATCTTGAGACTTCGTTGTCAGGAACGGAGAAAAGGTATTGGCCATTGGCGTCTGCACCAATTTCGGCTAGAACTTTTGGATCATTAGCCGAGTCGATTGCCATTATGTTGCAGGATTCGGTACCGCCGTCCATAACGTTGAATGATTTTTTGCCGAGGCTGTGAGCGGTTACTTCGGCCACACCCAATATGCCGCCTTCGTTTTTACCTGTTTGGAGACAGAGGGAGCCAACATCACAAACTGCTGAGGTGCTTGGTTTTATGGTGGTGTTGAGTCTGGTGATGATGAAGCCAGTTTCTAAAATTACGAGAATTATGAGGATTGCTGGTAGAACTTTTCCTTGCATATTTGCTAACAGATGATTTAACTAGGGAAAGTATAACATGATTTACCCCCCACAAACTTTCATGTTTATTGAATAGCAGTTGGACAAAATAGGGGATAAATGCTACAAAACCCCCTTATTCTTGCTTGGAAAGTCCAATAAACTTGTATGAAACGTCAACTATTCGCGGTTTTGTTGAGTGTGATTGTGGTGGTAATGCCGGTGGCCAAGGCGGAGGCGGCGTCGACCGATGGTCGGATTTTGCTTGCGGTAGAGAATCATGGCGAGACTTGGTATGTAGATCCGGCTAGTAGTGAGCGTTATTTTTTAAATCGTGGT
The DNA here is from genome assembly GCA_903848275.1 of Candidatus Uhrbacteria bacterium. Taxonomy (GTDB): domain Bacteria; phylum Patescibacteriota; class Patescibacteriia; order UBA9934; family UBA9934; genus UBA11707. The sequence goes on along the minus strand of CAINGB010000026.1, from coordinate 19,065 downwards.
GAAGGTTTCTTGGCACAGATTCCAGCTATAGCGCTCGGCATTAGTAATGCAAATATTTGGCGTATTCCGGTGGGAGTTCTTAGTGTGTTACCTGGTGAAGTTGATAGCGATCGCGATGGTTTAACTGACCAGATGGAAGACGCGCTTGGAACACATAGCGATTACTTCGATTATGATCACGATGGTTATAGTGATGCCATTGAATATGCCAACGGTTACAGCCCCTTCGGCAAAGGAAAAATTCCAGTCGATACGGCGTTGGTTAAGCGCTTGCAGGGCCGCATTCTTTTGCAGGTAGAAGGTCGTGGTGAAGCTTGGTATGTGAACCCAACGGATGGCAGGCGTTACTTTGTTGGTAACGCGGAGGAGGCTGACCGCTTGATTCAGATGTTCAGCTTGGGGATTACGAATACTGATTTGGCGAAGATTGCTGTTAGCACAGATTCTGATACGCCAGGTTGTGATAGTTCATGGCGTTTGTTTACAAGCGAGGAGGTAAGCTTCTGTTATCCAGCCGATGTGGTGGTGCAAAGTCGGGGTGACAGTGAATTTGTGAATACGGAAATATTGGTAGCGAAAGCAGCAGGTAAATTAACGACGCAAGAGATTGTCAGCATGCCGGAAAGTTATGGTGTGACAAAGACTTATAATGGAATAACGGGTGTGGAGTTTACGGATGCTGGTTATGGTGGCATTAGCGCTTTCGTCTTTCGGATGGGGGTGAATACGTATTCCATTGTTGAGGCTAAGACTTTGTCACAACGTCAATTAACGATTACTGATTGGCGAAAGATGCTGGGTTCGCTGATTATCTCTCAATAAACGAAATAGCTTAGTTACGCATAAATCCCTATTAATTTAGGGATTTTGTGTTATAGTGAGGGTGCCTAACGGCAAGGAGCAGCCATGAATCGAGAACGTGATAGTCAGCCAGAGTGTGCGGTGTGCGAAGTGACGGATTTTGGAGATTACTACAGTTACGGACATTTTCCGAAACGAGTGTGTACTCTCCGCTTTCGCTATCCGCGAGCCACGCCGCCGCGCTGGTTGGTCAGTTTGATGGGAACTGAGGAGGATAGGGAAGAAGAGGTAACCGAGAAGCCGAGGGGACTGTGGAGAGACGACGAAGTGAGCTTTCGGGTACTCGAACCGTTGCCGCTACCGGCAGCGGGCTGGTTGCTCGAGACTTGTCATCAAGAGGTGTTCGAGTGGGGAGCGCATGAACAGCGCCTGGTGATCATGGTGGTGCCGGAAGGTAGCCGTGAACGGGGGATCGTGATGACTGAGGCCACTTGGCAGAAGTGTTACAAGTAATGAGGCGTCGTCTTGGCTCGATCTTGCCGAAAGGTGAGGTCGAGCTTTACATTTTTTCAAAATCTGTCATAATGGCGCGGATAATATACGCCTATGGCTTGTCTCAGCCAAGAAATTTCCATGTTGCGAGGAGTCGGCGCAATTAAGGCGCGCGATTTTGCGAGGTTGGGTTTAAAGACGCTGGAAGAAGCGTTGTATGACTTTCCTTTTAGGTATGATGACCTGAGCAATGTGCTCCAGATTGCCGAGGTTCAAGCCGGCATGAAGGTGACGGTGCAGGGCCGCATTAGTACGATTGAGAACCGCAAGAGTACTCAATCACGACGCATGATGGTGACAGAAGCGATTGTGGAAGATGGCAGTGGCACGATTAAAGCAACTTGGTTTCACCAGGGTTTTTTGACCAAGGTGTTGAAGCCGGGCGTGATTGTTTCTTTGGCTGGCAAGGTGGACGATCGCTACGGGTTGTCCTTGGTGAACCCGGCTTATGAAATTGTGGGCAAGTCCTCCACGACCAGTAATACTGGCCGAATTGTGCCGATTTACCGGTTGACGGGAGCGTTGACACAAAAAGCTCGACGACTCGTCGCTGAAAAGGCGATTGTTTGCGTGCCGGAGGTAGCCGAATGGATGCCGGAATATATTAAGACGGATTTGCGTTTGCAGCCGCTAGGCGCAGCGCTCCGTGAAATGCATTTCCCAGAGTCGACGGAAACTAAGGACAAGGCGATTTATAGGTTGAAGTTTGATGAGTTTTTGTTGCATCAGTTGTTGCACGCCAAGTCACGTCGCGATTTGCAAAAACAGAAAGCGCCGAAGATTTCTTTTAATGAACGTGAGGTGAAGGCGGCGATTAGTGAGTTGCCGTTTACGTTGACGGGGGCGCAAAAGAAGGCGGTGTGGGCAATCATTAAGGACATGGACCGCACGGAACCGATGAACCGTTTGCTCGAAGGTGACGTCGGTAGTGGTAAGACGGCGGTGGCAGCGTTGGTGGCGGTAAACGCGGCGGCTGATGGTTGGCAGACGTCCATGTTGGCACCGACTGAGATTTTGGCGGAACAGCACGCGAAGACTTTGGAACGTTTGCTGGGGACTCGTTTGAGGATTGCTTTGTATACGCGAACTAAACGCCGCATTCATGGCAAAGAGGTGACGAAAGAAGAGTTGCTCAAGGCGCTCCGTAACGGCGAGGTTGATTTGGTGGTTGGTACGCACGCCTTGTTAACGGAGCAAGTGTTGTTCTTGCGTTTGGGTTTGATTGTGGTTGACGAACAGCACCGTTTTGGCGTGAAGCAGCGTCAGGCTTTGAAGGATAAACAGGGGGATAAAGACGGTATTCCACATTTGCTCTCCATGACGGCGACGCCGATTCCGCGCTCGTTAGCGTTGGTGGTTTATGGTGATTTGGACAGGTCATTGCTCGACGAATATCCAGCCGGACGTCAACCGATTGCTACGCATATCGTCGACGTGGGACGCGAGAATGAGGCTTACGCCAAGATGCGGCAAGACATGGATAATGGCCGCCAGGTGTTTGTGGTCTGTCCGTTGATTGAGGAAAGTGATGCGCTAGGTGTGCAGAGCGTGAACGAGGTTTTTAGTAGTTTTAGCGAAGGGCCGTTTGCAGGTTACCGGTTGGCGATGTTGCATGGTAAGTTGAAAACTAAGGAGAAGGACGGTGTGATGCGTGCTTTTGCGGCTGGCGAGTTTGATATGTTGATTGCGACCACGGTGGTGGAAGTCGGCATTGACGTGCAGAATGCGACGATTATGTATGTGGAAGGGGCGGAGAGGTTTGGTTTGGCGCAGTTACACCAGTTGCGTGGTCGAGTAGGACGTGGTGAGCACGGTAGCCATTGCTATTTGCACGCTAGCGCCATGCTCTCGCCGATGGCAAGGGAGCGTTTGTTGGCGCTCGTAAATAGCCAGGACGGCTTCGAACTGGCGGAAGCGGACTTGCGTTTGCGCGGCCCGGGCGACGTGTTCGGTACACGACAGAGTGGCTTTGAAGAGTTCAAGCTCGGCACGTATGCGGATATTGACGTGATCAGCAAGGCGAAGGATTTCGCGAAGGAGTTGCTCGACCAAGACATTGATTTGAAACAGTATCCGAAATTGCGCGAAAGGATGATGGCGTATGCTCAAGAGGTGCATTTTGAGTAGCTGTGGATAAGTGACGCATTCAAGTCCCGGCCTCGTCGAGGCCGGGACTTGAATTTAATTGTCCTCATCGAACATGTATTGTTTAATGATGGGATTGTTGATTGGTTGCCAGGCATTCATGAAAGCGAGATACTCACGACTATTAGCAAACATATCAATAGCTAATCTGTCTGTAATAATAGGTGAATCAGCTAGGTTTAGATATGTTGGATAACTTGACCATCTGTAGGCCTCTAGAGGCTGTTTCAGTTGTAAGCTTAAGGGATTTTGGTGAATATATCTTGTGAGATGCAGAAAATATTCGTCGTTGTCGATATGTTTTACTTGAAAACGGCTGGATAATAGGCATCCTGGTTTGTTGTATTTGCTGTTGAAATACATAGCATAAGATGTGCAAACCCTGTGCATATATTTTGATGCTCCTTCATCGCCTATCTGTAGCAAAGTGAGATGAAAGTGGTTTCCCATGAGGACATAGACGGCTACTTTTACTAATCGTTGACCTGATTTATTACATTGATAGCGGTATAGATTGTGAAGAAGCTTTTCTCTATCCTCGTCGTCTAAAAAGATTAGTGACTTGAAGGCTCCACGGTGAAAGACATGGTACCTCTCGCCGTTTACGAGTGGTTCTTTACGCATACAATGAATCGAGTTTGAGGCTCGAGTATTTGATGCTGGAAATAAAATTTCCCCAGCTTATTAACTGGGGAGTTACTAGTATTACAAACTATTCTGCTGTGTTGCGCAAGATGTGATGTGGATAACTCGTCAATCCAAGTCCCGGCCTCGACGAGGCCGGGACTTGGGGAGGCTGGGCCTTATATTATTTTCCGAGAACTTCGCTGACGTTTTTGAGAGTCTTTGGGGTGAGGAGAGTGTGACAGCCGAGGCGTTCGGCTTCTTTGAGGCGGCGGTCCAGGAAGGGGACCGAACGAATTTCGCCACCGAGGCCGAGTTCACCGATGACGACGGCGTCTTTGGGGAGGGCGACGTTTTTAATGGCGGATAATATGGCAGCAGCAACGGCGAGATCTGCCGCTTTCTCTGTAATCTTCATGCCGCCGACGACGTTGACATAGACGTCCAAGTCGCCAGTGCGAGCGCCGCAGCGTTTACTTAGAATGGCGAGGAGCATTTGCAAGCGACTGGCGTCAAAACCGCTGGTGCGGCGGACGGGGTTGGCGAAGAGAGATTTGTCGACCAACGCTTGAACTTCGAGTAAGAATGGCCGACTACCCTCCATGATGCAAGTGACAACGGAACCAGCGCCGGCGACGCGTTCGGCTAAGAATTTGGCGGAGGGATTTTCCACGGCCATCATGCCGCTCTCGGTCATTTCGAAGACGCCAACTTCGTCTGTGCTACCAAAACGATTCTTGGTACTTCGGAGAATGCGGTAGGAAGAGTCCGGGTCGCCTTCTAGCGTGAGTAGCGTGTCGACTAAATGCTCCATGGTTTTAGGGCCAGCAATGCCGCCGTCTTTGGTAACCTGGCCAATGATGAGGACGGGCACGTTGCTACTTTTGGCGTAGTTGATGAGTTCGCTCGTGGCGGCACGGACGGCGTTGGGGGTACCGGGGTAGGCTTCTAAGCCGTCGACCATCATGGTTTGAATGGAGTCTATAATGAGAAGGCTTGGTTTTTGCGCTTTGGCGGCCGCTAAAATACTGCCGATTTCCACGGCGTTACTGAACATGATGGATTCTGGTGGTAGGCCGAGGCGGTTGAAACGGAGGAGGACTTGGCCCTCAGATTCCTCGCCGGAAACGTAGTAAGTGAGGCCGGGAATGGCGTGAGCAAGCTGAGCGACGAGCGTTGATTTACCAATGCCTGGTTCGCCGGCGAGGAGAGTGACAGAGCCGGCCACAAGGCCGCCGGAGAGGACGCGGTCCAGTTCGGAGAGACCGCTGGGGGTGCGACTGACTTGGGCCTTGCTCGCGGCGCTGAGGGCGAGGACGGGGGCTGGTTTGGCCTTGGTCGAAGTTAAACTAGGTGCTTTGCCGGGTGCTGTACCGCCTTCTTCACTTAACGTACCCCAGCCGCCGCATTCGGTGCAACGGCCTTGCCATTTACTGTATTGATAGTCGCATTTTGAACAAGAAAACATAAGGGACATTAACCGCAGGTGGTGGTTGGACACATGGTAGTAGGCTTGTTTTTTGGGTCGGTGGCGATGTGACAGCAGTGATTTTTGTAGTCCCAAATCGAGCATGTAGAGTCCGGGTTGTTAGTGCCTGCGGTGTGGGAATTGGTGTTAGTGGTATGGCAACTTTTTGTATCGACTTTTACACTGTGTAATTCGAAATGCCAGGCCTCGCTATCTAAACGACAGAAGCCGTATTGTGGATCGGTCATGGTTTTGGCTAGAGCGTCCATTTCGACCACGTTTGCACAGAAGCTGCCGGAATGACCACCGTCTGGCCAGATGTCGACGGCAACGTTGGAAGTGTGAGCACAGTTGCTGGTTTTGCTGTCGGCGATGAGAGTAGAGATGATAGTACCACGGTTGTCGGAATTGGCGGTAAGGCCAGCGAGAACACCCTTTAACGTAAAGACGCGAGGCCTGGTAGAGCTGCGGCTAACGGTCATTGAACCATTAGTGTAGCCGCTGCCGGTCGGATCGCAGGTAGCTGGTTTGCAGGTGCCGCCGCGTGCCAGGCAGTTGTCGTAAAAAAGCGTGGCTTGATCCTTAGTGGTGCGACTAGCGGAAGTGACGCGAATCCCATTAATACCGATACTGGTATGATAGTTATTGTAATAGGCGGTAGCGGCAGAATTTAAGGCGGTTAGAACATTGGTACCAATTTGACCGTCAGTACCGGTTTGATTATTGATATGAGTACCAGTTACAGAACTGAGACCACCAGCATAGGCGGTGCCAGCCGTACCGCTTTGATCAAAGTCTTCTTCCGGTTCGTACAGTTCAACTCGAGCAACGGATTCAATTTTTAAACTAGCAAAGCTGGTGGTGGAAGGGTCAATGAGATAGGCGAGAGTGTAGGCACACATTAAGAGGACCAAACCAATGACAGCGTTCTTGATGCGGTCTTTGGCTTTGGTGATGGCTTTGGGATTGCCGCGAGCCAGGGTGTATTGCAGGCCAGCGACCATGATCATGACCGTAGCCATGACGCCGCCGGCAACCATGAGGAGCTTATAAATGGCGTTTAAGTAAGTAGCAAAGAAATTTACTTGGGTGTTGCCGTCGATTTGGGTGGGGGCCGTAAAGATGGCGCCAACGTCGACGTTGAGAATTGGGATGACTGGACTGGGCTTGGCTTCGGCTGGTGGGATATAGGGAGTGGCAGTAATAGGGCCGCCAATGTAGGGGATAGTATTATCAGAACCGTCTTTGCAGTTTACTTGATAGGTGGTAGCTGATGGGTATTTAGCGACACAACCTAGCATGCAGCTATTAGTGTCCGAGGTAGTAGCGATTTCTGGCGCCAGTTGGCCGTCACATTCACAGGTATAGGTACCATCTTGACAGCGTGAAAGTGCGTCTGGATCCCAGGCCTTTACGGTGAAAATTGGGATTAACGAGGCTGTTATTAGGAGGCCCAGCAAGAGAAAGCGACGCATACATGATTAGTGAAGAGCAGCTTTAATAGCAGCGTTAATGTCGGCTTTAGCGAGAGTGCCAGTGAAGCGGGCGCCGTTGATGAAGATGGTTGGCGTGGCGCTTATTTTGAGAGCGAGACCTTCTTCGTAAGTGCGTTGCACTAGAGGAAGAGTGTCTTGTTTGGTGACGCAACTGGTGAGAGTTTCGGCATTGAGGCCAAGCTGGGTGGCGAGAGTGGAGTAAAGGGTAGTGCCGAGGCTGCCTTGGTTAGCAAAGAGATTGGCGTGGTAAAGGAAGAAGATTGAAGGATCTTGCTTGGCGGCGCAACGAGCAGCTAGAGCGGCGTTTAAGGCTTCTGGATGAACTGAACTGTTTGGCATGTCTTTCCAAACTATGCGGAGGTCGTTTGGATAAATGCCGCTTAGTTCGGTTAAGGTGGTGTCGATAGTCTTGCAAGATGGACAGGCGTAGTCGCCGAAGTCGACGATAGTAACACGAGCTGTGGCTGGGCCAAGAGCTGGGTCGGCAATAGTTACTTCTGGGGCGGTGAGTGTAGGCAATTCGTCGGTGTAGGAGATGTGATTTTTGGTTTGAATGGAAAAGAAGAAAAAGGCAAACATGGCGGCGGCCAGGAGCGTGATAGCGATGATAGCGTGCCAGAAATAGCGCATATTTTTTATTTAACGCGCATGGCGCTTAGGAGGCCATTGCTATCTTGGTAGTACAAGGTCTTGCCGTCAGTGGAGAGTGAGAGATTGCTCATGTGCGTTTGGATGGCAGGGAAACCGACTAAAGTGACTTTGCCAGAGGGGACTTCCACTTTGTAAACATTGTCCATAGCGGTGGCGAGATTGTGGTCGGCACCGTCACCGGCGGCGATAGTGCTGGGGGCGGCACAGTAGATAGTGCTGGCGTCGGCGTAGGTACATTTTTCCACCCAGGTGCTCAGGTTAATTTTAACACGAGCATCGCCACTACGGTCACCGCGGCTGTCGGCGTACCAGAGGGCGGCATTGTAGGTATTACTTGGGTCGGCGACTGAGTAGAGGAGATGGTTGCCGTCAGGTGCCCAAATGGCGCTGAAGTTGCTGCCGTCGACGATGAGCGCACCGCTGGCTTGGCCGTCGAGTCCAAGGAGATAGTATTCTTGACGACCAAAGCCGGATTGCACACTACCAGTGCGAGAGAAGGCTACGATGTTATTGGAGGGCGAGAGGTTGACGATGACCTTGCCAGCGTTGTCGCCGAGGGCAGCGATGACGCTAGTTTGTGAACCGTCGGTGCTTGTCATAACAAGCGAACGGTTGCTAGCGTCGTTACCGATGCTTTTAGCAGCAATGGCGTTGCCGTCGCTCGAGAACGAGAAGTCGGTCCAGTGGCTCGGCATGCTAACTTGTTTGCCGGTCGTGAAGCCGTAAACGATGTTGCTACCATCTGGGTATTCAAGAATGGCGCTGTCAGCGTTTTTAGAAAAGATGACGTTGCTAGCGGCGGGAAATTGTTTGGGCGAAATGGCGGTGACTGTGCCTTGGTCCGTAATGGAGTAGAAGCGACCATCGGCCGGGTCGTAGTAGGCTAGAGTGCCGCTGGCAGTGAGGGTGGGGGAGACGATGGCGCTGGTGGTGAGTTGACGAACGAGAGTGGAGCCACCGTTGGCGATTGGAGCAGGAGGTAGCGTGCCGGGACCAGTGGTACCGGGAGTTGTGGTGCCAGCTCCTGGCAACTCACCAGCCGAACCAGCACCAGTAAGGCTACCGGTTGGGGTTACTTGGCTAGTGGTGGTGCCTGGGACGACAGCTGGAGTGCTGCGGAAGAAGGCGAAATATAGGCCAAGACCGATGAGGCCGACGGCAAGAAGGAAGATGATTAGACGGAGGATGAGTTTGGCGCGATCAGACATAGATTGAGGTTAGAGGGCTGAGGCAAGGTGGTAGAAAGTGTAGAGAATGGCCGCACCAGTAGTACCAATGATAGAAGCGATGATGATCGGAACCAGCATGATGAGAGCTAAGCCGACTAGGCTCCAGAGCAGCACAAAGACGGCGTTGACGATCATAGTCCAGCCGACAATGGTTTTTTTGTTGAAGCGTGGGGGGAGCGCCTTGCCTAGGCCGCTATCTTCTAGGTTATCGCCTACTTCGTCCCAGAAGGTAATGAGTAGTTGGTAAGCTGAGGTGACGGCGGCGGTGCCGAGGGCTAGACCACCGTCTTCGCAGGGAGTATCAGCATCGCCGATGACACCTGGGGCAGCACTGTAAATTTCTTTGCCGGCTGATTCGACGGTTGAGCTGGTCTGTTGGTCGATTAAATTACTGGTGGCTTCTTTGATGCGGGAGAGGGCACGAACTGGGTCGTAGTCATCATTGTCGACATTGTCGCGAATTTCATTTTGACTAACGGTCCAGGCGTCATTATAGGCGTCGATGTTAGCTAAGTCCTCTTCGCTTGGGTCATAATCGGTATTACCAACTGGAGTGTTGGAGGGAGGAGTAGTGGCTAGGCGAATACGGTCGCGTTGTTGCGCAGCTTGGAGCATTTGACCCCAGGAACCAGTAGCTTCAGCGTCGACGGCTTGTTGTAAAGTTTTTGGGGCTAATTCAAAAGTACCGCCAGGTGGTTGCTGACGGGCATTGCGGGCGGCGAATTGTGTTTGATTCCAAGTACCCAGGTTGGAGTCCATAGACCCCAGTAGTATAACATGAAGTTACTTTTTTGTTTTGATTTTTTGTTGGCGGGTGGGGACTGAATGAGGTGTTCGTTTGGTGACTTTGCTGGTAGTCTGAATTTGATGGCGGGACAAGCTCAGCTTGCCTTTGGGGGCGGTGACCCCGCCTATGATGCTAAGCGAGATCTGATTGTTTTTGTCGAGGTCGACCTGGAATTTGCTGGCGTTTGGTTGGCTGAGGATGAGGTCGGTGAGAAGGTGTTCGATTAGTTCTTCGATTAAACGGCGGACATCGCGAGCACCGAGTTTGACGGAAACGAGGCCAGCAATGAAAGCGGCGATTGGTTTGGCGAAGTTGATGGTGAGGTTTTGTTCCTGCAGGCGTTGCTTGAGATGCTCGAGGGCGATGGTGGCGATGGCAGTGAAGTCGGTGGTATCGAGTGGACGGAAAAGACAGGTGTGGTCAATGCGGTTTAAGAATTCGGGACGGAAGCTGTCTTCTAAGAGGCCGCGGATGTCGGTGGCGAGTTTTTGGTCGACGACGCTCTCGGCGTCGGTGAAACCGAGACCAGCCTGGGTGAAGCGTTCGCGGCCGGCGTTGGTGGTCATGACGATAATGGTATGGCGGAAGTTGATTTGGCGGCCAGTAGCGTCGGTTAACAAGCCTTCGTCGAGGAGTTGGAGGAGGAGGTTGTGGACGTCGCCATGGGCTTTTTCCAGTTCGTCGAAGAGGACGACACTGTGTGGTCTGGCGCGAACGGCGTCGGTGAGTTTAGCGCCTTCACGGAAGCCAACGTAGCCAGCGGGGGAGCCGAGTAGTTTACTGACAGCGTAGCTTTCCGCAAATTCGCTCATGTCGAGGCGGATGAGGGCGCGTTCATCGTCGAAGAAATTATTAGCAATAGCGCGGGCGAGTTCGGTTTTGCCGACGCCAGAAGGACCGACAAAGAGGAATGAAGCTAGCGGACGGTTGGGGCGATTGAGGCCCAGTTTGGCGCGTTTGAGGGCTTGGGTGACGCGAGCAGTGGCGACGTTTTGGCCGATGACTTGAGTTTGCAAGCGAGACTCGAGATTTTTGAGGGCGGTGGTTTGATCGGTGGAGAGGGTGGTCAAGGGAATGCCAGTTAAGTGGGAGACGGCGCGTAAAATATCTTCGTGGTCAACCGTTTTGATGGGGGATTTTAAATCTTTTTGGTCGAGCTGATCGTATTCCAAACGTAAGGCGTCTTCGCGTTTTTTGAAGTCTGAGGCGGCCAGGAATTGTTCGCCCATGACGGCGTTGGCTTTGTTTAGACGAGCTTGAGTGAGGGCGTCGGCGAGGCTACGACGTTTGAGTGTGGCACGGGCGGCAACGTTCGTGAGCATGGCGGCAGCACCGGCTTCGTCCAAAATGTCGACGGCTTTGTCCGGGAACTGTTTGCCGTGCAAGTAGCGTTCGGCGAGTTTGAGGGTGGTGTCGATAGCGGCGGGGGTGAATTTAACACGATGATAGGCTTCGTACTTAGGACGAAGACCATTGATGATGAGGCGAGTTTCCGCCAGGGTTGGTTCTTTGACGTTGATGGTTTGGAAACGACGTTCGAGGGCGGCGTCGGACTCGATATGTTTTTTGAATTCGCTCCAGGTGGTGGCGCCAATGCAGCGAATATCGCCACGAGCTAAAGCGGGCTTGAGCATGTTGGCCGCGTCGCCGGTGCCACCGCCAGAGCCAGCGCCGACGAGGTTGTGGATTTCGTCGATGAAGAGAATGATGTTTGGTTGCTCGGCCAGTTCTTCCAAAATTTCCTGGACGCGACTTTCAAAATCACCGCGGTAGGTGGTGCCGGCGACGAGGTTGGTGAGGTCAAGACGGAAAATGCGTTTGTCGGCTAAAGCGTCGGCCACTTGGCCGCTAACAATCATTTTAGCTAAGCCTTCGACGATGGCGGTTTTGCCAACGCCAGCCTCGCCGAGGAGAAGAGGATTATTTTTATTTTTGCGCAACAGAATATTGGCTAGGCGATTGACTTCGACCTCGCGACCAATGAGAGGATCGAACTTGTTGGCCATGGCTTTGGTGGTGAGTTCGACGCCGAAATATTCGAGAGCAGAAGTTGAGGACTCGGTGTCGCCTTCTTCGTTTAAAGCGGCTTCGGCTTCACGGAGAGCGCCTTCTAAACTTAAAGCCCCCTCCACCTCCCCTATAGCTGGGGTAGAGTTGCGCTGTCTTACTTTAGTTTTTTCAGGGAAAGTGGCGGTGGTGCGGAAGATGTTGCCGAGGGCGATATTGATGGATTTTTCCGTGATGTTATGGTCGTGAAAGAAGTCACGAATATCCGGTTTCTCTAATTGTAGTAGACCGGACAATAGATGCTCGGTGCCGACGTAGCGGTGTTCGAACATGGTGGCGGTCAACACGGCCTTTTCGATAGCGTTTTTGGAGGCGGTTGAGAGTAATGGTGTTGGCGCAGACTTGGCTGGCTTGGTAGGTACGGTAATAAAAGCACCGCCGAAAGCGCGTAATGAGTCTTCGGGGATTCCAGCTTTTTTAAGAATCTCGCCGCCGATAGAGCCGGTTTCTGTGCCGATGGCCCAGAGTAAATGGTGAGGCTCAATAATTTTGCCGCCTTGCTCCACCACCAAACAAAGCGCGCGAGTGAGCACGGTTTTGAGGTGGCTAGTAAATTTGTCGGTGACTTCGACCATACTATTTAGTCATTTCATTCAGTCTCGCGATACGGTCGGCGAGAGGAGGGTGAGTGCTGAAGAGATTCGCGAACCAGCCGCGGGTGGCATGACTGCCGAAGGGGTTGGCAATGAAGAGGTGAGCGGTGGCGCGGTTGGCAGTGCGGAGAGGCTGCGGGATGCTTGAGATTTTTTGGAGGGCACTGGCCAGGCCAGCGGGATAGCGGGTGAGGAGAGCGCCAGAAGCGTCGGCGAGATATTCACGACGTCGACTAATAGCGAACTTAATAAGTTGGGCGAAGAGCGGTGAGAGAATGGCGAGGATGAGGCCAATGATGAGGAGGGCACTGCCAGCGTTATTGTTGTCGTTGCTACGTCTGCCACGGAACATGTTGCTGCGGAGGAAGATGTCCGCCACCAGCATGATGGCACCGATGAGGACGACGACGACGGTCATGACACGGATGTCATAATTTTTGACGTGGGAGAGTTCATGGGCGGCGACGCCTTCGAGTTCGTTCTTCTCAAGCAGGGCTAATAGACCGGTAGTGAAAGTAATGGAGGCGTGCTCAGGGTCACGGCCGGTGGCAAAGGCATTGGGGCTTGGGTCGTCGATGACGAAAATGCGGGGCATGGGGAGACCGTCGGCGATGGTGAGATTTTCGACTAGATTGTAAAGGTCGGGCGCTTGCGCTTTACTAACTTCTTTGGCACCAGAGGCACTGAGAGCGATACTGCTGCTGAAGTAATAGCTGAAGAGAGAGAAGCTGCTGGCGAGGATGGTGCCGAAGATAATGCTGTAGCCGAGATCGAAGCCGTAAATATGACCGATAAGACCAATAAGACCTATCAGTAAGGCGCTAACGACGATAATTAGCAGCCAGGTTTGCCGTTTATTGGCCGCAATCTCCGAGTACATAAGGCCAAGGTGAGGTTAGAATTTTACTTCGACAGGTTCGTTGGCAGCTTCAGGGGCGTCAAAGAAAGGGAACTTGTTGAAACCAAGTGAGCTGCCGACCAAGTTGGTTGGGAAAACCTGGAGCTTGATGTTGAAGTCGCGAGCTTGGCCGTTGAAGAAACGACGAGAGGCAGAAATTTTGTCTTCAGCGTCGACCAATTCTTTCTGCAAATGGAGGAAGTTGTCAGCAGCTTTGAGGGCTGGATAGTTTTCGGCCACAGCGAAGAGGGACTTGAGAGATTGGGAAAGCATGTTTTCCGCCGCGACGTGATCCGCCATACTGTTAGCATTCATAGCGGCAGTGCGGGCTTCGGTTACTTTGACGAAGACGCCTTCCTCATGAGCGGCGTAGCCTTTGACGGTGTTGACCAAGTTAGGAATGAGGTCATAGCGACGTCTGAGCTGAACTTCGATGTCGCTCCAGGCTTCTTCGGTGCGATTCTTGCCACGGATTAGGCCGTTAAAGGCAGTGATGAGCCAGAGGCCGAGAACTGCGATGATAATGAGGATTATTCCGATTACAGGCATAGTAATTTGGGCAAAAGATGAATTACTGTTAGAATGAGAGTACGTTTTTTGAAGCTTAATGTCAAAGAAGTATGCTAGTTCCAGCACATATTTTTAAGAAAAATGACATTCGCGGATTATTGGCTGAGGTTACACCAGAAATTGCTAGGCAAACAGCCATGGCAACAGTTGAGATAACGGATGCAAAGCGAGTTGTGGTGGGGCGGGATATGCGGAGTACTAGTCCAAGCTTGGCTAAGGCGGCGGTAGAGGGGATTGTGGCTATGGGGGCGAATGTTTTGGATATTGGCCAGTGTACTACTAGTTTGTTCAATTTTGCGGTGTCCTCACAACCTGATGTTGACGCCGGGCTGATGGTGACCGCTTCGCATAATCCAGCTGAGTATAATGGGATTAAGTGCGCTTGGGCTAACGGCTTACCGATCCCCGGTACGGATTTTTTGCCGCTCATGACCGAGGAATACACGCCAGCAGCCCAGGCTGGTGAAGCTGAGGAGGGCAAGGTGCTTGAGGCGTATTTGGATTTTTGTTTGCAAGGAATAGATGTTAAGAGTTTTGCTGGAACTAAGGTGGTGATTGACTACGGCAATGGCATGGGAGCGTTGACTGTTAGGAAGCTGGCGCAGAAGTTAGGCCTACAAATAATAGAGTTGTATAGTGAGCCTGATGCTAGATTTCCAAACCATGAAGCTAATCCAGCTAAAGAGGAAACGCTGACTGACGTGAAGGCGATGGTGCTGCGCGAACAGGCTGATTTTGGCATTGCGCTTGATGGTGATGCTGACCGTGTAGCGTTTATTGATAACGAAGGTGTTAGTTTGCGCGGTGACCAGACGCTGGCCTTGCTGGCCGAGGCAACGCTCAAGAATAATCCTGGAGCCAAGGTGATTGTGGCACCAAACCAGTCGTGGGCTACGCGCGAGGCAATTACAGCGGCTGGCGGTGAATGTGTGGAAGTGATGGTTGGACGAACGACGGTGATTAGAGCGATGTATGACGAAGGGGCGATTTTAGGCGGCGAATTGTCGAGCCACTTTATGTTTGCGGAGTCGCATAATTTGGAGGCGGTGGATTTGGCGATTGTAAAAATATTAAGTTTGTGGAAAGAGTCGGGTAAAACGTTTGCGGAATTAGTCCGACCACTTCGCGCTATGAGCAATAGCGGTGAAGTGAATATAGAGGTGCATGATAAAGAGTCGGCGCTCGGCAGAATTGAGGCGATGTTTGTAGCGAATGCGACAGTGGTAAATCGTTTGGACGGTATTAGGTGTGAGTTTGGTCGCGATTGGTGGTTTTTGGTGCGAGCTAGCAATACGGAACCAATCCTTCGTCTTATCGTAGAAGCAAAAACAGAGGAGATGATGATGAGTAAACGAGATGAACTAGCGGCGATTATTAAAGCTTAAGTATGCAAAAGATTGTCTCGCCGTATAAAACTTTCCGCTTTGTAAGTTATGACTTTGACGCTGACAGCGGCGAGGCGAGTTTTGTGTATGCGCTAGACCATGAAGTGAGTTTTACAGAGAAAGTAAAATTTGCTGTACTGGGACCGATTGGACCAATTGGACCTATGCTTGACAGAGCGCTGTTTGCGCTGCATTTGATGGCTGGAATTAGTTATTATAAAACTTATTGTCCAGCAGAAATTGTCATTGAATCCGGTGAACTGAATGCAACTGAAGCGGCATTTTGGAATAAACTGTATACGCATGGTTTGGGTGAGTTTTTTTACAAGAATGATTTAGATTTTAGGGGGTACATTAAGTTTCCGAGTGAAAAGAGCCAGGAAAATGAGAAAATTCCCGATTCCCGACCTGACCCCTTGATGGGTGCAATTGTACCGATTGGCGGTGGGAAGGACTCGTTAGTGACGGTTGAGTTGTTGCAAAGGGCGGGTATTGAGTTCGACTTAGTGGCTTTGGGTAGACACGAACGAATAGCCGAGGCGGCTGCGGCGATTGGGCAGCCTTTGAATATCATAGAGCGTCAACTTGATCCGCAGTTGTTTGAGTTGAATAAGCAGGGAGCTTGGAATGGACACGTGCCGATTAGTGCGTACATTGCTTTTACGATGGTGGTTCATGCTCTGTTGAATGGCAAGCGCGATATTGTGCTAGGCAATGAACGAAGCGCGAATGCTGGTAATTTGATGATGGGTGACTTGGAGATTAATCATCAGTACAGCAAGAGTTTGGAATGCGAGCGTGATATTCAGGCGTATATCAAAAATTCGATTACGCCGAACGTGCGTTACTTTAGTTTGCTGCGGCCGTTGTCGGAGTTGGCGATTGTTAAGAAGTTTGTGGAGGAGGGAAAATATTTTGAGGTGTTCTCGAGTTGTAACCGTAATTATGCGATTAATAAGAAGGCGACTAAGCGTTGGTGTGGGGAGTGTCCGAAGTGTGCGTTTGTGTTTGTGATGATGGCGGCGTTTATGCCGAAGCAGGAGTTAGTCGAGATTTTCGGCAAGAATTTGTTGGCGGATGAAAACTTATTGCCGACGTATAAAGAATTGCTGGCAGTCGAAGGAATCAAGCCGTTTGAATGTGTAGGTGAGCCGGATGAGGTATTGGCAGCATTTGTGTTGGCGCAGCGTAAAGGTGAGTTTGTTGATGATGTGATAATGAAATGGTTTGTGACTGAAATTTTGCCAACAAAAAATAATGTCGACGAGGTGATTGAACAGGTATTGGAGGCGAGTCAGGAGCAAGCCATGCCAGAAGAATATGCTAAACTCGTCTATGAAAATTAACGAGCTGAAGGATAAGAAAATCGTCATTTTTGGCTACGGCCGGGAAGGGCGGGCGACGTTATTGGCGCTGCGAGCTCGAGGGATCGAGAATATTGTGGTGACGGATGAGAAGGCGCTCGAGGTGCCAGAATTTGTGAGGATCGATGAGGTGATGGCGGATGCGCAGACGGTGGTGATTAAGGCGCCGGGGATTCCGCCCTCGAATTCGTGGATTGTGAAATGGCGAGAAGCAGGGGCTACGATTACGTCGTCGACCAATATATTTTTGGCTGAGAGAAAAGGCCGAGGCAAGATTATCGGAGTGACTGGCACGAAGGGGAAAAGCACGACGTCGGCCTTGTTGGCGCATGTCTTAGCGACGGCGGGATTGTCGGTTAAGCTGGTTGGTAATATTGGCGTGTCGTCGATTAGTGAAGTGGAGGCGGCAGAGGAGACAATTTTTGTGCTTGAGATGTCGAGCTATCAGTTGGCGGACCTGGAAATTGCGCCTGATATTGGTGTCATTCTCAATTTGTATGAGGAACATATGGATTGGCATGGGAGTGTCGATGAGTATCAAAAAGCGAAGTTGCGCTTGGGTGAAATGATGACTGTGAATGATACGTTGGTTTATAATCCGAAGTTTCCGCGATTAGTTGAACTTGGGGAAAAGACTGAGGCTTGGCCGTGTCCGATAGATTTTGCGGATAGGGAAGTTCTGCACTCGTTGAAGTTATTAGGTGAACATAATCGGGAGAATGCTTGCGCGGTTTTGGAAGTTGCGAAGTTAATGCAGATTGACGAGGAGATTGTAAAAACTGCGTTTGCGAGTTTTGAGCCGTTGCCGCATAGGTTGCAATTTATTGCCGAAGTACGGGGCGTGCAGTTTGTGAATGATTCTATTTCTACCACGCCTGAAAGTGCCATGGCAGCCATTGATGTTTATGCAGATAAGCCGTTGGCGATTATTCTTGGTGGACAAGACAGGGGTTATAATTTTACCGAGTTGGCGAAGAGATTGAGCAAGATTGATAATGTGTTAGCACTAGTAATGCCGGGAGGTGAGAGAATTTTTGCCGCGTTGGCAGATGAAGGTGTGGCGGCGGAACGGGTGGCGACGCTTGACGAAGCGGTCGAGAAGTCGTTGGCGCATTTGGTGAATGGCGGAGTCTGCTTGTTGTCGCCAGCGTCGCCAAGTTATGGACAGTTTAAGAATTTTGAAGAGCGGGGGAGGTTGTTTGCGGAAGCGGTTGAAACCAGACGATCGACGACCTGACCCCAGTTGCCTGAAAGCTCGATTTACCGTAAACTTAGCCTACTATGATTTGGACTATTTTGTTATTTTTACTCATTTTGAGCGTGCTTGTTTTGGGCCATGAATGGGGTCATTACTTTGCGGCGAAGAGAATGGGTATGAAGGTGGATGAGTTCGGTTTGGGCTTTCCGCCCAGGATTTGGGCTTGGAAGCGCAAAGACGGCATGGAGGTTTCGCTGAATATGATTCCGCTTGGCGGATTTGTGAAGATTAAGGGTGAGAGTGGTGATGACGACGTGGCGGCAACTGATAGTTTTGCGAGTAAGAGTATTCCGCGGAGGTTCGTGGTGCTGGTGGCTGGCGTCGTCATGAACTTGGTAATGGCCTGGCTTATTTTTACCGTTGGTTTTTGGGTGGGGATTCCGGCTGTTACCGATACAGCCCCCTCCGACTCCTCCATAGCTGGGGGAGAATTTACGGTAACGAATGAAGGCGTGACAATTTTTGACGTGATGAAGGACTCGCCAGGTGCGCAGGCTGGTATGGAGGTCGGCGACATGGTGACGAGTATTGATAATGTGGTTTATACGGATAGTGAGGCGGCGCGTTTGGCTTTGGCGCCGGGAACTACGCATCATGTGGTGTTGGCTCGTGGCAGCAAAGAGGTAGACGTCGACGTGACGGCGAGTTTGATTGAGAGCTTAGGGCACGAGGCGATCGGGATTGAGTTGTTGAAAACTGGCACGGTGCATTTCCCGTGGTACCAGGCACCATGGCGGGGCATGAAGCAGACGGTGGAGAGTACCGGGGCGATTTTGGCAGCATTGGGTGGGTTAGTGGTTAATATTTTTAGCCATAAGTCAGTTGGCGCGGCGGTGTCTGGACCGGTTGGTATCGCGATTGTGACGGGCCAAGTGGCCAAGATGGGGTTTGCCCATGTGTTACAATTTGCCGCTATGCTTAGCTTAAACTTGGCGGTGCTGAACGTGTTGCCAATTCCGGCCTTGGATGGCGGCCGGGTGGGGTTCTTGTTTATTGAGGCGATTCGACGTAAAAAGGCTAGTGTAAAGTTCGAAAGCACCGTGCATGGTATTGGGTTCGCTTTACTCATGTTGCTGGTTGTGTTTGTGACCTTTAAGGATATACTGGGATTGGTTCGCTAGCGACCGTCAGCCCTAGACTCGGGTAGTCCCGCTCCTCGCTCAAGGCCTCAGCCCAG
>CAINGB010000025.1 GCA_903848275.1 Candidatus Uhrbacteria bacterium | reverse complement strand
CTTAGCCATTCAGGCTACGGTATAGCCGCACACACAACCTCCGAGGTGCTTCATGACTGCCACGTTTTTCTTGCTCTGCAAGTTGCTCATCACCGGTTTCGCCCTCTCCCTCTTCACTCTCGCTATTTGGATGATCGTGCGTGGCTGTCGTATCTGCTGGACACGCGATCTTCATCCCTGGTGGCGTCGGCATTACGGCACCATCGACGGCCGTACGGCTAGTGCCATCTTGGCTCCAGGTAGTGGGTGTCGAGCAGCTCGTCAGTTGGCCGCCAAGTACTACCTCACGACCTTCGGGCAACGCATCGCCGGCCTCCTGATCCAGATTGAGCTGAGTCCCAAGCCAGCCGAGCGAACCCGGCTCTTGGCCGACATCAAGGCTCTCCTGGTAAGCCAGGGCAATCCCTACATCGGCAAGCGCTTGAGCCAACGGCTACAGCTGCAGTTGACTCGTCAGGCAATCAGGGAGGGGCAAAGCCTGGAGCAGGCCAGACCTCACCTCAAGGGTATCGCCGCCTCGGTCATCTTCGACTCGGTCGTGCGAATCTATCATCTCACCGATCCCACCAGCTAGTAGTCAGAGACCGTCTCGAGGGCCTGCGCGCTAACCCTGCGCCAGCCCTCTTCTTTTTGACATTTTGCCTCTAACTGAGTATCATTCGCACAAATTCAGTTAATATTTTCCTATGGGAGCAGCCATCGAACGCACACTCGTCCTCATTAAACCAGATGCTTTGCAACGCGAATTAGTTGGCGACGTCGTCACCCGTTTTGAGCGCAAGGGCCTCAAGATCGTCGGCATGAAATTGTCCCACTTGACCGAGGAGGTTTTGACCGAGCACTACGGCCACCACAAGGAAAAGCCATTCTTCCCAGGCCTCGTCGCTTTCATGCGCGAAACCCCAGTCGTTGCCATGGTCTTGGAAGGCTTGGGCGCTGTCGATGAAGTTCGTAAAGTAGTTGGCGCCACCAATCCTCTCATGGCCGACGCTGGCACCATCCGCGCTGACTTCTCCATGAGCATGGCTGGCAACATCGTCCACGCTTCCGACACGCTCGAGAACGCCGGCATCGAAATCAACCGTTTCTTCTCGGCTTCGGAAGTCTTCACTTACGGCAAGCTGACCGACCGCTACCACTTCGGCGCGTAAGCAAAATTCAGCATTCGGTAATTAAATCCCAGGCTCCATAAGCCTGGGATTTATGGTAGAATAGTTTAGAACCTTTTCTATGAAAGAAAAAGAAAAGAACAGTAAAGTAGTGGTTTTTCAAGCTAAAAACGGAGCCATTGAGCTGCGCGGTGATTTGTCGCACGAGACGATCTGGGCTACTCAAGCTCAAATAGCCGAAATTTTTGCTGCAAATCGTTCTGTTATCACTAAGCACGTTAATAATGTTTTCAAAGACAAAGAGCTGAGGCCCACTTCAGTATGTGCAAAATTTGCACATACTGCCGCAGATGGCAAGACTTACGATGTCACATTTTATAGTCTCGATGTTGTCTTAGCGGTTGGTTATAGGGTGAATTCGGTTAGAGCTATTCAGTTCCGCCAATGGGCGACTAAAACTCTTCGTGAATATATCACTCGAGGTTACGTGCTCAATCCTAAAATCATCAAGCAGCACTACGCCGAGTTTACGGCCGCCATCGAAAATATCCGTCATCTCTTGCCGGCTGGGTCGACTATCGACCACGCCAGCGTCTTAGAGTTAGTGTCCACCTTCGCTCAGACCTGGCTCTCACTCGATGCTTACGATAAAGACATTTTAAGTTCCAAGGGCGCCACTAAGAAGTCCGTCGCTATTACAGCCGAGCAACTCATCGCAGCTCTTGCTGAATTCAAATCTGTCTTAGTAACTAAGGGCGAAGCCACGGAGATCTTTGGCCGAGAACGTGCTGCTGGCAGTATCGAAGGCATTATTGGCAATGTCATGCAGTCTTTTGGTGGTCGTCCAGTCTATGGCACAGTGGAAGAGCGGGCCGCGCATCTTCTATACTTCATGGTTAAGAATCATCCCTTTACCGACGGTAATAAGCGGAGCGGCGCCTATGCCTTCATCTGGTTCTTACAACGAGCTGGTTTGCTTGAGCGCTCACAAATTACCCCACCAGCTTTAACTGCACTCACTCTCTTTATCGCTGAAAGTGATCCGCAGAACAAAGATCGTATGGTCAAGCTCGTGGTTCAGGTGTTACAGAAGTAATCTGCACATATTATGAGCAAACACGACAACGGCTCAAGCCAGGAGCCAGCCTCAACCTTAGAAACCTCGAACGAACTACCAGCCAGTGCCGCCCGTCACGATTCGCCTAAATCACCCGAACAACTAGCCGCCGAAGGTGAGACAGCACGAGAAAAAGAACAAGATGATAGAAAAAAAAGTGAGCACAAACTCGCCGAACTGCTCGCCGTGCCCGAACCAGCCAAAGCTCGTGCGGCAGTTTCCGTTAAGGATTACCTCGCTAAAAATATTCCCGACCATCTCAAGAACCCAGGCGTTATGGCCAAGGCCGCCTCGGCTGTGTTACGCACGGTCGGTTATTTTACGGAAAAATTTGGTGGCCGCAAAACTGAAGGTCGCGAGAACGTGCCCAAAGACGAACCATACATTCTCGTCGCCAATCATTCACGTCCCAACGACCCCTTCGTCATCGCCGACATCGCTCGCAGCCCACTTCGTATCGCCACGGCCGACATTCATTTTAAAACTCCACTATCACGTTGGTTCCATAAAGCCATCGGCATGTATGAAGTGAAGGCGAGTTTGGGCAACCTCCGCGGGCCCGGTCATGAAGGGGAGGTCGACGCTTTGCTCAAGCGAGTTCCAGTTCACGAACGCGACTACTATAAGAGTGTTGCCGAACGCAAATCGAGCGCCTCAGACGTTTTGAAATTCGCCAAAGAAACAGCGGCCTTATTAGCTCGTGGTGATAAAGTCGCCATTATGCCCGAAGGCTTGTGGCTCTACGAAGGGGAGGCCGAAGGTGGCGCTCATCAACTCCGCGAGGCCTACAGCGGCATCGAATTAGTCGCTCGGGAGTATCAACGATTAACCGGCAAGGAGATAAAAATTTTGCCAGTAGCTATTAGTGACGGTCGAGTAGCTATCCAGCCAGCAACAACTCTCGGTGAAGGCGCCAACATTCACGGCATTATGCGTCATATTGCTGCTGACTTGCCAGAGCACGAGCGTGGTTTCTACGGTCAGAGGTAAATTTAGTGTTCACCTCGTCAAGAGGGGAGTCTCTAGCGCGACGGTCGAGCCTCAGCTATACTCTCCACAGATCTCATTTTGTTATTTCTGTTAGTTTCGTATGCAAAAATTATTGATTACCGGGGGCAAACCACTTAACGGACGCGTCAAAATTGGTGGTGCTAAAAACGCCGCCAGCAAAATGATTATCGCCTGTTTGCTGACCGACGGGGAAGTGACGTTGCACAATGTGCCCTTGCAAAAAGAATCTGAGATCGCTCGTGAATTGGTGACGACACTCGGCGCCACCTCAAGCCTCGCTGACCATTCGTTAACGCTCCAGGTCGCCACCATCGCCTCGTCATCCGCCATGTCGCTTTCGCGCAAGAATCGTTTGGCAATCTTGGCCTTGGCGCCATTACTGCACCGCACCGGCGAAGCCTTTGTGCCATCATTAGGTGGCGACAAGATTGGTCCTCGACCAGTGAATTTCCACATCGACCTGTTAGAAAAAATGGGTGCCACCATTGTTGCGGACGCTGAAGGTTATCATGCTAAAGCTCCTAACGGATTAACGGGTTGTATCTTTGACCTCCCATACCCATCGGTCGGCGCTACGGAAACCGCTCTCTTTGCTGGCGTCTTGGCGAAAGGTCGCACCGTTATTAAAAACGCTGCCATCGAGCCTGAAGTTGTGGAGCTCATCATGATGTTGCAAAAGATGGGCGCTATCATCGAACTCGGTGCCGGTCGCCATATCGAAATCGTGGGCGTCGCCAAACTTCATGGTTGCGAGCACACAGTTGTGGCGGACAGAATGGAAGCAGCCAGTTTTGCCTGTATGGCCTTAGCAACTCGTGGCGAAATTTTCTGTGCCGGCGCTGTGCATCGTGATATGGTGACCTTCTTGAACGCTGTTCGACTTCTCGGTGGCGACTACGAAGTCAAAGAAGACGGTATCCTTTTCCGCGGAGCACCAAAATATCACGGCATTCAAATCGAAACCGACACCCACCCTGGCTTCATGACCGACTGGCAGCAGCCATTCTTGGTCGCCATGACGCAAGCCGACGGCACCTCCGTTATCCACGAAACCGTTTACGAAGAACGTTTTGGTTATACCGAAACATTAAAAGAAATGGGCGCGGATATCACTTTATTCGACAAATGTTTAGGTGAAGTCGACTGCCGTTTTAAAGATCACAACCACAAACACTCCGCCATCATCAAGGGCCCCACACCTCTACATGCTGCCACCATTGAACTCCTCGACATCCGTGCCGGTTTGGCCTGTGTTATCGCCGCCCTCGTCGCCCAAGGCACCTCCACCCTCACCGGCTTTGAGAACCTCGAACGCGGTTACGAAGATCTCTTTGGCAAGCTGGTCAGCATCGGCGCCGACGTCTCGATGAGCGGCTAGTTTCAGCTAATCTCGTTAACTAGTAACTATGTTGTTCACCCTCTTTCAAACTTCACCTGCTATCGCCCTCGTCTGGCTCCTCGCCATCATCATCTCCTTAACTTTCCACGAATTCTCTCACGCCCTGGCGGGGAAGTCCCTCGGCGACAACACTGCAGAGGAAGCTGGCCGACTCTCACTCAACCCTTTACATCACCTCGACCCGTGGGGCTTCTTCATGCTCCTCGTTATTGGTTTCGGCTGGGCTAAGCCAGTCCCGTTCAACCCTTACGCCCTCAAACACCCCGTTCGCGACTCTGTCCTCATCGCCCTCGCTGGTCCCGCTAGCAACCTCGTTCTGGCTATTCTCGCTGGCCTCGCCTGGCACGCTTTCATCACGACGCAGCTCGTCAGCGCCACCAGCCTCCTCGCCCCCTTTCTCATCTTACTCATTTTCACCAACCTCGCCCTGGCCCTCTTTAACCTTATTCCCGTTCCACCCCTCGACGGCAGCCGCCTCCTCGAAGCCTTTTTTGCCCACTTCCGTCTCACTCGCGCCGCCCGTCTCTTCGCAGAATTCGGCCCACGCCTCCTCTTTGTCCTCGTTATTCTCTCAATGCTGACCACCTTTAACCCCTTCGGTTTCATCGCCACCACCGCCTTTAACCTCTGCTCTCACCTCTCCGGCACCTCCTGCGAGGAGCAGCTTGTGCGGTTGTTTTAACTGGGGTCAGGTCGTTGATTGCTACATTCGAGAGTTTTTATCAATAAAAAGCGCACCTAAAATTCAAAATTATCCACATTCATCATAAAATCATCTTAAAAACATTGATGATTCTCAAAACCTCAATAAAAAACTAATATTTTCCGATCATTTTTATTACAGCTCAAAAATATCTTCAAAAACACTGAGTAATTATGTAAAATGTAGCAATCAACGACCTGACCCCAGTATAAATTGACTTTTCTGCCCATAAAAAGCTCACTATTCCTCTCCATAAGGAAATTGGCGTTGGTTTATTGCTCCAACTAATCAAGGACGCCAACATTGACGTCGAGACATTTTTAAGCTAACCTCACCTCACTTTGATCCGACCGTCGTCGGCAAGGAGGCCCAATGCCCAAGAATACCGTGACCCCTCGATCAGACGCTCAGAGAACCGCTGAGCTGGAAGCTGAGAACGTCAAGCTTCGCCACCAGTTGGCCGAGTCCAACACCCGCATCGAACGCCTCAACGCCGAGCTCGCGAGTCTGCATCGTGGTTATACCGAACTCAGCCGGTCTCGTTCCGGCTCGGCCAGGTGCGGTGACGACATCTCTCCCAGCATCTACGGCGACTGACCCCTCTCGACCACTCCAGATTTCGTATCCGGGGTGGTCGTCACTTTTCAGGGCTACGCTCGGTTGACCATATTTCTAGCTTATGATAGGCTTTCGCCACTTATGCCCACTATCAATCAACTCATCCGCAAAGGCCGTCAGACCTCGAAAGTAAAGTCGAAGTCACCCGCCTTGCAGTACACCCTCGACTCATTGCACCGTAGCCGTACGGTTTTGGCCAAGGGAGCCCCATTTAAGCGTGGTGTTTGCGTCAAAGTGACCACCATGACCCCAAAGAAACCAAACTCCGCTTTGCGTAAAATCGCCCGCGTACGTTTGAGCAACGGCACTGAAGTTACCGCCTACATCCCAGGTGAAGGCCACAACTTGCAGGAGCACTCGATCGTTATGATCCGTGGTGGTCGCGTCAAAGATTTGCCAGGTGTCCGTTACCACATCGTTCGTGGTCGCTACGATGCTACTGGTGTCGAAGGTCGCAACCGCAGCCGTTCCATGTACGGTGCCAAGCGTCCAAAGGCCAAAAAGAAGTAAGCTCCCACTCTAAAATAAATTTATACTTACGAGTACCGCATCGCCGGGAAGATCGTGAGCCACACTGATATGCGAGGTAAGCAAGCACCAAAACGAATCATCATCCCAGATCACAAGTTCAACAGCATCGTCGTTACCAAGTTGGTCAACTACGTCATGAAGGACGGTAAGAAGACCACCGCGGAACGCATCGTCTACGATTGTTTTGACATCATCGCCGCGGAAACGAAGGCCGACGCTATGGAAGTCTTCGATAACGCCTTGAAGAACGTCACTCCAAGCGTCGAAGTCAAGAGCAAACGCGTTGGTGGTGCGAACTACCAGGTGCCTATGCCAGTTCGTGGCGAACGTCGCAACGCTTTAGCCTTCCGCTGGGTTCTCCTCGCTGCTCGCAGCAAGAAGGGTCGCGGTATGGCAGAAAAGTTGGCTGAAGAAATCATGGCTGCTGCTAAAGGTGAAGGTGAAGCAGTCCGCAAGCGCAACGACGTACAACGTATGGCTGAAGCGAACCGAGCCTTCGCTCACTTGGCCCGCTAGATCGCCTGATACGAATGGAGAAAGCTCGGTTGGGCTTTCTCCGTTCTCGTTTTACAGAGCTTTTTTCTTTCTTTTAACCATATATGCAAAGAGACTATCCACTTGATCACGTCCGTAACATCGGTATCATCGCTCACATCGACGCTGGTAAGACCACCACCACCGAACGCGTTTTGTACTACACCGGCAAAAAGCACAAGATTGGTGAAGTGCACGAAGGTGAGGCCACCATGGACTGGATGGAACAGGAACAAGAGCGCGGTATTACTATTACCGCCGCTGCTACTACCTGTTTTTGGAAGGGTCATCGCATCAACATTATCGACACCCCAGGCCACGTCGACTTCACCGTCGAAGTTGAGCGTTCCTTGCGCGTGTTGGACGGTGGCGTCACCGTTTTTGACGGCGTTGCTGGCGTTGAGCCACAGTCAGAAACCGTCTGGCACCAGGCCGACAAGTACGGCGTGCCTCGCATTTGCTACATCAACAAACTCGACCGCACCGGTGCTGACTTCTACAAGGACTTGGACTCCATTCACAAACGCTTGACCTTGAACGCTCACCCAATCCAGTTGCCAATCGGTATCGAAAGCGACTTCTTGGGTATCATCGACCTCTTGACCCGCAAGGCCTACATGTACCGCGACGACATGGGCAAGGTTGTCGACGAAATTGAAATTCCTGAAGAGTACGCTGCTAAGGCCGTAGAATTCCGCGCCAAGTTGGTGGAAGCCATCGTTGAGAACGACGAGAACTTGATGGAGCGTTACCTGGGCGGTGAAGATATTCCAGTTGCTGAACTCAAGCCAGCTTTGCGTAAGGGCGTTGTCGCTCTCAAAATCTTCCCAGTTCTCTGTGGTTCATCCCTCAAGAACAAGGGTGTGCAGCAAATGCTCGACGCCGTTGTCGACTACCTCCCATCACCTTTGGACGTCCCACCAATCACCGGTTTCGATCCAGATGACAAGGACGTGGAAATCCCATGCCCACCTAAGGATGACGCCCCATTCGCCGCTCTTGCTTTCAAAATCGCGGCGGATCCATTCGTCGGTAAGCTCTGTTTCTTCCGCGTTTACTCTGGTTCCGTCAAAGCTGGTAGCTACGTTCTCAACACCGCCAACGGTGAAAAGGAGCGCGTTTCCCGCATTGTCCGTTTGCACGCCAACAGCCGCGAGGACGTCGAAGAAGTCTTTGCTGGTGAAATTGCCGCTGCCGTCGGTCTCCGTGCCACCGCCACTGGTCACACTCTCTGTGATCCAGATCACCCAGTCGTTTTGGAAAGTATCAACTTCGCTAAGCCAGTTATTTCCCAGGCCTTGGAACCAAAGACCAAGGGCGACCAGGAAAAGATGGGTATGGCGCTCAGCAAACTCTCTGAAGAAGATCCAACCTTCCACGTTCACACCGACACCGACACCAACCAGACCATCATTGCTGGTATGGGTGAGCTCCACTTGGAAATCATGGTCGACCGCATGAAGCGTGAATACGGTGTGGAGGTCAATGTCGGTAACCCACAGGTCAGCTACCGCGAAACCATTCGCGAGAGTGCCGAAGGTGAAGGTAAGTACGTCAAACAGTCCGGTGGTCGCGGTCAGTACGGTCACGCTTGTCTCCGTGTTGAACCTTTCATCGACCCAGAAGGCGAGAACTTCGTCTTTGCCGACGAAACCAAGGGCGGTTCCGTGCCAAAGGAGTACATCGCGCCAATCGGTAAAGGTGCTAAGGAAGCTATGGATCGCGGTGTCTTGGCTGGTTACCAGCTCATCAACATCAAGGCCACTGTCTTCGATGGTTCCTATCACGACGTCGACAGTAACGAATCAGCCTTTAAAATCGCTGGTTCCATGGCTTTCCAGGACGCTGTCCGCAAAGCTAAGCCAGTCATTCTCGAACCTATCATGAAGGTCGAAGCCGTCACCCCAGAAGACTTCATGGGTACCGTCGTCGGCGACCTTAACGCCAAGCGTGGTCAAATCCAGGAAATGGGCGACCGCGGTAACATCAAGTTCGTCCGCGCTCTTGTCCCTCTCGCCGAAATGTTCGGCTATTCCACCGCTTTGCGCTCCATGACCCAAGGTCGCGCTAGTTACTCCATGGAATTCCACGAGTACCAGGAAGTCCCACGTAACATCGCGGAAGACATCATCAAAAAGCGCTCCGCTCGCTAAAAACAAATACGCCCTGGACACGTGCAAGCGTCCGGGGCGTTTTGTTTTTGCAGATAATCTTATCCCCACGTTCATTTGCGGGGGGGGGGTGACTTTATGAGAAACTTGTGTGAGTTATAATTATTTTAATTAGTATGGCTGAAATTTCTAAAGGTGAGCCAGGATTCAAGCTCGAACAAAATCCCGAGCAAAAGCGACAAAGACTCATTGCTGCTATATCCTCGGAGGATAATGAGACTATTTCGAGAGACATGTGGCCTGCAGCCGACGGCAGTCTCGGAGTTCTGCAGGATCCAGAAGTTTTTGCGGCAGCTAAAAGAGTTGTCCTTCAGGCCGTCAACCAGGCTTCTGAAATGCCGTACATTTATTGCATCATGATCGACAGACTCATGAAAAATGATCCAGAAGTTTATGAGGCGGTAAAAACCCGAATAATTAAAGCTTTACAATCCGGAGATAAAGTTATCAATTCGTTATTGGACGCGACGAATGTTAGTACTATTCTTGCTGTTGAACTTGCTGAAGAGGCAGGCGGCTTCGTATCTAGCTGGATAGAAAAAAATACTTCTAATGCAAGGGAATTAGCATTTTCGGGTCTTAGCCCCACCAGTCCGTTCATGATCGAGGTTTTGTCACAACATCCTGAACTGAAACATATTGCCGAGAGATCCATGCTCGATTCTTTCAAGATGAGTCTAGGTTTTGTCGATGCAACCAGGGTTAAAGATGTCCAAAGTCTTTTTGTAGAACGAGGCATTCTCACTAATGAAGAAGTCGAAAAAATGGCTTCGGACTTCGTGAGCAACATTTTTGAGGAGTGGCAACAATCGGGCTCGCCAAGAAAAGATTTTATCCGACGCGCCTGGCGAATACTGCAACCGTTCATGAAAGTTATGGAGCTCACCGCTAAAGATTTTCCTGAAATCGCGAAATTATTAGAAGACAATGAGCAAACGCTTACTCAATTTTGGCAAGGTGTAACGGAATGGCGAGCATGGGTTGAACCGAGAGCAGTACGGCATGCAGAGAGATTAAAGAGAATGGTAAGGAGCCCTTATGATCGAGAAGAAACTGACTCTAAAGATTATGATACCGAGGCTCTTGAACTATCGATTGGCATGCAGCACAATAAAGAGTTGGTTGAACAATGGTTGAAAGATCATACCTCAACATCCGGTGGCGCTAGTGAAAAATTCGAAACGATGGTGCATGAACTATTCCCAAATATCGAATTCAAGCAACTAGCAGACTGGGGGAGCGTTGCCTGCGAAATGGGGTACGCGCTTGATGAGCTGGCGGGAAAGCCAGGTATCAAAGAGTACGCATCTTAATTGATTGGTCAGCTAACAGAACAACACCGCTCGCACGTCGTGGGTGGTGTTTTCGTTTGCACCGACGTGATAGCATGGTATTAATAGTAATTTTTTTATGATTAGTAAACCTTTCCCCTTAAGCGAACTCTCACAAATCAAATTCTTCAACCTCCGCATTGGCGACATAATTTTGGTTGATAGCGCACCAGAAATTATTACCAGCCTACTGATCGTCGACGAACCAGCCGAGAATTTTCTACTTCCATATCGCTACATGGACGTAGGGTATAGAAATTACCTTTTACTTCTCCGTAACGGAGAGCTGAAGAAAAAAGAGTTCAGTGATAGCTCACGCCAAGGCAGTGGTAAATTTGCCGATATCACTTCGTTCGCCTTTACTAAATAGGTATGTCTACTATTTCTATCCTACCCATTACTGCCGCCGATTGGGAGAAATTTCGTTCACTTCGCGCCGGCTGCATTATTAAAATTAACGGCTTGAACAAGGTCCTGCGGCAAACAGTTGTGGAAGAAGACGTCGACGCCAACAAAAACTGTATCCATTGGACATGTGATGACCTGGCTCACACCAGCCTCACTATTACAAATACAGTCGCCACACTTACCGAGGGTGGCCAAGACGTAGATATATTTTCGTTAAGTCTTGTCGATGCCTCTCCTTCGGCCAGTTATCCTCGTCGACTCGAAGCAATTAACGACATCGTAGTTTAGTGCTAAACTCTATCCATATGATGCATTCATCCGAACAGCCAGAACAGCCCGACCCTGCCCGTCACGAACGTTTGCGCACCATCGCCGAACACGCCAGCAATATTGCCACCAACATCATTCCTAATATCATCGAACAAACCACCAACGAGTCAGCCAGCGCCGAGCTTCAGAGTTTACAACCAATCTTCGCCGCCTTTGCCGACGGCCGACACTTGGACAGCTCTTCACTGCACGACATGTCGCAAGCCATCGCCCGCGTTAAAAAGTTCGCCAATCAACTCCAACTCCCAGAACTCGACCTCATCCTCTCGGCTATCCGCATGGCCAGCAAGCAGAACGACGCCGCCTCAGACGTCATTGCTTCCGACACCTTCGCTGCCCAACACCGCACACCAGACCAACAGGCTAAAGCCCTCGCCGCCGCCGAACGATCCATCGCCGCTTAAATAAAAAAACATCTCCCGGAGGCGTGCAAGCCACGTCAGTCGCGACTGACGTGGCAAGCCCTCCGGGAGTTATTTTTTACGAAAGCTCCTAGCGATTCTTAATCTTCAACGTACTCGCGATACTCGTCATGTCATTCAGTGCTTTAGTTAGCGAGTCGCTGTTCCAAATTGGGAGTTTATTCACCACCTTTTCGTTATAAGCCATCGTTACCACTAAGCCTGGGTTTTGTCCGAGTACGTAGTCGTTAAAGAAGCCATTACCCGGACTCGTCAAATACGAGAAGAACCAGTGATCCTGCCCGTCAGTTGGCGTGGCACAGCCAGTCGTGGCATCAGCTACTGAAATGAAATCATCAATCCGGCTATAATTCGCAAACGCTGGCGTGCCTTCAGGGCCAGTCGAGCGTCCGCATTCGCCTGGTTCGACTAATACTACAGCATCCACACTCGGCGCACCCATGCCAATTTCCGCGAATCGTCCACCGGGCACACCGCTAGCCTGGTTGGCGTCGACGTTGACGTAGAGAATCCATTTGCCATTGGTAATATTTACCGCCGCTGGGTTCAATTCCGTGGTCGCACCGTCTGATTTACTGTCGATATTGATTATCGCCTCACTAGCCGTCCAACCTTTTGGTATAGCAATACTGAACTTCGAGTTTTCGTAGACCGTTCCTGTAACCACGGGCTTCTGATCATCCTTCACAACTCCGCCAGTTGTAGTGTCGTCAACCACGTTCGTCGGCTGGTCACCTTTGCCATCTGGTTCTAATGGTGTTCTCGTCAATAGCACGATCGCGACAATCACCGCTGCTATTACCACAACTCCTCCAACTACTGCCCAATTATTGCGCTTTTCCATAGGGCTGTTAATTAATAATGAATTACTGCTACTTTCAGTCTAGCACAGATTCGATTTTATCCCCACGGCCAGTTGCTTTACTTTTTCTGGCAGGGGACAATACTTCTGTATGAAACTTTACTTCGGCTTTGGCGCCAATCGCGACGCGGCTATGATCAAGGCTATTACTGGTCGTTCCGCTCTACACCTACCAGCTTCTCTCGACGGCTGGCACTTATGCGTGCAACAGCTGAACGATATTCCCAAAAAAGCCCAACGTCCCCTCCGTCGCGCTTGGGGCGACAGCTTTGTCTCCTATGGCATTGTCAAACAACCAGCTAGCCAAGTCACCGGCACTCTATGGCTTTTAACCAACGCTCAACGCTGCGCTATTCATAACTGGGAGTTCATCGGTTCTTGGTCGCACAACGTCCAAGTCAAAGCCAGCATCAACCTCTTCG
Organism: Candidatus Uhrbacteria bacterium; assembly: GCA_903848275.1. Classification (GTDB taxonomy): domain Bacteria; phylum Patescibacteriota; class Patescibacteriia; order UBA9934; family UBA9934; genus UBA11707. Next base: position 64,202 of record CAINGB010000025.1, on the reverse strand, counting down.
GCCTTAAATTCCTCGTCGACGCCGAAACAGAACACCTCGCCAAACAAAAAGTCGCCCTCGTCGACGGCCAGCATTACCCAACTTATCTCGTCCCCAAATCCCACATTCTCCACATCGCCGAGGGGGTTAGGACTACCTCTACATAATCGTGTTATCCCCACACTCATTTGCAGGTGGGAGGCACTCTATGGGAAAATTACGCCAGGTAAGATTATTTTTGTTATTTTATGGGTGTTGAAGAAAGAACGCGACCGGACGGATTGAAGGAGTTTATTAATGTCCCCAAAGAGGCGGATAAGGTTTCTTCCCCAGCCGAGCGCTTCGCTAAAACATTGCCTCATGATAGGTATAGTACAAGCGACAATTACAAAAAACTCGAGAACGTTATTGATTCATTAAAAGGAAAGAAAGCAATTGAGGGTTTTAAGGGTGCTCTCGGGCAAATTGAAGCAGTAGAAAGAGCTGTTACAGCGCTCGAAGGCATGCGCAATATTGATGGGCCAATAATGTCGGGTTTACGAGATCAAATGACGAATGCTATAGAGACCGCTGCCTACATTGAGGGACGCAGGGAAGAAGCGGAAAAACGAGAAAAAGCTGGAGAGAGGGATGTGTATCATGACAACCCTAATGACTTTTACCGCGACATGCATGGTGAGATTGAAAAAATAAACAGCACCCTTACATTAAAAGAAATGGCAAACAAGCAAAAGTATTGGGAGGATTTGCAAACGAATGCGACTTTCTTAACAAAAGAAATAGGCAATAAAATAATAGATGCAGAAAAAAATCTAGCTGCTGTGCATAAATTTTGGCTGGAAAATACCGATCCTAATTCATTTAAGGCTCAAGTCGCCGATACCGTATCTACCTCTGAGAAGAGGCTGGGAGCACTGAAACGCGAAAGGGATTTCCTTAATGAGCAAATCGAAGAAGCACTAAACGCTTTAAGAGAGATAGAACAAATAACTGAGTGGCTCCAAGAAGAAGCTGAAAAGAAAGTCGCAGCAGAAAAAGCAAATGAAACAAGAGGCTAGGTCAACATCCGAACCGGGGCTCAGTGCCTCGGTTTTGACATTCCGGGCCCAAGTACTAAGATGGCCCTATATGGCTAATGATCAATTCCAGAAGCTCTTGCGGTTTGCTAGGCGGACAGGGGACAGACTGATTGTGACCAACGAGCACGGTGGGGAACCACTGGTTATTCTGCCGTTTGAGCAGTACGAGGCCTTGGTCAATGGCTTCCTAGGGCCGGACGACGAGGAGATAGAACAGCTGGAGGCTGAGCACGACCACGCCGGACATAGCCACCCACACGGCCACCAGGCCGAGACAGCCGAGCGGGTCGAGCCCGAGTTTGAGGCGGAAGGGGAGGAGGAGATAGGGGAAATCGAGATCGACCCAGTCTTTCTGGCCGCACCTACCGAACCCGTCCTCGAAATCATCGAACCCGCCCCGAGCCCTCGTTACGAGCCCGAACCACGCCTCGAGCCCCGTCCCATTCCTCAGGCTGAGCCTCGAACCGAGCCACGCCAGTCTGTAAATACCCCAGTTCCGGCCTCACCACGACCGCCCGAAACACCCCGTCAACCGCTTTCCCAAGCAAAAAATAACGGCGGGGAAGAGCAGTTCTACCTCGAACCACTTTAGGGGTCAGTCTGAACACAGCTAAGCCCTTGCACAAATAAAGGACTTTTGCTATACTCCTGCCACGCACTTTACAAGAAATCCTTTAATCCCTCACATTTAAGGTCTCTCGACCGCCCATCCTTTTATGGCAGAACAGTTCTCCCGAGCCAAACCGCACGTTAACGTTGGTACCATTGGTCACGTCGACCACGGAAAGACCACCACCACGGCGGCCATCCTTGCGGTGGCAGCTGCCATGGGTAACTCTGCCTCCACTAAGGGCATGGATGGTTTGGACAAGTCTCCTGAATCCAAGGCCCGCGGTATCACTATTTCTACCGCCCACTGTGAATACGAGACTGCCAAGCGTCACTACGCTCACGTCGACTGTCCAGGCCACGCTGACTATGTGAAGAACATGATCACCGGTGCTGCCCAGATGGACGCCGCTATTCTCGTTGTTTCTGCTGCTGACGGTCCAATGCCACAGACCCGCGAGCACATTCTTTTGGCCAAGCAGGTTGGTGTGCCAACTATCGTTGTCTACTTGAACAAGGTTGACATGGTTGACGACCCAGAACTTATTGATTTGGTCGAGCAGGAAGTTCGCGACCTTTTGAAGAAGTACGATTTCCCAGGCGACACCGTCCCAGTTATCCGCGGTTCTTCCTCTAAGGCCTTGGCCGCTCCTTCTGACGAAGTTGCCAGCAAGCCAATCCGCGACCTTTTGGATGCCTTGGATGCCTACGTTCCGGAACCAGTTCGTGACCTCGACAAGACTTTCTTGATGCCAATCGAAGACGTCTTCTCTATCGAAGGTCGTGGTACGGTTGTTACCGGTCGTATCGAGCGCGGTCAGATCAAGGTTGGTGACGAAGTAGAAATCGTTGGTATCACCGACACCGCCAAGACCACCGTTACTGGTATCGAAATGTTTAACAAGTCCTTGGACTCCGGTATGGCTGGCGACAATGCTGGTATCTTGATCCGTGGTATTAAGAAGGAGGACGTGCAGCGTGGTCAGGTTTTGGCCAAACCAGGTTCGGTCAAGCCACACACCAAGTTCGAAGCTGAAATCATCGCTTTGACCAAGGAAGAAGGTGGTCGTCACAAGCCATTCTTCAAGGGCTACAAGCCACAGTTCTACATCCGTACTACGGACGTAACTGGTGAAATCACCCTCCCAGAAGGTACCGAAATGGTTATGCCAGGTGACACCGTCACTTGTACCGTAACTCTCATCAACCCAGTTGCCTTGGAAGACAAGATGCGCTTCGCTATCCGCGAAGGTGGCCGTACCGTCGGCGCTGGTGTGGTTGTCAAAATCATTGAGTAATTAGTTACCTTGTTCTTTCTTTGCTCCTATGACTGACACCAAAAAAACAACTACTGAAGCTGAAGCTCCTAAGCAGCGCATCCGTATCCGTATCAAGGCCTATGATCACAAGATCATCGACACCGCCACGGACACCATCATCAAAACGGCCATCCGTTCTGGTGCCACGGTCATTGGTCCAGTACCATTGCCGACGGAACGACGTCGCTACACGGTGAACCGCTCAACCTTCATCGACAAGACTTCACGCGACCAGTACGAAATGCGCATCCACAAGCGCATCATCGACATCGTCGGTCCAACAGAGCGCACCATCGACGCCCTCATGTCACTCAACTTGCCAGCCGGCGTCGACATCGAAATCAAAATGTAATTTTACCCCGTCCGAGTCTCCGTCATATCCTCGATCAATCGAGCATAGCACGGAGACTCGGACATCCCACTCAATAGTGAACCGGAAAGAAAGATCTCACCGTGAGAAAACCTTACCGCAGCTTCGCGAGAGTGTTCTAGAAGTTTTACAACTCAGATTAATCAAAGACCGACAGCAATTTTAGGAAGGGTAACTGCTGAAGGCGGAAGCTGCATTTTAATGCAACTTCACGCTTTTTCGTTATCAGGCCTCTGTGCTCCAACGGTTGACTCACTTTATGAAGGTACTTCTCGGTAAAAAAATCGCCATGTCACAGGTGTTTGCGGACAACGGCAACGTTATCCCAGTCACCTTGGTGGAAGCCGGTCCTTGCACCGTGGTCGCCACGCGCGTTTCGCCTAACGGCAAAACCACGATGGTCCTCGGGTTTGGCACTCGTCACCTCCTCAACAAGGCACAACAAGGACAGTTCGGAGATCTTGGCAACTTCCGTGAGACGCAAGAGTTTCCTCTCGCTGAGGGTGAAACGGTCGAACGTGGAGCTAAGCTAGACGCTAACGTGTTCGCCCTGGGCGACATGGTCAACATCGTGGGTACGGCCAAGGGTCGTGGTTTCCAAGGTGTGGTCAAGCGTCACGGCTTCCGCGGTCACCCATCCACGCACGGTCACAAAGACCAATTGCGTAAGTCTGGTTCCATTGGAGCCGGTGGCATCCAGCGCGTGTTCAAAGGAATGCGCATGGCCGGCCGCATGGGTGGCAATCGGGTCACAGTCAAGAACCTCGAAGTTGTGTCGATCGACCTGGAAAAGAACATTATCGCTATCAAAGGTGCCATTCCTGGAGCACGTAACAGTGCTATCACGATATTCGCCACTGAAGGAAATGTATGGCAGAAGTAAACCTCTATAATCTCGATGGCTCGTCAGCCGGTCAGCTTACCCTGTCCGACGCACTCTTTGCCGTCAAACCAAAAAAGAGCGTCATTCACTCTGTGATTGTCGCCCAAGATGCTAACAGCCGTCAGGTCCTCGCCCACACCAAAGACCGCAGCGAAGTGCGCGGTGGTGGTAAGAAGCCATGGCGTCAGAAGGGCACCGGTCGTGCTCGTCACGGTTCCTCCCGTTCACCAATCTGGTCGGGTGGTGGTGTCACCTTTGGACCAATCAAGGATCGCGTCTACACCCTCAAAGTTAACAAGAGCACCAAGCGTTTGGCCCTTTGCATGGTTTTGACCGACAAGGTTCAAGACAGTGCCCTGATCGCCGTCAAGGATTTCACCTTGCCAGCCGCCAAGACCAAGTTGGTCGCCGCTATGCGCCAGGCCTTGCCGGGTGCTAAGCAGTCAGCCTTGCTCGTGTTGGCCCCAGGTGAAGAAATGATGGCCCGCGCCGCTAAGAATATCGAAGGTACGGAAATTATCCGCGCTGGTAGTCTCAACGTCCGCGACATCGTCAAGTATCGTTTCCTGATCGTTTCTGCTGCCGGTTTGGCCGCGATGACGGAAACCTTTGCCTCGTAATATGCCAATTTTTAAGAAAACAGCCAAAAAGGACAATGCTCCCGACGCTGCTGCTAAGCCGATCAAAAAGTCGGTCAAAGCTGCCAAGGTCGCAGAGACTGTCGCTCCAGCTAAAGCCACTCGCGCTGCTCGTTCACTCTCAGTCTTGACTGCTCGTACTATCGTCGGCCCAGTGGCTAGCGAAAAGTCAGCTCAGTTGGCTGCTAAGAACGTGTACGCCTTCTACGTCGCCGTCGACGCCAACCGCATCACGGTCAAGCAGGCTATTCGCGAGTTGTACAACGTCACCCCAGTTAAGGTGAACATCATGAACATCCGCGGCACCGCTCGTCGCTTCGGTCGTTTCAATGGTCGCACCAATAACCTGAAGAAGGCGCTCGTGACCTTGCCAACTGGCAGTCACCTCGACATCTTCGAAACGGTCTAACCCCCTTGTATGGCAATCAAGATTTATAAACCAACCTCAGCTGGTCGTCGTGTCTCGAGCGTTCAATCGTTCAAAGACTTGACCACCAACGAGCCATACAAGAAGTTGCTCGTCTCCAAGAAAGAGAATGCCGGTCGTGGCAGCAGTGGTCAAATCAGTGTTCGTCATCGTGGAGGTGGTGCTAAGCGTCACATCCGTACGATCGACTGGAAGCAGGAAAAGTACGACATCCCTTGCACTGTCCAGACCATCGAATACGATCCAAACCGCGGTGCTCGTATCGCTCTCGTCGCCTACAAGGACGGTGAAAAGCGTTACGTCCTAGCTCCTGAAGGTGTCACCGTTGGTGCCGTTTTCGTCAGCTCGAAGGAACGTGGTGAACCAAGCGTCGGCAATCGTTTCCCCTTGGAAAAGATTCCTGTCGGTATGACCATTTACAACGTTGAATTGCAGCCAGGTCGTGGCTCCCAAATGGTTCGCGGTGCTGGTACTAGTGCCATGCTCCTTGCCATCGAAGGTGAAATGGCCACGCTCAAATTACCAAGTGGCGAAATGCGCATGGTGCCAAAGACTTGTATGGCCAGCATTGGTACAGTTAGCAACCCAGACTGGCGCTTAGTCCGTTGGGGTAAAGCCGGCCGCACCCGTCACCGTTCTATCCGCCCAACCGTTCGTGGTAAGGCTATGAACCCAGTCGATCACCCACACGGTGGTGGTGAAGCTCGTAACTCCATTGGTCTCAAGCATGCCAAGACCCCACAGGGTAAGCCAGCGCACGGTGTTAAGTCACGTCGTCGCACCAGCACTGACAAGTTCATTGTCCGCCGCCGTGGCGCTAAGAAGAGTGGCGTTTAATCTATGTCTCGTAGCATCAAAAAGGGTCCTTACGTCGACGCTAAGCTCGCCATCAAAGTTGGTAAGCTCCGCCAAGGCGATAAGACCATCATCAAAACCTGGGCCCGCGCTTGTTCAATCACACCAGAAATGGTTGGATTCACCATCGCCGTCCATAACGGAAAGGATTTTATCCCTGTCCGTGTCGTCGAGAACATGGTCGGACACAAGCTTGGTGAATTTTCACCAACTCGTAAGTTCGTTCGTCACGCTGGTAAGGCTGCAGCCGCTGCTGCCGCTCCAGCCGCGAAGGGAGCACCTGCTCCTGCCGCCAAAAAGCTCACCCGTTAATACCGTCTTATGGAAGCCTTTGCAAAAGCACGATTTGTCCGCATGGCCCCGCGAAAAACGCGGTTGCTTGTGGCACTCGTTCGCGGTCTTAACGTGGCTGCAGCCCGCGCGCAGTTAAACTTCTCCAAAAAACAGTCATCCCTCCCAATTCTCAAGGTCCTCAACTCTGCTGTCGCCAACGCGACCGAGAACTTGAAACTTGATCCGGCCAGTCTCGTGGTTACTAAGGCTTGGGTCGACGAAGGTCCTTCCTTCTTCCGCTTCACGCCAAAAGCCCACGGTCGCGCTACTCCAATTCGTCATCGTATGTCGCATATCACTATCGTGGTTGCGCCTAAAGCCTAACCTATGGGAAATAAAGTACATCCACGAGCCTTTCGTCTCTGGACAATCTACGGCTGGGAATCCAAATGGTTTGCTAAGGGCAAGCAATTCGTGACCTCACTTTCGGAAGATGTCCGCATTCGCGACTATCTCCGCAAGAACTTGCGCGACGCCGGTGTCGATCATATCGAAATCGACCGTACGCCTAAGAACGTCACCGTCAACATCTACGCTGCCAAGCCTGGTTTCGTCATCGGACGCGCCGGCGCTGGTATCGAAGAGCTTAAGAAGAAGCTCATGGGTGAATTCTACCGCGGTCGCCGCGTGACCATGAACCTGAACGTTCATGAAATCGCTCGTCCTGCTCTCTCTGGCGTCGTCGTCGGTGAACAGATCGCCCGCGAACTGGAAAGTCGCATGGCCTTCCGTCGCTCCATGAAGATGGCCATCGAACGCGTCATGAAAGCCGGTGCAAAGGGAGTTAAGTTGACTCTCTCTGGCCGCTTGAACGGTGCTGAAATTGCCCGCGTTGAAACTCTTTCCCAAGGCTCTATCCCACTCCACAACTTGCGCGCTGACATTGAGTTCGCTCGTATTCGTGCCACCACCCTCCAGGGTGTGATCGGTATCAAGGTCTGGATCTACCGCGGCGAAGTTTTCGAAGGCGTAGTGAAGAATGAAGCCGTTGCTCCACGCGTTCCCAACCCAAGTCCAAATCAAGGTCGCGCACCTTCTAAGGGTGGTCGTCCAGCAGCGCGTCGCGCTTAACCCATTTGTATGTTGCTTCCTAAAAAGATGAAATATCGCAAGTGGCAGAAGCGTCACACTCAGGGTGATCGCTTGGCTACGCAAAAGACCAGTGTCGCCTTTGGTTCCTTTGGTCTAAAAGCCATTACCGAAGGTTGGGTCACGGCCCGTCAGATCGAAGCCGCTCGTCGCGCCATGACGCGTGCCGTCAAACGCGGTGGTAAGATCTGGATCCGCATTTTCCCCGACCATCCAGTTACGAACCACGGTTCGGAAACTCCAATGGGTAAAGGAAAAGGTGCCGTCGATTATTACATGACCCCAGTTCGTGCTGGTACAGTCATGTTCGAAATGGACGGTGTCGACGCCGCTACCGCTACTGAAGCTTTCCGCTTGGCCATGCACAAACTTCCAGTTCAGACCAAAGTTGTTACCCGAATGTAATGTATGGCATACCTCGATTATAAAGGCAAAGACGTAGCAGAATTGCAAGGACTCCTCGCGGAAACTCGCGGACTCTTGCACGAGCTCGTATTCAAACATTCCATCGGACAGCTTAAAAATGTTCGTGAAATCACCCTCGCAAAAAAGAGCATCGCTCATCTTATGACGGCTCTTAACGCGATTAAAGCTTAAGTATGACGACTGAAAAAATTATTCCAGCAACCGGTCGTCGTCGCTTAACTGGCGTCGTCGTGGCCACCAAGATGCAAAAGACTGTGACGGTTAAGATTGACCGCACCGTGCTCAACAGCAAGTACCAGAAGCGTTACACTGTCAGCAAGACTTACCTCGCTCATAACGAGAATCCCGAGGTCAAGGTTGGTGACCAGGTGACCATCGAAGAAACCCGTCCTCTTTCGGCTAAGAAGCGTTTCCGCGTTGTAGCGGTAGCCAACTAGCCCCCACGTATATGTTGCAACATCGATCGATGATCCACGTCGCCGACAACTCTGGTGCCAAGAGGCTCCAGGTTATCCGCGTCCTTGGTGGCTACAAAAAGCGTTACGCTCGCCTAGGCGACGTTGTGACGTGCGCGGTCAAGGTGGCCTCGCCGCACATGGCAGTAAAAAAGAGTGACGTCGTCCACGCCGTCATTGTCCGCACCCGCAAGGAAGTGCGTCGTAAGGACGGTTCCTACATCATGTTTGACGAAAACGCTGCCGTGATTATCAACCGCGAAAGCAAAGAGCCAAAAGGTACCCGTATCTTTGGCCCGGTCGCTCGCGAATTACGCGCCCTCGGTTTCAACAAGATTATTTCTTTAGCGCCAGAGGTGCTCTAATTCCCATATATGAAAATCAAAACTGGGGATAACGTCCGTGTCATGGTTGGCAAGGACAAGGGTAAGGAAGGCAAGATCAGTCAGGTCTTTCCTGATAAGAACCAAGTCGTAGTCGAAGGTCTTAACCAGCGCGTTAAGCACTTGAAACCACGCGGCACGCAAGCCGGTCAACGCATCACCTTCTCGGCACCTATGAACGCCTCAAACGTTCAGATGGTCGGCAAGAATGGTCCAGGACGCGTCGGTTACGTCGTCAAGGAAGGTCGCAAGATTCGCGTGCTCCACTCCAAGAAGGGCACTGAAGAAATCGGCTAATATGCAAATGCTTAAAGAAAAATTCAGCGCCCTGTCCGCCAGTTTGCGCGAACAGTTTGGCCGCACTAATGTCCACGAGACACCGCACATCGTCAAAGTGACTTTGAACGCTGGCCTCGGCAAGGGCAAGGACTCCAAGTTCGCCGACATCGTCGCTGACACCTTGAAGCGCATCACTGGTCAACAGCCAGTTATGACCAAGGCTCGTAAGTCAGTCGCCGGTTTCAAACTCCGCGAAGGTCAGGTAGTCGGTGCCATGGTAACTATCCGTGGTCCGCACATGTGGCACTTCTTGGACAAGCTAGCGAACGTCGTCTTTGCTCGTATCCGCGACTTCCGTGGTATTCCAGAGTCTTCGGTCGACAAGCAGGGTAACTTCAACTACGGTTTCACTGAACACACACCGTTCCCTGAAGTTCGTCCTGACGAAGTCGAGTCGTTGCATGGTCTACAGGTAACGATCACGACCACCGCCAAGAATCATGCCGAAGGGTTGGCACTCTTCAAGGGTCTCGGGTTCCCGTTCGCCCCGACCGAAAAAAAGTAATATGGCAACAGAAAACCAAATTGCGAAATCCAAAAAAGAGCCAAAATTCATGACCCGCAAGGTCAACCGATGCTGGCGCTGTGGACGTAACCGTTTCTTCCTCCGTGACTTCGGCTTGTGCCGTATCTGCTTCCGTGAATTAGCCAACGTTGGCGAAATTCCAGGCATTCGTAAAGCTAGCTGGTAATATGATGACCGATCCAGTATCTGACATGCTTACCCGCATCCGTAACGCCGGCATGAGCCGCGCGAAGGTTGTGGCCATGCCTCGCTCTATTATGAAATTCGCCATTGCGAAGATTATTCAGGGCCAAGGTTATGTGTCGAATGTAGAAGCGTTTGAAGACGGTAATAAACCAATGATGAGTCTTACCTTGAAGTACGACGAAGGCAACTCGCCAATGATTAGCGCAATCACCCGTATCAGCAAGCCTGGTCAGCGTGTTTACGTGAAGTCAACGGATTTGCATCGCGTTCGTTCAGGCATGGGCTTCTCCATTGTCTCCACACCAAACGGTCTTATGACCGGAGCCGAAGCGCGCAAGCGTCACTTGGGCGGTGAGTTGATTTGCGAAATCTACTAATATGTCGCGCATTGGAAAAAAACCGGTGTTCCTCCCAGCAGGTGTGACTGCTACTATCGTGCAAACGATGGACGTCACCACTGTTACGGTTAAGGGCCCGAAGGGCGAGCTCACCCTCAGCCTCCATCCTCACGCTGCCGTTTCGCAGCAGAAGGACGACGAAGGTCGTGACTATCTCGACGTTACCGTCTTAGACGGCGACCGCGAAGACCGCGCTATGTGGGGCACTATGCGTGCACTTTTGGCGCAGATGGTCGAAGGCGTCACCACCGGCTTCAAGAAAGCTCTTGAGCTGAACGGTGTCGGTTTCAAAATGAACTTGCAGGGTCAAGTGCTCGTCATGGCACTCGGTTTCTCCCACGAAGTTCGCTACACTTTGCCACCAGAAGTTGCTGGTAAGATTGAGCAGAACATCTTGACTCTCACCTCTGCCAACTGTGCAGTCTTGGGTCAATGTGCGGCTGAAATCCGTTCCTTGAAGAAGCCAGAACCATACAAGGGTAAGGGCTTCCGTTACACTGACGAAATTATCCGTCGTAAGGCTGGTAAGGCGTCTAAGACCTCGGAATAATCCGCCTCTATGTTAAAACCAATTCTCAAAAAGCGAGCAGCTGCTAAGCGCCGTGCCATCCGCACTCGTGCTAAGATTAGCGGTTCCGCTGAACGCCCACGCTTGACCGTCTTCCGTTCTGGCGCCCACATGTACGCTCAGGTTATTAACGACGAAACTGGCAAGACGCTAGCCGCCGCTTCTGACTTGAAGAACAAGGGTGACAAGAAGCCACTTGAGTCCGCTGCTATCGTTGGTGCCGAAGTTGCCGCCAAGGCCAAGGCCGCTGGTGTCACCAAAGTCGTCTTCGATCGTGGACCATACCTTTACCATGGTCGTGTGGAAGCGGTGGCCGTTGCCGCTCGTGCCGCAGGCCTTGAATTCTAAACTATGACTGAAGCAATCAAAACAGCAGCAGTTCCAGCAACTCCAGCTGGTCGCGGTCCACAGCGTGCTACCCGTTCGGGTGCCGCCGGTGGTCGTGGCCCAGCCGGTGCTGGACAGGGCGGTAGCCGTGGTCCAGGTGGCCAAGGCGGTAGCGGACGTGGTGCAGGCGGCGCAGGCGGTTCCCGCGGCGGTCGTCCAGAACGTGAACCACGCGAGTTCGAGCAAAAGATTTTAGAGCTTGCCCGCGTGACTCGTGTCACCAAAGGTGGTAAGCGCATGCGTTTCCGAGCTTGTCTCATCATCGGTGACCGTCGTGGTCGCGTTGGTATGGGCGTTGCTAAGGGCGCTGACGTTGCTATGTCTGTCGAGAAAGCCTTCCGTAAGGCTAAGAAGGACATGGTCACCATCCCACTCCACAACGAAACCATCCCTCACATCGTCGATCGCAAGTTTGCGGCCGCTCGCGTCCTCCTGATGCCAGCTCCACAAGGTACCGGTCTTAAGTGTGGTGGTCCAATCCGTGTTATCTTGGAACTTGCTGGCGTCCCTAACGCTGTCTCTAAGGTCATGGGTTCCAACAACAAAATCAACAACGCCAAAGCTGTTATGGCAGCACTCAAGGCTCTTCGCCCATTTGTCGCCAAAGCACCTAAAGCAGTAGAGGCAGTAACCACCGAGACTAAATAACGGATATGGCCATTTCTCTAAACACAATCCAGGCCGCCTTCGGTGCTCGTAAGACTGTCCAGCGCAATGGTCGCGGACTCGGTCGCAAGGGTACCACTGCTGGTCGTGGTCAAAAGGGTCAGACCTCCCGTTCCGGTGTCGGTAACTTGAAGCGTCTCGGTATGCGTAAGCTTATCTTGTCGACGCCAAAGTTGCGTGGTTTCCGTTCCTTTGCTCCAAAGGCAGTCGTTGTTAACTTGACCGACATTGGCCGCATGTACATTGCGGGCGAGATGGTCACCCCAAAGACTCTCCTCAACAAGAGCCTCATCACTACCACCAAGGTTCCAGTCAAAGTTTTGGGCCAAGGTGAAATTGCTGTCGCTGTCGTCGTTAAGGGTTGTTTGGTGTCAGAGTCGGCTGTAGCCAAAATTGTGGCTGCCGGCGGTAAGGTTGAATAACATTTCTTTCTATATGGAAACATTGCTCCGTATCTGGCGAACTAAAGAGATTCGTCAGAGTGTGCTCTTCGTGCTGTTCGCGGTGACTTTGTTCCGTATTGCTGCCCATATCCCGGTTCCCGGTATTAACACCGCTGGTCTCAGCGCGTTGTTGAACGGCAACCAGTTCTTGGGTCTGTTGAACGTTTTTTCAGGTGGTACACTCAAGAGCTTCTCTATCGTCGCTCTTGGTGTCTCGCCTTACATTACCTCGAGCATCGTCTTCCAGCTTCTCGGCATGATTTTCCCGAGTATGGAAGAGATGCAAAAGGAAGAGCAAGGTCGCCAAAAGCTCAATCGTTGGACGCGTGTCGCCACGGTTCCTTTGGCCCTTTTACAGGGTTTCGCCTTGCTTAAACTCATCGGTCAAAAAGGCTCATCCTTCGGCGTCAACATTCAGTTGACCGGTTTCGAATGGGTTGTCGCTTTGGTCTCCATGGTTGCTGGTACCATCTTCCTCATGTGGTTAGGTGAACTTATCAGCGAACGCAAAATCGGCAACGGTGTGTCCCTCATGATCTTCGCCGGTATCATCGCTGGCCTCCCATCGTTCATCGGTCAGTCCGTTGCTACATACAACTCGAGCCAGCTCATGAACGTTCTCATTTTCTTGGCTTTGGCCCTCATCACCTTGATCGGCGTCATTGTCATTACTGAAGGTCAGCGCAACGTACCAGTTCAATACGCTCGCGGCGCCCGTATCGGCTCAACCAAAGTGCAGTCTCACTTGCCACTCCGCGTCAACATGGTCGGCATGATTCCTATCATTTTCTCGTTGTCCATCGTTGTCTTGCCACCACTCGTCGCTCAGTTCTTCGTCGACGCCCGCACTCAAGTCATTCGCGACATCGCTAACTTCATCATCCAACTCTTCGCCAACCAAACCTTCTACGGCATCTTCTACTTCGTTTTGGTCGTGGCCTTCACCTACTTCTACGCTTCAATCGTCTTCAAACCAACCGACATTGCGGACAACCTCCAAAAGCAAGGCGGCTTCGTTCCTGGTATTCGTCCAGGCGTCCCAACTGCCAACTACTTCGCTTGGGTTTCTAACCGTCTGCTCTTGACCGGCGCCACTTTCTTGGGTGTCATCGCTGTTCTCCCAATCCTCGTTAAAGGTGCCACCGGCAACGCTAACTTTATTGTTGGCGGCTCCAGTGTTATCATCGTGGTATCGGTCGTCATCGACATCATCAAACAGATGGAATCTCAGCTCACCATGCGCAGCTACGATGTTTAGTCTTTAAACCTCGCTCTATGGCCAAGTTAGTAAGGATTACCGAACGTGATCTCGCCTCTATTGTCCGTAGTTCAAGCTTTGGTTCGGGTGACCAGCGCGGCTTAGCCGAATACGCCTTGAATATCGTTTTGAAGGATAGACGTTCTGGCGGCAAGGTCGACATTGGCTACTTCGAAGAGGCCATGAAAGATCTCAGCCGTAACCTACTTTCGGGTGGTGCCGCTAACCGTGTTATCGCTAAAATTGAAGATCTCTACGACGACCAGCAGGCAGAGCTCGCCAAATAGTATGCATAAAATTCTCATCCTCGGCCCCCAAGGTTGCGGCAAAGGTACTCAAGCTAAAATTTTATCGGACAAACTCGGCATCCCGGAACTTTCCATGGGTGCCTTGTTGCGTGATGCAGCACAGGAGGGTGGGGAATTCGGCGAGTCTATTCACGCCATTCAAGCCGCCGGTCACTTAGTTTCCGACGAAGTCGCTGCCCAAGTTTTGCAGCGCCGCCTGGCCAAGCCCGACATGGTCAACGGCTATATTCTCGACGGCTATCCTCGCAACGAAGCCCAGTACCTCAAATACCTCACTTTCGACGCCCCAACTGAAGTCATCGTCATCGAAGTCCCACGCGAAGTCTCGATTAGTCGCATGCACGTCCGCGCTGGCGTGGAAGTCCGTAACGACGACTCGCCCGAAGCCATGGCTCGCCGCCTCGACATCTACGAGCACGACACCAAGCCAGTCATCGCTCACTTCGCTGAGCGCGGTCTGGTCCACACCATCGACGGCAACCGTCCTGTCGCCGAAGTTTCTGCTGATATCGCCAACATCTTTTGACTGGGGTCAGGTCGTCGATCGTCTGGTTTTCACTAATTTCCCAACAAAACGAGCGGTATAAATATGTCATTAACGAAAACCTCTACCGAAATAGATGCCCTCCGCCGCGGTGGACTGCTACTCTCCCAAGCCCTCCAAGCCGCAGTCGACGCCGTCAAACCGGGCGTTACTATTCGGTCGCTCGATGCTATCGCGACCGAAGTTATCGAAAAGGGCGGCGGCAAGCCTTCATTCCGCGGCTACAAAGCTGGCGGCTCTATTCCATTTCCCTCGACCGTCTGCATTTCCGTTAACGACGAAATTGTCCACGGCCTCGGCAACCGCAATTTAGTCCTCAAAGAAGGGGACATCGTCGGCCTCGACATTGGTCTCTGGCTCGAAAATCTCGCCACGGACATGGCGGTCACCGTCCCCGTCGGCAATGTCAGTCAGGAACGCCTGGCCCTCATACGCCTCACTCGCGACGCCATGTACGCTGGTATCGACGCCGTCAAACTCGGTGGCAACATCGCGGACATCGGCGACGCTGTAGAGGACGCTGTGGACGGCCGCTACGGCATCGTCACCGCCCTCGTCGGCCACGGCGTGGGTCACAAAGTCCACGAGCCACCACACATTCCTAACTACCGCGCCGGCAAAGCCTTCCCAACCGTCAAAATCGTCTCCGGCATGGTCCTCGCCATCGAACCAATGCTGACCACCGGCGACAGCGACGTCACCACCGGCGACGACGGCTGGACCATCAAAACCCTGGACGGCTCCGACGCCGCTCACTTCGAAGTCACCATTGCTGTCACCGAAGCTGGTGTCGAAATTCTCACCCCGCAGCCGAAAGTACGTATCTAAATCAAATATCGAACTCACCAAATTCCAATTTTACAGGAGTTATCCACGAAACAGATTGGCGTACTCAAGCAAACACATCAGCATCCTCGGAGTACATGGGAGAATTCATATATTATCTCATTATTATATTATGGCATTAACGACACACGATGATATTGTTCAGGCGAGACTAGTAGCGGGGAAAGTTTGGAGAGACGCCATTAAAAATATTATTTTCTACGGTATAGCCGTCTCCGTGGCGCTATTTTTTACTAATACAATCGGGTGGCAGTGGGTTGGTTGGGTAGCTTTAGTGGGTTTTGGAGTGCTGTGTTTATTTAGTATTATAACTACTTTATTTGCTTTGGGTGGAGCAGTATTTGGTACATTTTATATTCTGTCAGGTAAAAATAAGGATTTAAATACAAAGCAACAAACGTGGTTCTGGGTGGGTTGCTTCGGACGTATTATTGAGGAGTCTGTATCAATATTTTTATTAATTTGGTTGTACAATGGGATAAGCTAAAATATTTTCCTATTTCCATCTCTCATTTTGAAACACGAAAAACCACCCAATCATGGGTGGTTTTCTTTATGGCGAGCTAGCGAGCGCGATAATCAATTCGTAGTCATCCGCTTCAGTATCATTCAACGCTGCTTTATTACGACGCAGTTCCGTACAACGTGTACAGCGGTGCAGAATCATCCAACCCTTCTTGGGCGAGTACTCCACACCAACTGGTTCCATCAACCCCTGGCAAGTTGCCAATCGGTCTCCTGGCACTACGTCGACGTGTTTGCAGTATAAGCAGCGCGGACAGTGATCACGGTAGCTCCCATTGGTCAGCGGCCGGACGGTCAGTTTGCAATTCTCGCAAACAAAGGCATCGTTGCCACTACCTAGGAAATTTTTCCTCATACCCTGTTGGCACAGGGTTCAGCTTGTTCTTTGATGCAGGCTTACACAGCAAGGGTTAAGGCATTCACCGCTCACGCGATTACTTTCGCTTCCTACTTCATCTCACGGTGAGAATCCGGACTACGACGAGTTTTACTCGCCATTGTCCAAGTCCATGACAGACTTGGCCAGCGATAACTGTTTGCTATATTCACTGCCAATGGCGTCCACCCCTAGTGGACAAGGCATGAGGTTTTTATTGTTTCTGTGTAACTGTGCATAGTATCACAAAAACGCACTTTTGTCTAGCTAATTATCCCCCGGTGAGTTCAAACCTCAATGTTTACAGGGTGGTGCATTGGGGTTTGAACTCACCCTAGGTACTGGGTAGCACCTAGCACCTCCCATTGTGCTATAATCACCTCATTATGCCCGCCATCACCGTCAGCCATCTCGTCAAAAGCTTTAGTCTGGCCGTGCGTCAACCAGAACAAGGCCGCCTGCGCAACTTTTTTAAGCCAGAGAAAGAGATTGTCACCGCCGTCGACGACATCAGCTTTACGGTGCCGGAAGGGGAGGCTGTCGCTTTTATTGGCCCGAACGGGGCAGGGAAGTCGACGACGATTAAGATGCTCACCGGCATTCTTTACCCCACGTCTGGCAACATGACCGTGGCCGGCCTCCACCCTTACAAAAACCGCCGCGAGCTGGCCTTCCGCATTGGCACCCTCTTCGGCCAACGCTCCCAACTCGTGCCGAATCTTCCGGTCCGCGACTCCTTCGAACTCTTCGGCGCCATTTACGAACTCTCCCCAGCCACCGTCCGTCGTCGTCAAAAAGAACTCATCGGCCTCTTCGATCTCGCTGAATTCGTCGACCGTCCCGTCCGCAAGCTCTCGCTCGGTCAACGCATGCGGGCCGAAATCGCCGTCGCCCTCATTCACAAACCAGAAATCATCTTCCTCGACGAACCCACCATCGGCCTCGACATCGTCGCCAAAAAATCCCTCCGCGAAGTCTTGGGTCGCATCAATCGCGAAGAAGGCGTCACTCTCTTTCTCACCAGTCACGACGTCGGCGACATCGAAGCACTCTGCACTCGCACCATGGTCGTCAACCACGGCCGCATTGTGGTCGACGAATCTACCGACGCCCTCAAGCACGACTACTTCGCTCACCGCCCCGTGAAAATGGTCGCCGTCGAACCATCGCTCGAAGAAATCATTCAAGATATTTATGGGGCTAAAAAGTAGCTATTTGTCCCTCCGTAAATACTGGGTCGCCGCTCGCATCTCCGCGCGCGATAGTTCTAGTAACTACGCGACAATTTTTTCTAACTGCTGTGCTATTAGCGTCACACTCGTGACGCTCTTTTCTGTTTACCATTTCGCTTTCGCTGCCCGCTCTTCCATTCAGGGCGTCACCTTAGCCATGTCCCTCTGGTCCATCGGCATGTACACCGTTTATTGGTCAACCGGTGTTCGTAACATTTATCGCGACATTGCTTTTGACGTCAAAGGCGGCAGTGTCGAAGGCATCTTAAACAAGCCTGTTGACTACATCATTCTCACGGTTTGCAAGCGCCTAGGTCGTCAAACCTGGGTCTGCATCTCAACTCTCACTATCTCATTTATAATCTTATTCCTCATGGCCGGCGCGCCTCCAGTCGACTTCTCGTTAATCTGGCTGGTCGAGTTCTTAAGCCTCGGCTTCTTCGGTTTTCTGCTCTCCATGTTCTCCTTTGCTTGCATTGGCATAACTTCATTTTGGTTGGACGACCCCGAGCCAGTCATGTGGATTTTCGACAAAAGCGTCATGATTCTTGGTGGCTCCATCGTGCCCGTTGTCTTTTTCCCAAGTTGGTTGAAGATCTTGGCGACTTGGCTGCCTATGGGCGCCATGATTTCTTTTGCTCGAGCTTTTACAGGCGACTTCGCGGCAGAATTTCCGACGCTGTTATTGTCTCAACTAATCTGGTGCATCGTAATGTTATCGTTCGCCACCTTTAGCTGGCGTCGCGCCAAAAAGATCTTATCAATTTATGGGGGCTAAGCGCATTAAAAATAAACGATCATTCGTTTCTGGCCTCATCGCCGAGTTCACGGTCGCTCGGATTATTTGGCTGACTAATTTTCGTGCCGCCATGGAATTCCGTACTGCTTTCATGTTGCAGATCGTCGGCATGATGATTAACGACTGCGCCTTCTTAGCCTTGTGGATCTTATTCTTCCAGGTCATGGGCAGCGTCAACGGCTGGAGCGGCACTCAAATTTTTGCGCTGCTCGGCATGAACCTCATGTGTTACGGCTTCACGTTCGGCTTTGCTGGTGGCAGTTTGTGGTTACCGCGTTATGTCGAGCAGGGAACATTCGATGGCTTTCTACTCTCGCCCCGCAATCTTTATGTGCGCACCATGACCAGTCGCTTCGACCTCGCTGGTTTGGGCGACGCTTTACTCGGCGTGATTTTGATTATTGCTTATGCTGTCATAACCGGCTCAGCTCTCTCGCTCGTTTGGTTCGCCGCCATGTTGCCAGCCACCATGTTGATCTTTTTGAGCGTCAGCGTGGTCGCCGGTACCGCCGCCTTTTATCTTCCCGATTCCAATCACACTGTCATGGCCGTCTTTAAGGTTTTCATGAACCCAACCATGTATCCCTCCGCCTTATTTCCAAAAGTCGCCCGTTTCATCTTCGTCGTTCTCATTCCGTCCCTCACCGTCGGTGGTCTCCCCGTGGAAGCCGTCATGGGCCACAGCTGGCTCACCCTCGGCCTCGTCTGGCTCATCGCTCTCCTCTGGCTCCTCATCAGCATCGCCGCCTTCTACGGCTCCGTCCGCCGCTACGAAAGCGGTAACTTCATCGGCCTCCGTGGATAAGTGGTCTACATTCAATGTATACATTGAATGTAGACCACTTATCCCCACCCTCCTTGTTCCAAGTCACCGTTCAGGTACACTAACTCTCGTATGCGCGATCAAACCTCCGACGAAGCCTTCATCCGCCAGCACGTCGCTAAAGTTAGCGGAGAGACTGTTTACATCACCCCCAACCATTACGACGGCGGCTACGAAGTGCGCGTCGGTAGCCTCGACTTTTTCGTCGATTATGAGAGTATAGACGCCTCCGACACCTCCTTCATGGATCTTCAATTAACCAAAATATGATCTTCAAAAAAACTGACATCGTCGTCCTCGTCGTCATTCTCGCCGCCATCACCGGCCTCGGCGTTCTCTTCTTTGCTGCACCGCCAGCCAAGCCAGATTATGTACCGGTCGACGTTCCAGGCTCCACCCTCGCCATCACCCCGGGTGCCAGCTGGGCCAATATGCAAATGTTTACTGTCAACCTGGTTAAGGACGGTTTCATTACTATTCACGAGGCTATCGGCAAGGCTCCTGGTCCAATTATTGCTACCTCCGGCTTCTTGGATCACGGTTTGCATGAGGGTACTGGCGTTCGCTTAACCACCCCGCTCGACCCGAGCAAGGATTACATTGCGCTCCTCCATGTCGACAACGGCGACCAGGTCTTCAGCGTTACCGACGACCTTCCAGTCAGTGTGGACGGTCAAGTTCTCCGCGTTGACTTCCAGTCTGACGTCAAATAATGTGCGCTTCCTCGGCATCGACTTCGGCCTCAAAAAAATCGGCTTAGCTATCGGCGACGACAGCTCCGGCTTGGCGTTTCCCCTAGAAGTCATCGTCGGTGGCGATGCCGCTATTCCCGTCATTCTCAAGCTCGCCAAGGCCGAAAGCATCGACGCTCTCGTAGTCGGCGTGCCTTATCAAAGCAATCCCGAGCATTCCTCGACTCAGGTCGATCTCACTAAAAAGTTTATCGATCTTTTAGCTTCGTCGACACCTCTCCCCATTATCACAGCGGACGAAAAATTCTCATCTTCGGAAGCTCGCCGCATGCAACAGGAATTCGGCGTCAAAGCCCAGGAAGACGCCATCGCCGCGCAACTCGTTCTTCAAGCCCATCTCGACGACCTCCGCCGCCTCGCTTAGTTTTCGTTGTATGTGGGCGAGTATAAAAACTGAAGCGATAATATTATCAGTTTCTCCTTGGCGCGAAGCCGATCGCCGTTATTCAGCGTTGACGCCCGGCCACGGCAAGCTCGAGTTCTTCGGTCGTGGCGCCGCTAAACCTCTCGCCAAACTCTCTCCACATCTTGGGCCCTGCGCCATTCTCGACCTCGAAATTATCCGCGGCGCGCATTCCGTCACCGTCATCGGCGTCGAACGTAAACACGCCTTCAAAAACATCGCTGAATCCATCGACCATCGCCTCCTCGCCCTCACCTCCCTCGGCCTCCTCGACAAAATCATTCACGAAGAGCAAGAGGACGCCGTACTCTACGGCGAGCTAACCACTTGGCTCCATTTTCTCGAAGCTCAGCAGACGCTGCACCCCACCCGCAGCACTTTTTTGCTGAGCGGCTTTCTCTTACGTTTGATGCGCCAACTCGGCTACAACGTCGCGCTCGACCATTGCGTTGGTTGCGAGGGTGAGATCGTGCCACTATCTTTCCGCTGGCATGGCGGCCGTGGGGGACTGGTTTGCTCCAACTGCATTGCCAAAAACCCCGGCGAATGGTTCCTGGCCACGCCCCTTCGCCAGGAAGTCGTCCAACTCCTCCGCCTCGCTCGCGACAGCTCCTACGACGGCCTTTTCCGCTATCCTCTCAAAGGCGCCGACGTCGCCTCTCTGGCCGCTTGCGTCCACGACACCGTCCTTTACCACGTCCCCGGCCACCCCACGCAACCCTTCTGGACCGGCATTTTACCCCTCACATCAACCCCATAAACTAAGCCAATTTTAGCCAAATAATTGACACCATGGCTTGACAAAAGGCCATTTTTTTGCTATACTAATTTAGGTCAACTTATCACCAACCTGGAGTTTCCCAATGCCTCAAATGGTCGATTGTTCCGGCATCCCCATCATCCCCGCTGGTTGCACCTACAACGAGGCCGACCAGCCCAAACACCTCCCCCGCGGCCTGGTTGATATCCAAACCCCCAGTTGGCTCTGTCCCTCACACGTCTTGGATCACCGTCTGGCGACTCAGGATTTCCCCGAGGAATGGAAGATTGATGAGCACATCTTCGGCTCGGTGTTCCGTCGCTCGGATGGTTGGCTCGTGCATCGTGCCGTCTTTTTCCTCGATGGAGAGTGGCGTACCAGGCCCGCCTAATTGCAACTCTACTTTAACGACACCGTGAGGTGCCCGACCCCCAGGGGAACGGCATGCCCCCGGTGTCGTTCTTCTATTCTAGAGGCTTGCCACCAAATCCCCGTTCAGCTATAGTCTTACCAGGCCTGACAATCCTCCCGCTGCTTAACGACCAGCGCGCACAATTGCTTAAAAGCCTAAAGTGAGGTGGCACCGCGATCTAATGAAGATTCGCCCTTACAAAATGATGAGCCTAACTCGTCGTTCTGTACGGGTGAATTTTATTTTTCAGTCTGTCACAAACTGTGACAGACTGAGGTCAAGTGGTGACAGGTTGTCACCACTTGAGAACGAAAAAAACTATTCTTACGATGGCTACCTGGGGACAGATTGTCCCCAGGTAGCCAGTTGGTCACAAAACGTGACCAACTCAAAACAATATCTCTATATGACTCCCTCAATCTCCCAACTCTCAACCCTCGTCGGTGAAACCATTACTCTTCAAGGCTGGGCCTACAACTTCAGGAGCAGCGGCAAAATCTTCTTCCTCCAATTCCGCGACGGCAGCGGCCGTGTCCAAGTCGTCTACTCGGCGGGGGATTTGCCAGCCGAGCAATGGGACGCCCTCAAGTCGCTGACCCTCGAGTCTTCCGTCACCGTCACCGGTCTTGTTAAAGCTGAGCCTCGTGCGCCAAGCGGCTTCGAAATCCAAGGCACCGCCTTCGCCATCATCGCGCTCGCTCCAGAAGATTACCCAATCGCCAACAAAGAACACGGCCCGGACTTCCTCTTCGACAACCGCGACTTGTACCTCCGCAGCGCCACGCCCTGGGCCACACTCCGCATTCGCGACCAAGTCTTCTTCAGCATCGAGCAATTCTTCCACGAAGCCGGTTTCATCCGCTTTGACACCCCAATCTTGCAGCCAACTAGCTGCGAAGACACCACCCAGCTCTTCAGCGTCGACTACTACGGCAATCCCATGTATCTCTCGCAATCGGGCCAGCTTTACAGCGAAGCGGGCATCATGAGCTTCGGCAAAGTTTACGACTTCGGCCCCGTCTTCCGCGCGGAAAAGAGCAAGACGCGCCACCACCTCTCGGAACTCTGGATGATGGACGCGGAAATGGCCTTCCACGACCAAGTGGACAACATGGCTGTGCAGGAACGGATGGTCAAGCGCATCGTCGGCGACGTCCTCAAATTCTGCGCCCCCGAGCTCAAAATCCTCGAGCGCGACACCACGCTCTTACAAAAACTAGTCGACGAACCATTCGTCCACCTCAAGCACGCGGAAGCCAAAGCCATCTTGATCGCCGACGGCATCGCCGACGTGGATCCCTTGGACGACATGGGCACGGAGGAAGAAATCTACCTCGGTAACAAATATCAACTGCCAATTTTCATCGAGGATTATCCAGCCGCTGTCAAAGCCTTCTACATGAAGCGTTACGTCGATGAAGCTGGCGTCCTCCGCGCCAGGAATGCGGACCTCATCGCGCCAGAAGAAGGCCGCGAAATTATCGGCGGTAGTCAGCGTGAAGAAAGCTACGACGCGCTCAAAAAGGAAATTGTGGATCGTGGCTACCCCTTGGCCGAATATGACTGGTACTTGAACACCCGCAAGTACGGCGCCGTACAGCACAGCGGCTTCGGCATCGGTCTCGAGCGCACCGTCCGTTGGATCACCGGCAACCACCACATCCGCGAAACCATCGCCTTCCCCCGCATGCTAAATCGCTCAACTCCTTAATAGGTCCTATTGGACCAATACGACCTATGAATACCAGAACTCTAGTAAAGGATCTCCCAAGCCATCTAGGTGAAGTCGTCACCATCAAAGGCTGGCTCAACACCCTCCGCGACATGAGCAAGTTCGGCTTCGCCATCATCCGCGACCGTTCCGGCCTCGCGCAAACCGTCCTTAACGCCGAGCAACTTACCCAACTCCACGGCCTCCAGGTGGAAACCGTCGTAGCCGTCACCGGCCTCATCGTGGAAAAGAAGTCGAAGGATCCGTTGATTAAAGAAGTCGAAATGCAAGTTGAGACTTTGGAAATTCTCTCACCAGTTGTCGACGTCGTGCCAGTCGAAATCGGCAAGCCTGTGCTCGACGTCAACTTGGACACCCTCCTCGACAACCGCGTGGTCACTCTCCGTCACCCTAAGCAGCGCGCCATCTTCCGTGTGCAGGCCGCTTTGGTTCACGGTTACCGCGCTTTCATGGAAGCTCAGGGCTACACCGAAATTTTCTTCCCCGTGCTGGCTGGTGCCGCTAGTGAAGGTGGCGCCGAATTCTTCAAGGTCGACTATTACGGCCGCGAAGCCACGCTCACCCAGTCCGCCCAGCTCTACAAGCAAATCACCATGGGCGTCTACGAAGGCGTTTACGGTTTGAGCTACTCCTTCCGCGCCGAAAAATTCGCTACCTCACGTCACTTGACCGAGTTCAACCAACTCGAGTTTGAAGCTGGTTTCATCGATAGCATCGACGAGCTCATGGACATCGAAGAAGCCGCCATTCGCCAGATGGTTGCCTCTGTCGAGCGTGATTGCACCGTCGAATTAAAACTTCTCGAAACCGTTCTCCCACCACTCGGCGAGCGTTTCCCTCGTATCAAGCTGGCCGACGCCCTGGCCGCTTACCGCGACGAAGCCGGTGTCGACGAAACAGGGGAGCCAGACCTCTCACCAGCGGCCGAAAAGTGGCTCTCCAAAGAATGGGCCCCCAAGCACCACAACTGCGGCTTTGTCTTCGTCACTGACTGGACGCCAGCCAAACGCCCGTTCTATGCCAAGGTGGATCCAACCGACCCGAACAACACCCTCACTTTCGACGTCATCGGCTGGGGGAGTGAAATCACTTCCGGCGGTATGCGCATTAACCGCTACGACGAACAGCTCGCCCGCATCGTGGAGAAAGGCTTGAACCCGGCCGATTTTGAGGACTACTTGACCATGCACAAATTCGGTATTCCCCCCGAAGGCGGCTTCGCTATTGGCCTGCAACGCCTCACCCAAAACATCTTGGGCCTCGCGAACGTTAAGGAGGCGACGATTTTCCCTCGGGATGTTCAACGCTTAAGACCGTAGTGTATACGTTGAGCGTATACGCTCAACGTATACAGCACTTATCCACAGATGCTATACTGCTGTCATGGATTTCGCCGTCAAAAACGAGGAATTCTCAGGCCCTCTAGAGCTTCTCCTCGAGCTCATAGAAAAGAAGGACCTCGAGATAGCCAAAATTTCGTTAGCTAAAGTTGCTGACGATTTTTTGCTGTACTTACAGGAAAATCACGTCCCCGCCGACGGCCTCGCCGACTTCCTCCTCGTCGCCTCCCGCCTCATCTACCTCAAAAGCCGCGAGTTACTACCGTTCCTGCGCTTGGTCGACGAGGACATTGCCTCCGACGTCCTAGCCGAGCAACTCCGCATTTACCGCGAATTCGTCGACGCTGCCGAACGCCTGGAAGAACGTTACGGTCAGCATCTCCTCTTCCCCCGGCCTTACCTCAAGCCCAAGTCTTCGCTCGCCCCGTCGTTCATCCCACCCTCAACTCTCACCCCAGCCATGCTCGCCGACGCCTACCGCGACGTGCAAAAACGCCTCGAACCTTTCTTCGCCCTCACAGCAGTATCCTTAGAGCGAGTAAAGTCAGTGGAAGAACGCATCGACGAACTCCGCGAAGCCATTTCCTTAAATGCGAGCCTGAGCTTTAATCAAGTTACAGCCGGTGCGCAAAAGAAGATCGACGTCGTCATGAGCTTCCTGGCTCTCCTCGAACTTCTTCGCCGCAACATCATCCGTACAACGCAGAATAGTACTTGGGGCGACATCATGATTCACCGCATCGATTAATATGGACACTGAATTACTCTGCAGCCAGCTTGAATCCCTCCTCTTCGTCTTAACGAAACCGATTTCGCGCAAGCAACTGGCCAAACTTGTGGGCGTGGCCGAAGCCGAAGTTAGCGCCGCTATTACTACTCTGGCCGCCTCCCATAACATCTCATCGTCCGGCATCCATCTCCTCATCGATGATGACTTGATCCAGTTCGTCACCAACCCCGAGCACGCGGATCTCGTCGCCAAAGCTACCAACGTCGAGCTCGACACAGAACTGACTCGACCATCGCTCGAAACCCTCACCATCATCGCTTATCGCGGGCCGCTCACCAAGCCAGAAATCGAAGCCATTCGCGGCGTTAATTGCTCCCTCATCCTGCGCAACTTACAGCTTCGTGGCCTGGTCGACGAACGCGACGACGTCGTCAAAATGCAACCAACTTACCGCTTATCCACGGACGCCCTCCGCTTCTTCGGCGTGCATGAAGTCTCCGAGCTGCCCGACTACAGCACCCTCCACGTCAATGCGAAGATTGATGCACTGCTCAGTAACTTGGCAGTTAGTAGTTTGTAGTGGGTAGTCGGTAGTTGGCTCACTGATTACGGAAGCTACCAACTACAAACTACTAACTACCAACTCGTAAACTCATACTATGATCCCCAACATCATCGCTCAACTACTACTCGCCGTCAGTCTAATGAACCTTTTTCCTAGCTCCGGCACCACCCTTAACTCGGCCACCTCTTGGTTCGCCACTTTGCCATTAGCCGCGGATCGCATCACGCCACCAACCAAGACGGATCTCGATTCCTACGGCATCGTCACCTCAGCGGAGAGCGCGATTGTCATCGACGACGCCAGCGGCGCCATCCTCTATTCCGAGCAGCCCGACGACGTTCGCGCCATTGGCAGCATCACCAAGCTCATGACCGTCCTCGTCTTCATGGACACCAATCCTAAACTCGACTCCCGCGTCACCGTCATCGGCGATGATTACGTTGGCGGAGGACGCGTCTACCTCCGCTTTGACGACGCTGTCACCATGCGCGACGTTTTGCGCGCCAGTTTGGTCGGCAGCGACAACACGGCCACCAAAGCCCTGTCCCGTTTCTCAAATTTATCGCCTGAGGATTTCTTAACTGCCATGAACAAAAAAGCTGCAGATCTCGGCATGACGAGCACGCATTACGTCGACGTTAGCGGGGTCGACTCGGGCAACGTCTCAACCGCTCGCGACCTCACCAAAATTCTCTCAGCCGCCGCCGCCAACCCAACCATGGCTGCGATTATGCCCAAGAGCCAAGTCACCGTCACTCAAGCTAGCGGTTACTCCGTCGACATCGACGCCACGGACGAACTTCTCGCGAGCTACATGAATACTGGCGATTATCAGGTGGTAGCAGGGAAGACGGGCTTTATCCCAGAAGCTGGCTACTGTTTTGCCACGCTCATCAAGCACGATGGCCACGCCCTCCGCGTCGTCGTCCTCGGTTCCGAGTCAAAATCCAGCCGCTTCAAAGACGCCAAAGGCCTCGCCGCCTGGGCTTTCAAGACGTTCACTTGGTAACTGGGGTCAGGTCGTGTATTGCTACATTTAGTCATTTTACTAGTATATATGGTTGAGTTAATAATAAATTTTTTTGACTCTTGGCCACATTGGCTGGCCACCATGTTGCTCTCCGGCCTCCCGCTGACCGAGCTCCGCCTAACCATTCCTCTCGCCATCCATTCCTGGAATATTAACCCCATGGACGCTTACGGTCTGGCCGTTCTCGGCACCCTCATCCCATTCTTCCCAATCTTCTTCGGACTTCGCGCCCTCCGCGACTTCTGCTCCAAACATTTCCCCAAACTCGTCGCCCCCATCGACCGCCTTCTCGTCCATGGCGAGCACCGTCTCAAAAAACAATACGAACGCTACGGCGCCATTGCCCTCTTTCTTCTCGCCAGCATCCCCCTGCCACTAGCCGGCCTCTGGTCTTCTGCCCTCGTCGCCGTCGCTCTCAAAATCCCATTCCGTAAAGCCTTCCTAGCCATCGGCCTCGGCACGCTTGTCGCTGGCCTCCTCGTCACTCTCATTTCCGCTGGCGCGAATGCTTGGTTCTAATCGACGCTAAAACAAAAATCCTCCGTGCTAGACGGGGGACTTTTGGTTGCAGGGGTCGGATTTGAACCGACGACCTTCGGGTTATGAGCCCGACGAGCTGCCAGGCTGCTCTACCCTGCGCCGGAATAATAGCCTATTTAACAAAAAAGGTCAAACAAAAATCCCCCAAGTTCGCACTGAACAGTGGGGGACATTTGGTAGCTGGGGCGGGAATCGAACCCGCGACCTAAGGCTTATGAGTCCTTCGCTCTAACCGACTGAGCTACCCAGCTAGGGTAGGAAACGACGGCACTATAACAAATACAAGTGTTTTTGACAAGCCGAGGGGTTGCCTAAATCGCCCCAGTTTGTTACTATTTTCCCGCGTTGAACTATCCGGCCGCGGTGGCGGAATGGTATACGCGACGGACTCAAAATCCGTTTCCCGTAAGGGATTGAGGGTTCGAGTCCCTCCCGCGGCACCAAAAAACACAGCCTTCTGGCTGTTTTTTTGATGCCGCGGAGCAAGCCAACAGTTTGGCTTGCGTGAGGGACGAGAACAGCGGAGCGATGTTCCGATACCAATCGGAACCGCGAGCTGGTGGCCAGCCCTCGGGGAGTGTCGACGACCCGAGAGGCGAGGCCGAGTCCCACTATCACCTCACATTTCCATCTGCTATACTCTAAGCAAGATATGCTAACCCTCACCTTTCAACAAATCAAACGCCTCTCCGTCCCCGTGCTCAAACGCTCCGGGGTACGTCGTTCTGCCTTGTTTGGTTCATTTGCTAGGGGTGAAGCCAAAGCCAAGAGCGACGTCGATCTATTGGTTGAATACGCTCCCAAAACTGGTCTCTTCGAAGTTATCGCCTTACGCTACAAACTACAAAAAGCACTTGGTCGCAAAGTCGACTTGGTCAGCTATAAGTCCATCTCACCACGCCTCAAGAAAACTATCATGGCCGACGCCAGAACGATTCTATGATTCGTGACCCACTGATTTACCTTGGGCACATTTTGGACTCGGCTACAGCTATAGCCGAGTATATTTCGGGCATCAAAAAAGCAGAATTCTTGCGTGACCCCAAACTCCGCGACGCCGTTATTAGACGTCTTGAAATAATCGGCGAAGCCACTAAACGCATTACCGAAGAAATCAAAGAACGGGACAAATCAATTCCCTGGAAGCAGATGGCTGGCCTGCGCGATATTCTCATCCACGATTACGCCTTCGTTGACCCCGAAGCCGTCTGGAATGTGGCCAAGCACGACGTCCCAAAATTAGCTAAAAAAATTAGTGTATTACTTGTTTGATATGATTAACTCAAAATTTATAAAAATTACAATTGTAGGTATTTCACTTTTTCTACTTGGGTCGGGGTGTATTTTTAGGGATACATGGATAGCCATGTATTATCCAGACGCATCAAACTTAACCGTAGACAGACTTTCAGGGGAGCTCGATTCACTAGAGGCTTGTAGAGTTTGGATAGACGACGAAAAGAGCACATACAACCCCAACGGAGCAAGAGACGACGATTACGAATGCTGTAAAAATGGAAAATATAACCCTGATTGGGATATGTATGTTTGTGATGATACGGTTAGGTAGAAACGTGTAAATAGCTAATTTCTTGGCTTAGTTCCGAGCCCTGTCGTCGTGGTATTTTATTTGCTATACTCTCCCCATCATTATGGCCTATATCGTATCCGTCGTGAACCAAAAGGGTGGGGTGGGTAAAACCACCACATCTATCAATTTATCTGCCTATTTAGCCAGTTTCGGCAAACGTGTTTTATTAGTGGATCTCGACCCCCAGGGCAACGCCACGAGCGGCTTCGGCCACGACGTCAGCGACCTCATGGGTACTTACGAGGTCATCTCAGGTAGCCAAAAGGCCAAGGACGTCATCATTGCCACCGCCCACGACGGCCTGTCTATCTTGCCTGGCAGCGCCAACTTGGCCGGCAGCTCCGTGGAATTGGTCAATGAATTCAACCGCGAGCACAAACTCGCCAAAGCCTTACTCGAAGTCCGTAACGACTACGACTACATCATCATCGACAACCCGCCGTCTCTCGGCCTCCTCACCATCAACGGCTTAGTCGCCAGCGACAGCGTCCTCATTCCGGTCCAGGCCGAATACTACGCCTTAGAAGGCATCGGCCAACTTATGCACACCGTCAACCTCATTCGCACCAACCTCAAACCAGAACTCGAGGTCATGGGCGCGGTCATTACCATGTTCGACACCCGCACCAACCTGAGCAATCAAGTCCTGCAAGAACTCTACAAACATTTCCCAGGCAAAATCTTCCGCTCCGTCATTCCGCGCAGTATTCGCCTGGCAGAAGCCCCAAGTTTCGGCAAGTCAATCCTGCACTACGACCCGGAAAGCAAAGCCGCCAAGGCTTACGAACGCTTGGCTCGAGAATTCGTGACGCGGGAAGACGTGGCTGCACCTGTTCAACAGTAATCGAAGTATATGGCAAAACCAATGGGAGGACTCGGCCGGGGACTCGGCTCGTTAATTCCCCAAATGACTCCAGTGCGCAACTCTCCCCCAGGTATGGGGGAGGTGGAGGGGGCCGGTGAGGCGCCGGTAGCTGCTCCAGCTATCGAGCAACCAAACATCCTAGAAAGCGTGGTCGACGAGGGCCTGCGCCTCATTCACGTTTCCCCTTCGCAAATCGTGCCCAATCCTCGTCAGCCCCGCCGCGAGTTCGCGCCAGAGGAACTAAGCGACTTGGCCGACAGCATTCGCGAGCACGGTATTTTGCAGCCGCTGACGGTGACCGACAAAGGCAACGGCCAGTACGAACTCATCGCCGGTGAACGTCGTTTACGTGCTTCCAACTTGCTCGGACTCGAGAAGGTCCCAGTCGTTGTTCGCGAAGCAACCGATCGCGAAAAGCTGGAACTCGCCATCATCGAGAACGTCCAACGCTCGGACCTGAATCCAGTCGAAGAAGCCTTGGCCTATAAAGCCCTCATGGAAGACTTCGGCTTGAGCCAGGACGACATGGCACAGCGCGTCGGCAAGAGCCGCCCGTTCATCACGAATGCTCTCCGCTTGCTCGATTTACCCGACGATATTCTGACCGCCATTAAAGAAGGCAAAATCAGCAAATCCGCCGGCCGCACGCTCTTGCAAGAAGGCAACGTGGCTCGTCAACGCGACCTCTTTGAACGCATGCTAAAGGGCGGCGTCAGCATCCGCGAAGCCGAGCGCACCGTCCGTGCCCATGTTCGCCAACCACACCTTTTCCGCGACCCCAACCTAGAAGCCATCGAACGCGAACTCCGCGAGAAAATCGGCACCAAAGTAGAAATCAAAATGACCACCCAAGCCAGCGGCCAGGTGATCATTCACTTCTACTCTAAGGACGACTTGAAGGCCCTCATTGAGCACCTCACCTAAGATCGACCTAACATCTTCGCAATAAACGACCGCTTCGTCGCTCGGAGCGCGTCTTTTATTTTCTCGCGGGCCTGGTGCGTTTTCACAAACCGCAGCCAATCCTCGTTCGGCAGTTTACGATTCTTGTCGGTCACAATTTCTACCACATCGCCACTTTTGAGTGTGGTATCAAGCGGTGCCACTACACGGTTCACCTGGGCCATGGTCGCCTTGTTGCCAATGTCGGTATGTACAGCGTAAGCAAAATCAACCGGTGTCGATTCTTCCGGCAAGTCGATCACGTCACCGCGCGGTGTAAACACGAAAATCCGGTCGCGGAACATGTCGAGCTTCATGTTGTCCAAATGGTCCATGAAGGTGTCGCCACTAATTTCTTTCTGAATTTTAGCAAACTCCTCCATCCAGGTGACGTGTTTATTCTTAGCCGACCCTTCTTTGTAGCGCCAGTGCGCCGCAATACCGTATTCATCTTCCTCGTGCATCTGCTGAGTACGGATCTGGAACTCGACAATCGCCCCTTGGTCGTCAAACACGGTGGTGTGGAGTGAGCTATAACCGTTTGGCTTAGGTTGCGCGATATAATCCTTAATACGGCCAGGGAGCGGCGTATACAGGCTGTGTAGAATGCCAAGCGCCGCATAACAGTCGCTGACACTCGGTACAATTATGCGCAGCGCCACAATGTCGTACACTTTATCGATGTCGTTGCCGTACTTTTTGAGCTTCTTATACAAACTATAACAATGTTTCATCCGGCCGTGGATGTCGACGTAGTTGACGCTATGATCTTTCAATTCTTTTTCCACCGTCGGAATGGCGCGGTTCATGGCCGGCCCAAATTTGCGCACTCGTTCCTCGAGCAAATGCTGCGTCCAAGTGTAATCGCGAGGGAACAAATATTTAAACGCGTGATCCTCAAATTGACCACGGTATTCCGCCATGCCGAGCCTGTTGGCAATCGGGGCGTAAATCTCCATTACCTCCTTAGCAATCCGCAAGCGTTTATGCTCTGGCCTGGCGTAGAGCGTCTCCATGTTGTGCATGCGGTCCGCAAACTTAATGAAGATGACGCGCACGTCTTCTGCCATGGCCACGAACATCTTACGCAAGTTTTCAATGTAACGCTCCTCGCCACGGTACTTCACTTTACCAAGCTTGGTGCAACTCGCCACCATGCCAGCAATATCCGCCCCAAACTCGCGCTCCACATCCTCGAGCGTTCTCTCAGTATCCTCTGGCACATCGTGCAACAAGCCAGCCGCAATCACCTCACTCGGCAAACGCAACTTCGCCAGCTTAACCGCCGTCTGAAAAACGTGATTAAAATACGGCTCACCTGTACTCCTAGTTTGCCCCTCATGCGCCAGCTTGGCATATTCATACGCCGTTTGCAGCAAAATCAAATCAAACTCGCTGTATCTGGCATCGAGCACCACCTTTAAATCATCAAACGAAGGCATCTGCATACTCTATAGAGAATAGGCCGAATATCACTTTGTGGCAAGTTCCGCATGTTGACGAAAGACCTGTGCAAGTATAGTTTATAAGTATGAGTAATAGCGATTTATTTGAGTTTAAAAAGATCTTTGCAAAAGCAGAGAAATTTTATAAATCAGTTATCAAAGTTCATTGCCCAGCTCTTAATCAAATGGTACATTTCAGCTCAGACGGATTCCATCACTTGCAGTTTGATGGCACTCGAACGGAACGAACTAAGGTAGTTCAGAAAAATAAACTTCTCTGTTTGGAAGACGCCGTTTTAATAATTAAGAAAACTACCACTATTCAGGAACATCGCGAGTCTGTGCAGACGGTAGGCAAGCCAGATGTTAGTGGTCATCGGCAAGAGAAATCAGTTCGTTACTATGCCTTTGCTGCTATTATTAATCTCGACAAAAAGCGTAGGATTAATGTTGTAGTACGCAGAGTTGGGGATGGCAATTTTCATTTTTGGAGTGTATCTCCTGCTTGGAAGGAGCTTAAGACGAATAGTCAGAAAACCGTTAAAAGGATCGGTGGAGGATGGCTATTGGACTCTTAAACAAAAAAACACCCCATTAAAGGGTTGTTTTACGCTTGTCTTCGGCTTATGATATTGGCCGAACGGGGCTTTCGCCCACAAGCGCAAATAAACTATAAACTAGATCAGTCCCTATGTCAAAAACGTTGACTCGTATCTCCCAATAAAACAATAGTCACCCGCCTCTCGGAGGATGACTCTCGGAAATAATACCCTCTCAGTTATTACCTCAACCAAGAGACACTCGCATTATAGCAAATTATTTGAGCGATGTCTTCGGCTTGGCTAGCCGAACGAAGTTTTCACTCACACCGCTGAGAGTATTGTATCATTTTTTTCCGAGTTAATTACCAAGGTGGTTAGTTATAATTGCCCAGAGAAAAAGTAATATAAAAAATACCACATCAAAGATAATAAAAATTACGAATATCTTCAGCAACACTTTGCCTAGCGGCTTAACAGTTTTCAATAATTTATCAGGATTTTTGGCTAATTTATTAGCTAGTAATGCCGCTAATACATTTGACATAGAAAATATAACGTTAAGATTAGTTAGTCATTATCATCACTCTTCTTCTTCCTCTTCCCCCAAGCCTTCTTGGGCGACGCTCGCTTCTTGACTAGCATCTCGATCGCCATTTCCGGTGTCACGTCTTGCCAGGTAATTTTCTTCGGCACCGTCACGTTGGTCTTGCCGTCCGTAATATAGTCACCAAAGCGTCCACTACGAATAACAATCTCACCTTTACTCGTCGGGTCAGTACCGAGTTCGGCTAGTGGCTTCATGGCCGCGGCCTTTTTAGCGACGCCTTCTGTACAAATCTGAATCGCCCGTTCGAGCGTCACTTCCGCCGGGTGATCTTCCGGCGGCAAAGTAATGTTCACCGTGCCGCACTTCAAGTACGGACCAAAGCGGCCTAGGTTGGCAATAATATCTTCGCCATTCGTGTGCTTACCGACCAAGCGGGGGAGCAGCAACAATTTCAAGGCCTGGTCGAGGGTAATCGTATCCATCAGTTGATCTTTGGTCAGCGAGGCGCGTGGTGGTTTCGGATTCTCATCACTCACAATGCCGCGTTGCACGTACGGACCAAAGCGCCCAGTTCGTACAATAATCTCAAGGCCGTCTTTAGGGTCGACGCCCAGGCTACGTTCCTTCATGACGTCAGCCCGGCTTAAATCACCGGTCTTCTCGGTAATTTGTGCATGGAACGGGCCATAAAAATCGCCCAAAATCTTCTGCCAGTCTTGCTTACCCTCAGCCACTTCGTCGAGCTTCAACTCCATGTCGGCGGTAAAATCGTAGCCGACAATATTCGGGAAATGCGTCTTCAGCAAATCCGTCACGATGATCGCAATGTCAGACGGGAAGAGCTTCTTATTATCGTCGCGCAGCACGTAGCCGCGGTCAATAATCGTCGTCAAAGTTGGGGCGTAAGTAGAAGGGCGACCAATGCCGTATTCTTCTAAGGCCTTAATCAAAGTCGCATCGCTGTAGCGGGCAGCTGGTTCGGTGAAGTGCTGCTCCGGCTTTATCTCCTTGGCCTCACCAATCACGTCACCTTGCGCCATTACCGGCAAGAGCTTGTCTTCACTTGCTTGCCATACTTTCATGAAACCTGGGAACACTACTGTGCTGCCGTTCACGCGGAAAATATGTTTGTTGCCGAGTAGATCGACGGCGGTCCGACGCATCTTGGCGCTTGGCATCTGGCTGGCCACTGTGCGGCGCCAAATCAAATCATACAGTTTCCATTCGCCACTTTCGAGACTCGCTTGCAAGCTCTCAGGTGACGCGGTCACATCAGTTGGACGAATAGCCTCGTGCGCTTCCTGCGCTCCCTTACTCTTAGTGGCATACTTAACTGCACCTTTGGCGTATTCAGCACCGAAAGTCGTCTGCAAATAATCTTGTGTGGCACTCGTAAACTGCTCCGCCAAATTCTGGGAGTCAGTACGCATGTAAGTAATCTTACCCGTTTCGTACAGCTTCTGCGCCAAGGTCATGGTCTGCTTAGCACTCATGCCCAAACGGTTGTATGCATCCTGCTGCAAACTCGACGTCGTCAAAGGAATCGGCGGTTTACGTGAAGCATCTTTTAACTCAATCTTATCAACGACAAAGCTGACACCAGTCACGTCGTCGACAATCTTCTTGGCATCGGCCTCATTTTTAATATCGAGCTTCTCCAGCTTCCTGCCGTCAATACTGTTCAACTTAGCTTCCAGCACCGCGCCGTCTTTCTCAAACGTCGCTTCGATCGTCCAGTATTCATCGCTCTTAAAAGCGTTGCGCTCCAGTTCGCGTTCAACTACCAAACGCACAGCCACGCTCTGCACGCGACCAGCCGAAAGTCCGCGCTGCACCTTCTTCCACAATAACGGCGACAATTCATAACCAACCAAACGGTCCAAAATGCGGCGCGTCTGCTGCGCGTTGACCATGTTCATGTCGATGGTCCTTGGATGCTCCACCGCGTTCACAATCGCGGCCTTGGTAATTTCGTGGAAAGTAATGCGCTTGGCTGTGGCGACGTCGAGCTTAAGCACCTCAGCAATATGCCAGGCAATCGCTTCTCCTTCACGGTCTTCGTCGGTTGCGAGGTAGACTTCATCTACACCCTTGGCCGCTTGTTTAAGCGCCGTCAC
Organism: Candidatus Uhrbacteria bacterium; assembly: GCA_903848275.1. Classification (GTDB taxonomy): domain Bacteria; phylum Patescibacteriota; class Patescibacteriia; order UBA9934; family UBA9934; genus UBA11707. The sequence continues at coordinate 28,820 of CAINGB010000025.1, read as the reverse complement.
CTTAGCCTTCTTATCCACGGGCACTTCGTAAGTTGGCGTAAAGCCATGCTCGACGTCGACCGCGGTGGACTTCTTTGGCAAGTCACGAATATGACCAAAAGAAGAAAGAATTGTGAATTCTTTCCCCAAAAATTTGGTAATAGTTTTAGCTTTAGTAGGGGACTCGACAATGACAAGTTTAGACATATTTGCTGCGAACGATAGCCTCCAGAGCCCGTTATGTCAAACTTTTTATGCAGCCCATAAGGCCAAGTAGCGAGGGGCAGGCCTAATTCCTGTAGTCGGGTGACGCGAAGGGAGGCCCCTGCTTGGGCGCGCAGCTTGCGAGCACCCAGCGGGGTCCGCAGCGGCAGGACCCGACGAACTTTTGCACCCCGAGCCTTGGCCGACTGACGAGTTTGAGTCATTTAACTTGACTCGACTGCTTCTTCACAATTGATTCTTCACTCACCCATTGCGTTCTCAATTCTCCAGCCAAATAGAGCGATCCAGTAATTAGTAGCGTATCCTCCGGCTTCATCGCCTCGAGTACAAAATGCAGTGCCTCGTCGGCAAAGAGCCAGGTCTTGCCGCGCTTATTCTTCGTAATCAGTTTAGCGAGCACCGCCGGATTCTCTGGCGCGCCATAACCATGCTGGTAACGCGTCGTGTGAATCACATCGGCTAGTGGCATTAACGACTTTAGCATCGCCCCCGCATCTTTACTATGCTTGCAGCCAAAGACGACATGAACTTTTCCGCGCTTAATCGATTTGAGCAGACTGACCGTTCCTTTCATCTTGGCCTCATTATGCGCCCCATCGACAATCACGAGCGGCTTCTCGCTCATCACTTCAAACCGGCAGGGCAGTCCTCTGGTCTTCGTCAATGCCTTTTCGATCACTTCAATCTTTACTCCCACCGCTTGCGCCGTTGCCGTCGCTATCAACGCATTGTGCAATCGATGATCACTATTCGGCGCATCGATGAATCTTACGCTCGCCTTCTTATCGCTCGCCACGTCGCTTATCAACTCCCTTAGATTCGGCTGGACGACGCCAGAAATAACCGCACAGCGTCCCGTAATAATTCCCACTTTCTCCTGCGCAATCTCCTTCACGCTATTCCCCAAAATATCCGTATGATCAAGGTCGACGTTGGTAATCACCGCCACCTCTTTCTTAGGAATCACATTGGTCGAATCCCAGCGGCCGCCGAGTCCCACCTCGAGCACGCACCATTCAACCTTCGCCAGCACGAAAGCTACCAGCGCCACCACGGTCGCTAATTCAAAATAGCTGAGTGCTTGTTTTCCTTCTACCAGATGAGCCTCATAACTCGCAATCACGAGCTCGATGGCCTGCACGAGCAGCTTCGGTTCGATCAGCTTCTCGTTCACTCTAAACCTCTCAAGCAGCGTGGTAGTATGCGGCGACGTATAACTAGCCACAGTCCGACCATCCGCCAAGAGCATCTCGTGAATCAGATTAGTCACACTGCCTTTACCGCTCGTGCCGGTCACATGCACAAACTTCAACTCACGCTCCGGGTACTCGAGCTTAGTTAGCAGCTGCTTGGTGCGCTTGAGCGAATCCTGCAAACTCTCCTGACTCCCGCGCCACGGCGTTTCCAAATTACTGAGACTAATCAATCGCTGCACCGCTTCTTTATAATTTTTCATATTCACAGATTCAGATGATACAGATAGCACTTCGTCTCACTCATACCGTCAACCGCAGAATCCCAGACCATACCTCGTCTGACTCGGCGGGATTCCGCAGGGCCGGCATTCATTCGCCTCATTGCTACCTGTATCATCTGACTCGATAAGTGAGTTGCGACTGACGATGAGCTGAGCTGAAGTCGGCCCTGCGCCAGCGCCCGAGTCATACGAGGTGAGACGGCTGGTGCGGTTGACGACTTCGGCGAAGCGAAGCGTTAGGCGAACTCACTGACGTTTACCTCGTATAATTTCCACCGCCAACATGCCGAGCGTAACCCTCAATCTCCATAATCGTCAACGTTGCGCCGACGGTATGGCTCGGTAGATTAACAGTCAAAGCCAAATCGTCGATGTGTTTCGGTTCGTGGTTTAGTAGCGCTAGAATCGCCCTAGCCTCTGGTGCAGCAGGAGGTATCATAGCGGCCGGAACTTCCGTTGAAGTCACTCTTGGTGTTACGCCGAGTACTTCAAGGATGTCATTGGCACAGGTCACCACATGAGCGCCATCACGACACAAACGATTAGTACCAACAGAAGTGGGGGAGTGAATAGATCCAGGCACGGCAAATACTTCACGATTTTCCATTAAGGCCGCTCGTGCCGTTATTAGTGAGCCAGACTTCTCAGCTGCCTCGACCACCAGGGTACCTTTACTCATGCCAGAAATTATTCGGTTACGAATTGGGAAATGGTGAGTAAGCGAAGGCATCTCTGGTGGGTACTCGCTAATTACCGCTCCGCCTTTAGCGAGGATCTCTTCAGCTAGTTGTATTTTTCGATAAGAATCATTGGCATCTAAACCGCAGCCAAGTACGGCAATCGTCTTACCATTTACTTTAACCGTCGCTTTGTGCGCCTCTTCATCAATACCCCAGGCCAGGCCACTTACTATTACCAAATGATGCCTAGCTAGAGCTTCAGACAATTCACCAGCTACTTTTAAACCATACTGCGAAGCCTGTCGCGACCCCACGACGCCGACAAGCAATGCATCTGCCGGCGGCAACGTACCGCGATAATAGAGCACATACGGTGCGTCATGAATGGCGCGGAGCAGTTCTGGGTATTCTGGGTCATCGAGCGTCACCAAGCTAATCCCACGCTTCAAGGTATCATCGAGCAGGGCCTGCGGGTCTTGCGTGGTGCGCCAGGCGATAAACTTCGCCGCCATCCCGCGACTCAAGCCGCCACTCTGCAGTTCGTCGGTGGTTGCTCGCCAAATCTTTTCGTCACTGCCCAAAACTTCAAGCAAGCTCGCATGGCGGACTGGGCCGATGGTGAGGTCGTTAAAATGCGTCAGGGCTAAGCGGTAGGGGGAGATCATGTGGCGATTGTTACCGTTTTTTCCTGCACGCCGGTCACTCGGGCTTCGTTAATGAGCTCAATCACGACGTTTAATTTATCCTCAAGCAGCGTCATCTCATCGGCCTTAAAATTCTGCAACACAAACTCTTCGAGCGGTACTCGTTCTGGGGGATTACCCAAGCCAATACGGAAACGCGCAAACGGGTCGCCGTTGTGAGCAATAATCGACTTGAGTCCATTGTGACCGCCAGCACTGCCGCCACGCCTTACTCTCACTTGATCGTTCGCAATAGCTGCGTCGTCGTAAACCACCCACACTCGTTCAATCGTAATCTTATAACGGTGCATAAGCGACGCTACTGCGAGCCCCGAATTATTCATGAAAGTTTGTGGCTTCACGAGCACAATTTTCATCTCGCCAACAATCACCTCTGCCACCTCGGCCTTAGCTGTAGTATTCACTCGCCAGCTCGCACCCCATTCTGCCGCCAACTTATCAAGCGCCAAAAAACCCGCATTGTGGCGGGTCTTCTTGTACTCTGCACCTGGATTACCGAGCCCCACGATCATGATTGCCATAGAGTATGAAAGTTGGTAGTAGGTAGTTAGTAGTTGGTAGTTTAAACTATTTAGCAAGACGGAGGCCTTTAAGAGCGAGCGACTGCCGTTGTCTCCTGTGACGACGCCAGCCTCGGCCCTGTGCCGGCCCCCGAGTCATACGAGGTGAGCCAGCCGGTACGGTTGTCGAGGCGCCGCTAGGAACAGGAGACACGGCAGTTGCGAGCGAACTAATTATGTCTTCCTCCCATTTTAGTTTTGACTCGTTTCATCGGCGTACGTGCTTCACCATGCTTACGCTGCACCGCTAACACGCGAATTGAAACTGGCGTGCCGACAAAGTTGAACTCATCACGCATCAAACGTTCCAAGAATCGGACGTAGCTATCGGCCAAAGCATCTTCGCGTGGAGCGTTGATGGTCAAGCGGAAGCGTGGTGGGTTGATGGTGGTCTGCACGAACTCCGTAATGTTCGGGTGCCAAGTACCTTTATTCTTGCTTGGCTTGTGCTTAGCAATACACTTCGAAATAAACTCCTTACATTCCGTATCGAGCAACTGTGTAAAGCGGCTGCTGAACACGCTCGAAATCTTTTTCATGATGTCGCCGACGCGTTGACCGGTCAAAGCGGAGATGAAGAGAATTGGTGCGTAGTTGATCTGCGGCAAATGAGCGCGAATATATTCCTCGTACTTGAGAATGGTCGTGGTGTCCTTGTCTGGAATTAAGTCCCACTTGTTGGCGATAATGACGACGCTGGTGCCATGTTCTGCAATCAAACCAGCCAAGCGCTTGTTCTGCACGTCAATCTTCTGGCTCATGTCGAGCACGAACAAAACGACGTTTACCTTCTTCAATAATTCCACAGTTTGTTTGACGCCGTGCTTTTCGAGGAAGCTGCCAGCTTGCAAGCGGCGTGACTGACGGCGAATACCGGCCGTGTCCACAAAGACGTAGTTCTGTTTACCAATTTTTACACTCACCTCGTTTGGCTGACGAGTGGTGTGCGCAATTGACGATGCAATAAAACGCTTCTCACCCAAAATCGCGTTAAGCAAGGTAGACTTACCGACGTTTGGTTCACCGAGCACCGCTACCTCCATTGGGATAACGTTCGTCACGTCGGTTGGTGGGGCGCCAGCCTTATTCAAGCCGTTGTAAACCTCATCGAGCAAATCACCAGCGGCAATACCACGAGCCGCAGAAACGGCGAGTGGGCGGCTAAGCGGCCAGCTCTTCCAAGTGTCACTCTCTGCACTAGCTCGGAGGGCTGGAGTATCGCCCTTGTTACCAACGACAATTACTGGCTTACCAGCCGCGAATAATTTCTTGGCGATTACGTAGTCGTCGACGGTGGGGCCCACGGTCAAATCGACCAAGAAACAAACCAAGTCAGCTTCCTTAATCGCGTATTCAGTTTGCTCAATCACACCGCGTTCAATCTCCAGCTTTGGGTCGACGTCCAAGCCACCAGTATCAATCAAACGAATCACCTGACCGCGCCAAATACAGTCCGCTTCAAAACGGTCACGGGTGGTACCAGCGACGTCGGACACGAGCGAACGCTGTTCCTCAATCAATTTATTAAAAAGCGTCGACTTACCGACGTTGGTACGCCCGATCAAGGCCACTTTTGGAATACGCGTTGGATTTTCGGCTGACATACGACTTATTTCAATACGAGAGAAGTCGCATCTTGACCCACTATAATCAAAAAGTCAACTTTTTCGCTTGTTTTAGCCGTATCGCTACTGGAAATCGTTTGCAGTTTGGTCGGCACCACGTTGTCTGCATAAGTCCAGCCCTCGCCAGTCAGGACCACATCAGCTCCCAAAAACTGCTTTAACGTTGCCAATTCAGCGGCTTTTCGGCCGTTGGTCAGGTCGTAGATAGTTGTTTTGGCCACTGTTCTGTCGGTGGCATTGCCCACACTGACCACCTCATAGCTCGAGCCTGTTAAACGAGCTGCCGTTTGATAAGCCAGGCCGGAAACTTCGGTCCCGTTCTGGATTTCTACCTTAACAACTGGCGTAGCAGCCGCAGCTACAGGTACACTAGTGCTGGCTTTAGCTCCGGCTGACACGAACATATTGGCCGCAATCTTCTGAATATCGCTCCAATTGTCGCTCTTTGGCAAAATAATGAAGCCCGCCGTTTCCGTGGTCGTGCTGTAAAGGGGACTGCCTGGGCTAGTATCGAGCACCTGCATGGCCACCGCTTTAGGGTCAATGCTCGGCACATACTTGGCCATCTTGATCATCTCCCAGACTGAGAGATTGGTAGCGATATGACTACTGAGTGTGCTGAAAAGTTTAGTTAGTTTAACCGGATTCAACAAAACACCAAGCGACAGAGCTTGCTCTTTAGCCGCCATTAAAATTTTCTGCTGACGAGCAGCGCGGGCGTAATCGGTACCCTCGCCGTTGTTGCCGTGTCGTGAACGGGCGTAATCCAAAGCCTCGGCCCCGTTCATATGGGTATAACCTTGCACAAAATGGAGAGTCTTGTAGGTTGGCGAGCCTTCGTATTCCGGAAATTGGTAGTCATCAAAACTCTTATCAATGTAAACATTCACGCCACCCAACTGGTCAATCAATTTAGAAAAGCCGTCAAAGTCGACGCGAATCGTATAATCAATCGGTTGGCCGACGACGCTACTCACCACGTCGCTCCCCAGCTTTAAACCCTGTCCCGTGCCATTCATTTCGCCGTAAGCGTTGGCGTGGTTAATCTTGCCGCTGCTGTAGCCCGGAATGGCTACGTACAGGTCGCGGGGAATTGAGAGCAAACCCAATTCAGCTGTACTTGGCTTAAAACTGCCGAACATAATTGTATCCGCCAATTGTGCACCATCATGTCCAGTGCCGCCGACACCCATCAGCAAAAAATTGATGCGATCGGTTTCCTCGCCAACTAGCGGTCGGTCAGGACTTCCGACCAGATGCGAGATGCTTGAGGTAATGGTGGAGAAGATACTCAAACTACCCACGTCAGACTCATCGCCGTGCGTGATTTGCGCCAACTTATAAGAAAAAAAGGTTCCCACCACCGCGCCAATAACTAAAAATCCGGCAATATATCGGCCGGTACGCGAAACCTTGGCCCGCACTACGCGTTCCACCGGCACTTCGTACTTTTGCTGCAAAAAATCGACGGAATGTTGGTCTGACATAACTACTGGGAGTATAGCTGAATCATCAGAATTAAACAACGCAGCACGGTTGCCTATCACCCTAATTTCTGGTATAATTAAGCTAATAAAAGCGACTGTATGAAAGCACTCAACAAACGAAGAGTCATTAGTAAGAGGGCAATACGTGCTTCGGCTGCACAATCGTTAAAGATGGAAGGCATCAGTTTACGCCGCGCCTTAAAAGACACTGCCACCATAAAAAAACTCAAACAATATGGCCGCGCCTTCTCGGTATAGTTCGACTGCCGGCGAGGCTGGCATGGAAGATGGCGTTCTGAAAAATAAACTCAGTATTAAAGACCAAGCCAAACTCGAGAACACTGAGGCTATTCTTTACTTAGATGCTAAAGAATATTTTTTAGGACCCAATGCCGCCATTCCTAAAGTTATCGATGTTTCATTTTTATTAAAAATTCACTATTATTTTCTGGAACCTCTTTATGTCTGGGCCGGTAAAATTCGTACCGTAAATATTAGTAAGGGTGACGCCATGTTCTGTTCGGCTAATTTTATCGGCTCGGCTCTAGCAGATTTCGATCGCATTCTCAGGCAGAATATTCCTTCCATCGATGACACTAAGAAGCAGATTACTGACAAGCTCGCCCTCATCCATTGCGAACTCAATGCTATTCACCCCTTTCGTGAAGGCAACGGCCGAACAATTCGTTTATTTTTAGATGTTATAGCTACACGCATTGGTTATCAGCAAATAGCTTGGAAAAAGAGCAGTCAAAGAGCTTACATCGAAGCCTGTATAGTCGGCATGAAGCAAGACTACAGGCCGATGAGCCGCGTTATCCAAATCAGTCTAACTAAAAGACGCAGGACTTGATTTTTATCAACCGAAACACTATTATTGCCTCGTTCTGAATTAAGGCCAATTCAGGAAGTTATATACACGGATATTTAGCTCAGTTGGTTAGAGCGCTGTCCTCACACGACAGAGGTCGGTGGTTCGAGCCCACCAATGTCCACCAAAAAATCAGTCACTTCGGTGGCTGTTTTTTTGTAATCATGCCATACTTGATTTTTTCCTATTTTGTGCTATACTGTGAGTAATTTTGCATATTTCCCTATGAATGAGCTAACTCCAGAGACAGCCGGAGCGGGACCAGTGCCAGGCCGAAGCTTCTTCAAGAACCCCGTCGTCGCTTTCTTGATCGAAATCGGCAAAATCATCATCGTCGCCGTGGTTATCATTTTCATCGTTCGTTATTTCCTCATTCAACCGTTCGTCGTCAAAGGTGCCAGCATGGATCCAACCTTCCATGATAAGGAGTATCTCATCGTCGACGAAATGTCCTTCCGCTTGCGCGCTCCGGTACGTGGCGAAGTCATCGTCTTTCATCCACCGCAGCACACGGCCACTGGTGCAGTCGGCGAGAGCGACCAATACTATATTAAACGCATCATTGGTTTACCCGGCGAAACAGTAGAAGTGAAAGATGGTAAAATCACTATCAGTAACACAGAGCATCCAAATGGCATCGTGCTCGACGAAAGCTACGAAACACAAACAACCGGCAACCCACAAAAAGTTGTTGTGCCAGCTGGCCAATACTTCGTCATGGGCGACAACCGCGGCGCCAGCCTCGACTCGCGCATCATTGGTACCATCCCGTTTGAGAACTTCATTGGCCGCGTCTGGATTCGTGGTTTCCCGCTCGACCGCCTTGGCACCTTCGCCGCTCCCCAATATAATTTCTAGTTGATAATTACTATGCCAAAGCCCACCATCGTCGCCGCCGCGAAGCCCAGCTCAGCTGGTGCTCCAGTTGAATCCAAAAAGAAGAGCAAGACCCCCGAACTCGTCCGTGGTTTCCGCGACGTTTTGCCCGACGAACAATGGTTCTGGGACCGCGTCGAAACCGTGGCCGCCAGTCTCACCAAGTCCTATAGCTTCAATCGCATTCGTTTGCCGGTCCTGGAAAATGCTGCTTTATTTGAGCGCACCGCCGGCAAAGAGAGCGACGTCGTGACTAAGGAAATGTACACGTTTGAAGATCCAGGCGGTGACCGCGTGGCCATGCGTCCTGAAGGCACCGCTCAAGTTGCTCGCGCTTACATTGAACACGGCATGGTCAACCAACCTCAGCCAGTGAAGCTCTGGTACTTCGAGCAATTCTTCCGTCATGACCGCCCACAGTTCGGCCGTTATCGCCAGTTGCAACAGTTTGGTCTCGAGGCTTTGGGTTCCATCGATCCAATCATCGACGCCCAAGTCATGCTCATGGCTCACCGTTTTTACCGCGAGCTCGGCGTCGAGGTCATTCTCCACGTTAATTCCCTCGGTACCCCAGCTTCCCGCAAGGACTACATCAGCGAATTGCTGAGCTACTTCAAGCAACACAAGAACAAGCTCTCCGAACTCGATAAGAAGCGCATGCTCAAAAACCCACTTCGTTTGCTCGACTCTAAGGAGCCAGGCATGAACGAGCTGAAGGCCGGCGCCCCCCAAATCATTGACTACTTGGACGCTGAGAGCAAGGCTCACTTCATGAAGGCCTTGGAATATCTCGACGAAGCAGAAGTGCCTTACGTGCTTGATCCACACTTGGTCCGCGGCCTCGATTACTACACCCACAGCATCTTCGAGGTTTACATGTTGAACCCCAAGAATGAGGAAATGAAAGGCCTGGCTCTCGGTGGCGGTGGTCGCTATGACGGCTTGGTCCCAATGCTCGGTGGTCGCGAGAATACCGGTGCCATGGGTGCTGGTTTGGGCGTCGACAGAACCATCCTCGCTATGAAACAGTCCGGCGTTTTCCAGTTAGCAGAAGAACGTCGCGTCGACATTTTCTTCTGTCAGCTGGGCGAAGCTGCTCGTCGCAAGGGTTTGGCCGTTTTTGAAAAGATCCGCGTCGGTGGCATGAGTTGTGCCGAAGCCTTCGGTAAAGGCTCATTAAAAGCTCAGCTCGAAGTGGCCGACAAACTCAAAGCCAAGATGGCCCTTATCCTCGGTCAAAAGGAAGTTCTCGACGGCACCATCATTGTTCGCGACATGGACTCCGGCGCCCAGGAAATTGTCGACATCGAGAAGGTGGTCGGTCTCCTAGCTCGCCGCATTGTCGCCAAGAACAAGCTCTCACTCGTGGAGAAGACCGCTATCGCTGCTGAAAATCTCGAAGCCGGCATCGTTCCAGTTGTCGAGGAGGTCAAAAAGGCCCCAGCGCCAAAAGCCCCAGAACCAATCCAAAAGAAGCGCAAGCTCTTTGGTAGGCACTAAGGTTGACCAAACCCTCCCTTTACGGTACTATCCACCCATCCAACAATAGAAAGGAAGGTATATTCATGGCTACAATTGAAGTAAAACGCAAAAAAGGCGAGAGTTTTGAGGCGGTTTTCCGTCGCTTTTCACGTCGCATTCAGCAAAGTGGTAAGGTTTTGACCGTGCGCGCCTCCCGCTATCACGCCAAAGCCCCAAGCAAAACCCGTAAACATGGCAGCGCTATCCGCCGCTTAGAAATGGGTGCTAAACGCGAATACTTGCTTAAAACTGGCAAGGTAAAGGAAGAAGACATGCAACAGTCTCGCCGTCGTCAATAAAAGATGGTATAAAACAGGGGATTAATTCCCCTGTTTTGTATTTTATGACCCTCTACGAACAAATCCGCGAAGACATGAAGTCCGCCATGAAAGCTCATGACAGTGCCACGCTCGACACCATCCGCATGCTCATCTCGAGCATTAAGAACAAGATGATCGAAGCCGGCACCGTCGCCAGTCAGGAAATTGCCGACGCCGACGTCATGGCTGTCATCAAGAGCGACGTCAAGAAATTGAAGGACGGTCTCGAATCATTCGTCACCGCCGCTCGTGCCGATCTCGCCGACGCCGCCCGCAAAGAAATCGCCATCCTGGAAAAATATCTCCCAGCTCAAATCACCGACGGTGAACTAGAAGCCAAAGTCCGCGCTGAACTCGCCGCTCTCGGTATCACCTCTGCGGCCGACCTCGGCAAAGCCATGGGCACTCTTATGGGCAAGCTGAAGGACATGGCCGACGGCTCTCGCATTAAGCAAATGGTGGATAAAGTTCTTAAAGGTTAATTTGTCCACTTAGAACCATCTTGGTATAGTTTAGTTATATGAAAAAGAAGGCAATTAAGACTCGAGAGGAAATATATAAGTTCGATACTAAAATTAGTGTCATCGCTAAAAAACTCGGAACTGATTTTGGTGCTCATTCAGAGAAAAAACTTGGCGAGTTTTTTATTGAGAAAGGCTATCCTTCATTGGCCGGTATGCTACAGGATGCCTAGGCTGTAATATTATTTATGTCTAGAATGTCCAATTTTTCTTTTGTTGAAGACGACATTCTAAGGGGAAACATCTACACTGCATTTGAGCATTTGATGGAATTAGTATATCTATCAGATTTACCAACATACACCTCTTCGCTCAGAAGTAGCTTTAGGAAAACTGCTATTGTTTATACCGCTTCAATTATCGAAGCACTACTGGTTTGGTTTTTGAAGAGCATGGTCTCTGAAGAAAATTTAACTAGAGAAACAAAAAGCTTTAAGATTTCCAGAGAACTTTATAAAATTAATAATCAAGATCGCATCGTTTTAGGCTCTCATGTAGTGAGCATAGAACATGTAAAGCTAGGTAAATTAAATTTAGGTGATATTAACACTCTTTGTCGGGATCACTCAGTTATCAACGAACAGATTTATAAAGATGTTGACAAAGTACGAATTCTGCGAAATCGCCTACATATAGGAACCCTGACTGCTATAGACTCAGAATACTCAACAAAAGATTTGGAGTTTGTATTTTCTGTAGCGCGAGCCATCAAAAAGATAAAATCTACTAAATAATATGCCCACTCTCCGCCGCGCTATCCTCGCTGACCTCGTTCATTTCACCGTGCCGAAGGCCGAGGCTTTAGAGCGCTTGGCCGAGCTTGAGGAGCTCACCAAAACTTACGGTGGGGTCGCCGTAGTTAGAACTGTCCAGCGTCGCGCTAAGCCGGACAATCGCACCTACATCGGCAGCGGCAAGGTGGAGGAGATCGTGGCAGAAGGCAAGCTCCTCGGCGCCGATCTTTTGATTATCAACGAAGTCCTCAAGCCTCAGCAGATCTTCAACCTCGAAGAGCTATTGCGTGGCGCCAAAATCCAGGTCTGGGATCGCATCGACCTCATCCTCAACATCTTCGACAAACACGCCAAGACGAGCGAGGCCAAATTAGAAATCGAGCTGGCACGTTTGCGCCACATGGGTCCGCGCATTTTCAACATGGGTGCGGAATTGGGCCGGCAGCGCGGCGGTCGTGGTACGGTCGGTGGTAGTGGGGAAGGCAACACAGAAGCCATGAAGCGTCACTTGCGCGAGCAAGAAAAACAGATTTTGCAGAAGCTCGAAAAATGCCAAAGCGTCCGCGACCAACACCAGCAGCATCGCCGTCGTCAGGAAAAGAAAACCGTGGCGCTCGTTGGCTACACCAACGCCGGCAAGACGTCGCTCTTAAACGCCCTCGGCAAGCGTCAGGAATACGCCGCGGATAAACTCTTCGCCACTCTCGACACCCGCGTGGCCGACGTTTACATTCCCGAACTTAACGAAACTATTTTGCTCTCCGACACCATCGGCTTCATCGCTGGCTTGCCACCCCAACTCATCCGCGCTTTCCATTCGACCTTATCTGAAGCCGCCAACGCTGATTTACTCCTGCAGATCGTCGACGTAGCTGATCCTAAGTACGTTGCCAAGATGGCGGTAGTGGAAGACGTGCTGCAACAATTAAATATCGCGGATCACCCACGACTCACGGTCTACAATAAAATCGACGCCATCAAAAAGCCCGCCACGTCGGTCGCGACCGACGTGGCCAGCTGCGCGCTCTTAGTTTCTGCACACGCTAAAACAGGCCTGATAGAACTAAAAACCGCCATCGCTAAAATGTTCTCCACAACCTAGGTCGTACACCACTCGAAAGTGTTGTATACTGTGAGCATTGGTTCTGCAGTTTGCATCTTTCCTGTGGTCTATTCTTCTATCTTGAAACGAGCTTCGTTATTCACCACATTTGCTGCCGCTCTGGCGGCCTTTGTGGTTACTCATCCGCACTTCGCTTTAGCTCAATCGGCTACCACTGCTCTCACCGACGTCGGTGCTACAGCCGGTTTTGCGAATACAGATCTGTTAACTATCATCGGTACCATTATTTCGGTCGTTCTCGGTGTGCTCGGTGTCGTATTCCTTATTCTCATTATCTACGCCGGCGTCCTCTGGATGACTGCCGGCGGTAGCGAAGATAAAATCAAGCGCGCCAAAAGCACGCTCATTAATGGCACCATCGGCATCATCATCGTTCTCGGCGCTTACGGTATCGCTACCTTCATTTTGAACGCCCTCGGCGCGGGCTCTGGAACCGGCAACAATACCTCGAGTAACGGTGTCGTCTCCGTGGAAGCACTATCTGGTTCCCTCGGCGCCGGCATTCTCCGTGACCACTACCCGGAGCGCAACGCCACGGACATCGCCCGCAACACCCACATCATGGTCACTTTTGCTGAGCCAATGGACATTTCCTCATTTATTACCGGCTATAACACTAACGGCACCGGCACCGACATCACCGACGACACCGCGGCTGGCACCCTCATTAATAGCTCCATGGTTGCTATTTCCTCTGTTTACCCAAGCACTGGTCTTGAAGCTGTCCGCACCGACGTCGACGTTTATTTTACTGACGATCTCAAAACTTTCACTTTCATCCCCCAGGGTTATCTCGGTTCCGCCACCGACAACACGCTCTACACCGTCTCGCTTAATACCGCCATTAAAACCGCCGCCAACGCCGATGCCTTTACTGGCGTCTATTCCGGTGGCTACGAGTGGTCCTTCACCGTTGGCACCACCATCGATCTGACCCCACCTTACGTGGTCTCGGTCGTACCAGCACAAAATCAAACCTTCGACCGTAACATTTCTGTGGAGGTCACCTTCAATGAAGCCATCGACCCAACATCCTCAACTGGTACTCGCACGGCAACTAGCGGTTTCTCCAACATCCAAACCGTTAGCGGCGCCAGCCACACTACTCAAGCTGGTACCTACCAAACGAGCAACGGCTATAAAACCATCACCTTCACCTCGACAGATGCCTGCGGTACCAACTCGTGCGGCGCCACCATCTACTGTCTACCGGCTAACGACGACCTAACAATCAAAATCGCCGCTGCTACCACCACCAAGAGTCCGCCACAAGCTGACAGCTTCCCTTATGACGGTATCACCGACGCCGCTGCCAACAGTTTGGACGGTAACCAGGACGGCACAGCTGGTGATGACTTCCCGGATTGGACCTTCTCAACCTCGGGCGACATTAACTTGGTCGGGCCAACCATTTCGACAATCGCTCCCAACATCCTCGGCGAAGATCAAGCACTCGACCAGATCGTCACTATCACGTTCTCCGACATCATGCGTACCTTGTCTCTCACCAGTGCCAACGTCAGCATGAGCAACAAAGAGACTTCAACCGGCGGTAGTCACGAAATGTGGTTCTTGCCACGTAGTGTCAGCCTCGACAAGACCGGTGCCGAAGTTATCGATCCAGTCAACCAAGCCGCCACCCAAACTCAAACCACTATTCAACACGGTACTTTCTTAGCCTCAACCGATGGCAAGACCTATCTCTACGGCGTTCTGGCCAGTCAGGGCATCGAAAACCAATACCAAAACTGTTACGTCCCTGCCAACGGTCCAGACGCTAGCGGTGCCGCCTGCGCCGTCAATCCTGCTAGCCCATCCTGCTGCAACGGCCACGCTCAGTCTGCTACTTGCGACCTCTTGCCTGTTTCACCTTAGTTTTTGGCTATGCGTTGGTTCCGCCTTAAATACGTTCTTCCTTCTGTCCTTGGCCTCATTGCGGCTGGCGTATTTTTGCACGCTCCACACCTCCTAGCTCAAGTCACCAGTAGCCTGGCCGACGTTGGCGCTGCCTCCGGCCTCACGGCGGAAGACCCTAAAATCATCATCGCTCGCATCATCCGCGTGGTCATTGGCGTTCTCGGTATTCTCTCAGTACTTATCGTCCTCTACGGTGGCTTTACTTGGATGACCGCGGCCGGCAACGAAGAAAAATTAGAACGCGCCAAGAAAATCCTCATTCGTGGCGTCATTGGCCTGGCCATCATCCTGCTCTCCTTCGCGATTGCCAGCTTCATCCTTTCCGCGTTGCTTAACGCCACTGGCGCTGGCGGCGGCAACACCAGCAGTGGTAACGGCAGCGGCGGGGGATTCGGCGGTAGTAGCAGCACCTCAGCCTTCTCGGTGACGGACTATTCACCAGACGGCCCGGTCGCCATCCGCAACGTCCTCCTTAAAGTTACTTTCTCCAAGACTCTCGACGCCGCTACTCTTGCTAATAATCTAGTCGTCAAAAACACCGCTAGCGGCGCAGTCATCGACGGCACCATCACGGTTAGCAGTAATAGTGCCAGCTTCCGGCCTAACGCCGCTTGTCCATCACCAAATGACACCCGTTTCTGTTTTGATGCAGACACTGCCTTCTCGGTCAGTGTTTCCACGGCCGTAAAAAGCACCAACGGTACTACGCTTGTCTGTACCACCACCAGCTGTACTTCCTCCTTCACCACCGGCAACCTCGTCGACGTCGCTAACCCAACCGCCGTCATCACTATCCCAAGCGGCAGCGTGGAATCTGGTTCTTCTGCCCTCGTCCAAGTCCATGCCACAGACGACAGCCAAGTGGCGGACGCCAGTTTTAGCGCAGAAGACGTGCAGTTCGACTCCGTTGGTGCCACCGGCCCCGATCTTTCTGACACCACCATCGCCACTAACTGGGATACCACAGCTCTCGTCAACAGCACTAGCTACAAGCTAGCCACCACCGTCACCGACATCGCCGGCAACACGAGCGACGACACCATTCATGTTACGGCCCGTGGCCCTTGGTGCTTTAACGACGTTATCGACACCTCGCATGGTGAAACTGGCCTTAACTGTGGTGGCGATAGCGCTAACGTCGACTACTGCGGCGCTTGTTCTGGCAGCATCTGTACTTCTGACGCCGACTGCGGCCCAAGCGATAGCTGTGTGGACGGCATTTGTACCGCCTTGCCAGAAATTACTGGCATCTCGCCACTCTCCGGTGCTGTTGGCACCTTCGTGACTATCGACGGCGTTGGCTTCGGCGACACACAACCAACCGTGACCTTTACCGCAGCTAACGGCGGCACAGTCGTCGCTCTCAGCCCATCTTGCAGCACCTGGTCTTCTACCGGCTTGATTGTGATGGTTCCAGTTGGTGCTGTGACTGGCCCAATTACGGTCACAACTGGCGCTACTACGCCTCTCAGTGACTCGAGTAACGACGACTACGGTCAAATTTTCGACGACTTCGTGGTGAACGACGTCGTTCATCCTAAACTTTGTTCACTGTTGCCAGCCTCTGGCGCACCAACTGACGCCGTGGTTTTGTCTGGTTTAGACTTCGGCGACGCCCAAAGCACCTCAACTGTTGCTTTCGGTACTAACGCGGCCGGTTCTTACAGCGGCTGGAGCGATAGTTCCCTTAACGTTACGGCTCCTTCGGCTCGTGACGGTAGCTACCCAGTCGGCGTTACTGTGGGCGGCGTGGCTTCCAATACTATTCTCTACAGCCTGGCGACCGCTACAACAACCGTCCCAATCATCGCCAGTATCAGCCCAAGCTCAGCTGCCATTGGCGACTACATTACCTTAACCGGCAGCAACTTTGGTGCCAATATCGGCCAAGTCTTTTTCGAAAACAAAACTTCTGGTTACAAAGCCTTGGCTAGCGTCGATTTCCCGGCCGCCTGCTCAGATTATTGGTCTGACACTCAGGTTACTGTCATTGTACCGGCTAGTTATCAAAACGGTAATCCGGTTGTCGCCGGTACTGATTTTGCCATTTATCTCGTCGCCCAAAGCGGCGCCTCTTCGGCTCTTACTGATTTCACTATCACTTCTAATGCGCCTAGCCCTGGCATCTGTTCCATCTCGCCCAACACTGGCGCCGCCGGTGACACGGTTACTATCACCGGCAGTCTCGGTTCAAGTACAGGCGCAGTTGATTTCTTTTCCGCTATCCCAGCTACTTTAACCAGCGCCTGGAATAGCACCGCTGTCACCGTCAAGGCTCCAGTAGGCGCTACCTCCGGACCAGTGCAGATCACCTCAGCGGCTGGTGCCACGAGTAACACCCTCAACTTCACTTACGGCGCCGCCACTACCACCACCCTCCCACCAGGTCCAGCGGCCTATCAGTGGTATTTCTCAACCGGTAAAATTCCGACAACTCCAGAGATTGTCACTGAGTGTACTCTCACCCCTGGTGGTCGCATCAGCGCTGTACCAAACTCTACTTTCACTACGGACGTCTGCCCTCAGGCTGTAGTTTACGCTGAATTCACGGAACTCATGAACCGCGGCACTATCGACGACGCCGTCAAAATCGAAAAGTGTAGCAGCGACGCTTGCACTGGCGGCACGGACATTACGGCCGACGGCCTTCTCACTATTTCCGACTCCTCGCCAACCACCTTCACCTGGGTCCCAAATACACCTTTTGCTAACGCTGCGAGTTACAAGGTTACGGTCAGCACCGCGGCCAAGTCTTCCCCTGGCGGCATTGCTATGGCTGCCGATTACTCTTGGCATTTCCTAGTCTCCAGTACCGGTGCTTCCTGTGCTGTTAATAATGTCTCAGTTTCGCCGGCTACCGCCACCATCGACGCCCAAGGCAACACCGACACCTTCAACGCCTTACCAAGCGACGGCTGTGTCGTTCTCGATGCTAGTAAGTACACCTACAACTGGACAGTAGATCCAAGTATCGCTGGTCTTGCTTCGAGTGACGCCTGTGCCAGCGGTAACTCATATTGCACTCTCGTTCAGGCCAACGCCGAAGGCACCACGGACGTCACCGCCCAAGAGCAAGCCAGCAATGTCGACGGTAACGCTGTGCTCACAATTAACTTTACGGATCCTTACGTCGCCGATTTCTGGCCAAGCTGTGACGGCGCTTGCCGTAACAGTTTAATTGGTGCCTCCTTCAATACCGACATGGACGCCGCGACGCTTGTCGCTCCTGGTGCCGTTAAACTCTACGCTTGTCCTAATGAACTCTGTAACGTCGGCGTTGGCGACGAAGTGCGCGCCTATTCAGTGAGCGCCTCCAATTGCGCCAGCGACGCCTCGACTCACTGCAAACAAGCTGACATTGCCTTACCTTCTGGCACCAACCTCACTCCTGGTACCTTCTACCGTGTAGTCATCTCGGGTGACGTCGCTACCCCAAGTGGTGTTGCTTTAACCCGCACTAATTACTCCGGTGATTATTCCTGGACCTTTGGCGTGAAATCTGGCACCGACGTTTGTGCTGTCAGCCGTTTGGCCGTTACTCCGGACGCCGCTACGGCATCCACGGTTGGCGAGCGTCAGAACTTTGCAGTCTCTGCCTACGGCGTACCTGACGCCTGTTCCACCTCCGGTCAGCTGTTGGCCACTACCGGTTACAACTGGAGCTTCCATAACTGGACCGACAATGGCCACAGCAGCACCATTAACGTCGCCAACTGGCTGCCAAGCGCTACTATCGACACCAATAAGAACGACATTGCAGCCGGCTGTACCTCACTTTGTACACCAGGCGGCAGCCAGGCCTACGCCGCAATTTGTGGCGACGGACACATCGACACTCTGCACGGCGAAGAATGTGAAGACGGCAATACTGCCAATGCCGACGGCTGCTCATCATCCTGTCTCCGTGAAGGTAGCAACGGTGGTCCAACCTGGGCGCCAGTTTGTGGCAACGGTCATCTCGATCGCGCTGGCGACGGCAGCGGCGAAGATTGCGACGACGGCAACACCAAGAACGGTGACGGTTGTTCCGCCACTTGTCTTGACGAAGGTTCCCGTTCTGTCGACACCACTTGCGGCAACAACGACATTGCTTATGACCCTACTCAGGGCGGTGAAGACTGCGACGACGGCAACGTGGCCAATGGTGACGGTTGTTCTTCACTCTGCTTGAACGAAGGCACGGTCAGTTCAGCTGACATCGGTGGCGCTCGTTGCGGCGACGGCACCATTACTCCAAACTACGAAACTTGCGACGACGGCAATAGTGTCAGTGGTGACGGTTGTTCCGCTTCCTGTCTCCGTGAAGGTTCGGCTGGTGGTGCTTTCTGGGCCAGCAAGTGCGGCGATGGTGCCACTACTCAAGCTGCCACTGGTGCCGGTGAAGACTGCGACGGTCAACAGTATTGCTCATCATCTTGCACCCTTCTTGGCTCCTCTACTTCCTACACTACTCCATCATTCTGCGGTGATGGCACGGTCGGCCTTGGTGAATACGCTACTTGTGAATCCTCTGGTGGCGATAGCCGTATTGACGACACTCAATTGGCCGCCATTGACCTCCACGCCGCGCAGGAAGTCGACCCAGCTACCAAGCTGGCCATTGCTTCCATGTACGTCACGGAACCAGTTTCTGGCATCACTACTTCAGCCACACCTACCACCTATTCTCTCTCCTGCTCAGCTGTTAGCGATCTCGACTGTCATTTGCCATTAGCCACTGGTGTCGGCGTTAATAACTGCTGCCTAGCTCGCCCAACAGTCAGCCTGCATCCAACCGGACGCAATGTCTGCCGCAATGCCGAGCTATCCGGTCTCTTTAGCAGCGAGATGGATCTCTCGACGTTCTTGACTGCACCCACCGCGCCAGCTACCGCACAACCGCTCATGTTTGCTAAGCTCGACTTAACTACCGTTCCTGGCCACCTCTGTCCTAGCGATCACACTTCGCTCGCCATGGCTGTTAGTTCGCACCTTCCTTGGTATTCTCGTAGCTGGCTTAACGTCCGTCAGCTCTTCACCGGTCGTTCAGCAGAGGCTGCTGCCGGCGATTGTGTTGTGCCTGTCGCTTCCTATTCACAAACCGCTATCGAAACATCACCTGACGTAACTAGCTATAAAGTCACCATGCACTACGACGTCCCCTTGCTAGCCAACGCTCACTACACTCTAGAAGTCATGACTGACAGCGACGTTACTGACGCTTCACATCCAGGCGTCCATTCTGTTGACGGGGTAGCGATGTATAACGTACATGGCGCCGCCACTCAAGAGTTCTCAACTGGTTCAGAAATCTGTACTTTGGACAGTGTAGCTGTCACAGACGGCAATACCGATAGTCCAAACTACTTCTCACAAGCTACGGAAAGCCACGACTTTACAGCCACCGCTTACACTTTTAACGGCACGACCAGCGAACCAATCGAATCTTTGTCCGGCGTTTACTCGTGGAATTGGGCTTGGACCGACGACATGAATGCTACCATCGTGACTGCTACCGGCAGCACAGATCCTAGCGCTACCGATACTGCCGCGGTCGCCGCTGTCGGCAAGAACGGCGACGCTAATGTATTGGCCACCGCCACCATCGACTACGATCAATTCGGTACTTCTGAAGGTACGTCTATTGCTGGCACGCAAAAAGTTGTCGCTTTCCTCTGTGAAAATACTTGGCCCGACGTCAAAACCACCGTCTTCCCTTGGAGCGACGACGCTAGTTTGGCTACCGGCGCTGTCATTGGCTCTGGTTGGATGAACTTCTCGGACTTCTACTGCCGCGACGCCGGAGCTACCACCGACACCACGGACGACTATCCAGCTCTGACCGTCCAAAACGCCGCCGACTACTCGACGACCGACAATATCCTCAAGGAGTATCTCTTCGAAGTTAATGACGGCAGCGGCGACGCTATTGGTTACCGTGTGGTCACCAACTCCGACTACTTGAGCCCGCTGGCCTGGTACACAGCTCAAGGTTTCTCGGGCAGTCCATCTGTCACTACCGCCGACGGCTTCCAAGCTGTTAAAGACGGCCGTACCACCTATATCGCCGCCGTCAACCAAAGTGGCGCTACTCTCTACCCAAATATCTACGTCATTTCCTACAACGAAGGCGCCAGCGACTCTACCATCGCCATCTACGACCAGCTCCTCGCCAACCTCTCTTTCGCCACCAACGTCAGCGACGTCGCTCTCTGTTCCGACGGCTCAGCTTACACGACTGAGACTTGTACGGCCGACGCCGACTGTGCTACCGGCGAAACTTGTGCTAATAACAAAATAAAATTAACTCGCGACGTTAAACGCTTGGCCGACCTCCGCACTATCAGTAGTGAAGTCAGCACTTACAGCTCCACCTACGCTACTTCCGACGTGCCAACTCTCGGTTCCGGCACCTTCGTTCGTGGCCTCGGCGCTAGCGTCTGGGGTTCTTGGACAGACTTGCTGGGTGGCGCTTTGGCCAACAGCAGTTTAGTCGCCGATCCTCTTAACGCCTTCCTCGGTTGCGGTACGGCTCCTCTCGCTAGCTACGACAGCGCTACTTGCGTCAACCAAGCCAACGGTCAGTACATCTGTCCAGCTGGTAGCCACGTTTACCACTACAAAGCAGCCGGCAGCGCAAGCTACACCCTCTACGCTGACCTCGAATATGCTACCGGTGCCTGGTACTACGACTATGACACCAGTGCTACCGACGCCGTCACTTACCAAGTTTCGAGTCCTCTCAGCACGGCCGCTGGCTTCACCACCGCCGTCTTCTGCGACGGCACTACCATCTACGGCAGCACCGGTAACTGCGGTGACGGTGTGGTTAACGCTAGCGAAGTTTGCGAAATCGGCGAGCGCGGCGGCACCACCACTTCTTGCAGCACGACCACGGACACCACTGTTCTTGACGGTACCATCTCTCAAGTTTGCAACAGCACCTGTTCAGCCTTCATCGCCGACACTTCCGCTACCTGCGTCGCCGCCACTTGTGGCAACGGTCTCATCGATGCCGCCAGCGAAGAATGTGATGACGGCTCCCTGAACGGTCGTTATGGTTACTGCGGCTCAACTTGTAAACTCACGGTCGATGCCTTCTACTGCGGTGACGGCAGCTTAGCTGGTAGCGAAGCCTGCGACTGTTCCTCAACTTCTGCCTCCACCGACTCTCGTCCTTACGGTGGCCGCACTGATTCCACCGATGGCTCAACTCGTTATTGTGGTGGCTCGTCTGGATCTGGCTACCTTAACGGTGACTACAACTCCAACCCAAACAACACCTGTGCTTGGGACTGCCAAGGCCCAGCTAGCTACTGCGGCGACGGCGTGATTGATAGTGGGGAAGTTTGTGATGGTGCACCAGATTCCTACGCCGGCACTATCTGTAACAATAATTCCGGTACCATGGAAGGTCAGTCTTGTGACCCAGCTTTATTGGACGCCGATTGTCAGGCTGGTGTCAGATCGGCTCGTGCTAAAGCTCAAGCAAAATGTGGCGTTAGTAACGAAACCGTTCAGCTTCATGGACCATTCACCGCTTGTCCGATAACTACCGTTTGTCAGCTTAGCGACGACGCCACCCTCATCGGCCAGGCCTGTACTACTGATGACGACTGTGGCGCTGGCGGCACTTGCTCAAATAACACTTATCAAACCTATCGTACCCGTGTTTGTGACGATGATGGTGCGCATGGAGGAACCTGCAACTGGGCGGATGCCTCAACAGGTTACGAAGGCATTACTTGCAAAGCTCTCAATAATTGTGGCGACGGCGTGGTTGATACTGGCGAAGAATGCGACGACGGCAACACCAACTCCGGCGACACCTGTACCAATCAGTGTAAAACTAACGTCTGCGGCGATGGTTACCTCGAACTCGACACCGAGCAGTGTGACGAAGGCGCAAACAACGGTGCCGGTTGTACCAGCGCTTACGAATCCACCTGTACGGCTTGTTCCGTCAGCTGCAAATACACCAGCCTCTCCGGCGAATTCTGCGGCGACGGTGTTGCCAACGGTAGCGAGTACTGCGACGCTTACGATTTACCAAACTCCTATGTTCCCGCTGTCGAAGCCATTTATGGTTCTTCACCGGTTACGGCTTGGGACTCGACCATGACCAGTACCCGTTATACCTATGTCGGTACTGGCACCTGCACTTCTAATGGTCAGCGCATCTCTGTCGACCTTAACTCCGATGGAATTGCTGCCGCTAATGAAACCGAAGTCTGTCAAACCGTCGGTCAGTGCAACGGCGGTGACAGTTCGGATCCAATCCGCGGCCTCAGTGCTACTTGTCTCTCTGACGCCGACTGCTCGAGCAACGACTGCCAGTTCCCAGTCTGTGCCAATGATTGTGGATCCACTTGTCCTGACACCTTCCTCTCCGACGCCATGCTCTTGACCGACAACCAACCAGGCGCCGCCTCGTCCTCTAGCGTCGACCTCTACTCTTATTCCGCCACTACCACTTCCATTCTCCCAAACGCCGCTACCATCACCTTCCCAGCCTGTCGCTTGGGCGCCACCCTCACCGCCGACGTCTCGCTCGATAATGTCGCTTCACCAGATATTTACGTGGTCTTCGTGACGGATCTAACGACCGCCATGTCGAGCAGTCTGGATGATGTGAAGGCTGATCTGCGCACAGCTATTTCCGACCTCTTCCGTCAGAACGACAACGTCCACATCGGCCTAGTTTACATGCCTCGTTCCGGGCCAGTCGCTACCAGTACTTTCTACAGCGCGGCTGACGAAAGTACGCTCGCCGGCTTGATTGATCTCTATACAACAACTAGCGGTAAACCCGATACTGCCAGCGGTCTAAACCTAGCTCAGCATCTTCTGGATGGTACATCCTCTGTCACGAGTAACTTCCGCAAGGCTATCGTTCTAGTTCAGGCCAGCCGAGCCTCTTCGCCTTCAAGTGCCTCAACGAATGCCGACTCAATCAAAGCTGCCGGCTACGAGCTCTACACTATCGCTCCTCTACCTTCCAGTTCATCAACCCTCATTCGTACTATCGCTGGCTGGTCGAGTAATTCCGCCGCGCGTTTCACAGCACTGACGTCAGATGGCACTATTCCCAACACTACTAATCACCTTGACTACGCTTACAATGGCGCCGCTTCAACCGAAATCGCCGACGCTTTCAGCTCCATTGTTTCGTCCTTTACCGGTATCGTGGTTGAACTCCTAACTTCAAACGGTGCAACTACAACTTCGACCACAGGTGTCGTGACCGAAGGCACTGGCGTAGCTCTCCCTTGGCCGGAAGGTTTTGTCTGCGATCAAACAGCTGAGCAGGATCTACCTCTTCGCGTCACCTACACTGGCGTAGGCGAAGTCAACATCAGCAACATCAAATTCAACTACTGCGCCCTTTAATATGAATGCTCTTGAACCTCAATACTTCACCCCAGGTCTACCGCCGGAACCACCAAAAAAGTGGCTCCAAGTTCGCCGTAATCAGCTTTTACTCGGCGGTGGTCTTGTGGTCGGTGGGGCAGTCTTCGCTCTAATCGTCATCTTCATTATAAACTCTATCCATTCAGCCGGGCCAAATTCGGTCGCTAACGTGCAGGACAGGATTAATCAAGCTGTGGCTGACTGTAGTAAAGAACAGGACCCTATCGCCTGTGCCGCTCGTACTCAATCTACTCTTGCTCGTCAGGCGGCTGCTCCCGGCGCTTGTACGGGGCTAGCCGATGCCGCTTATAATAACTGCGTCAACCTCATCGCTCGCGACACTAAGGATATCAAAACCTGCGACTCTCTCTCCGGCGACGCTAAGAGCGGCTGTCAGGACATGGTCACTTTCTTGCTGGCCGTGGCTGCTAAAGACTACAATCTCTGCGCCGGCATTCATGAGGCTGTTCGTCACGATAGCTGCCAAGCCCAAATTCTACCTAGTATTCTGCAGGCTGGCACTTGCTCAACTTACGGCATCGCGCAAGATCAATGTGACCAGCAAGCCGCCATGGACGCCGCAATTAACGTGGGCAATCCCACCGGTTGCGATACTCTCAACACGGACTTCGCTACTCAGTGTCACGATATCTTCGATTCGATCGACGCCGACCACGACGGCTTGACTCTAGCCGAGGAATTCAAGTACGGCACGAGCGACCAAAAGGCGGACACTGACGGCGACGGCTACGACGACGGCGTAGAGATTGCCAACGGCCACGATCCGCTGAAACCATAAAATTAGCTTATGTTCGACGAACAAGAGAAAAAACCGGTGGAAGACATGTTTGATGGTCTCGCCTCACCAACCCCTCAAGCCCGTCCCAGCAATGGCGCGCCTATCATGTCGCCACCTTCAGCTCTCCCTCGAGTTGACGCCGTCGCTCGTGACATTAGCTACCAAAGCTCAGCTTTGGGCGCAAACCAACAACCGAGCTCAGCTCGGCGGCATCTCCTCCGCGCCATCCTCATCCTCGTGGTCGTCATCGTCTTGGTCGGTGGTGCCGCCTTCGCCGCTTGGCGCATCATGTCGCAAACTGCCAACACTGGCAGCGTCGTCCAAAGCGTCCCGAGCGACACGAACGTAAACCCTCCCGTCACCGAGCCAAGTCAAAGCCCAGCTTTGACCGCGAACCCCTCAAGCGAGCTGAGCTCGCCCCCGCCAGTAAATAATCAACCCTCCTTCCTCGACAGTGACGGCGATGGTCTCACTAACGCCGAAGAACTGGCGGCCGGCACTTCGTCGAGCAAACCAGACACGGACGGCGACGGTTTGGGTGACAGGGAAGAGCTCAAGGTCTACGGTACCGACCCTCTTAAGGCCGACACCGACGGCGATGGTTACAGCGACGGCGTGGAAGTCAGCGGTGGCTACAACCCGAACGGTCCAGGTAAACTTTTTACCATCCCAACTAACTAAGAAATATGTTTGGTAGCAAGCCTAAAACTTCTCCAGAGCCGGTCATTGAGATTGTGGCCGCCCCAAGTGATGTCGTCATTCACACGATGCCGCGGGAGTTTTATGGCGTCGCAGCCAGTCTCTCACCTGAAGCAATAGGCGGGGTCACCGCCCCCCGCCCAGAACCTGCTCCTTTGCCACCACCTCCGCAGCCAGCAGTAATAGTTGTCGCCGAGCCAAGTCAAAGCTCAGCTTTGGCCGCAAACCAACAATCGAGCTCAGCTCGACCTCATCACTGGCGCGGTATATTTATAACTGTTTTTGTCGCCCTCATCGTCCTCGGCGCCGGTGGCTTTGCCGCTTACCGCATTATCGATTCCGCCAAGCAGCAGAAGTTACTCGCCGAGTCGCAACTCAATCAACTCAAACAGCAGGAGGCGCAGCAAGCCGCCGACGCTGCTGCTAAAGCTGCCGCCGACGCCGCTGCCGCTGCTGCTCTGGCCGCCATTCCGGTTCCTGCCAAGGACACGGACAGCGACGGCTTAACCGACATCGAGGAACTACTTTACGGCACCAACTTCCGCGAGCCAGACACTGACAAAGACACTTTCTTAGATGGCAACGAAGTCTTCCACGGTTATGATCCGCTTGGCCTCGCACCACTAACCTTGCTCGACACTGGCGCAGTCAAGGTTTTCCAGGACGCCGCTTTCGCCTTCTCTATTTACTATCCAACCACCTGGACGCCCGCCACGTCGGTCGCGACCGACGTGGGCAGTTCAGTCATTTTCCGTTCCTCCCGTCAGGCTAGCGTCAGCGTTGCCTCCGTCGCTAAAGATGCTAAACTTTCCTTAGCCGACTGGTACAACGCCCAAGCGGCGGGGAACGACGCCAATCAGCTCAAGGAAACTCTCACCAAAGACGGTTTCTACGGCCTCACCTCTGCCGACGACCGCACCACTTACCTCGATAACTCCTCTTCGGTCATTACCCTCACGTATGATCTTGGTGCCCGTAGTCAAATCGAGTACCTGCAGACTTTTGAGATGATGGTCAATAGTTTTCATCTTAATCCCAAGCCATGATCACTCTCGAAGTAGATGACGACCTGGTCCCGGCCCAAGCTCGCCTCGGCGCTGCTCGTTATTTAGCTATTGCCGCCGCTGTTAATGCTGCCTTGCCGGGGCTGATGGACGGCGTCATCAACATCAACTACATCACAGACGAAGAAATCCAGCGCCTCAACCGTATGTATCGCGGCAAGGACGCTATCACCGACGTCTTAAGTTTTGCCTCGGGCATGCCGGAACAGTCAGGTGAAATCGGCGACGTCCTGATTGACTTCGCTCAGGCCGAACGCCAGGCCCTGGCCGCTGTCGAGTCAGCACCTCATAGGTCCAATTCATCTTATCGGGCAAATGACATTGAGTTAGAGTGTGCTGATTTGGTCGTCCACGGTATTCTCCATTGCTTAGGTTACGACCATATAGAACCAGCCGACGCTGAAGAAATGTTCCCACTTCAGGACGCTATAGTCGCCAAAATTTTGTAATAAATTATGCTTTCTCCTCGTCGCTTTTTTCGCAGCCTGCGTCATGCTCTCCGTGGTCTCCGCGAAGTCGCTCACGCCGAGCACAGCTTTCGCGTGCAGCTTCTTCTCGGTTTGCTGGCCATTATCATGAGCCTCGTCTTACCACTTTCGACGCTCCAACGAGTCCTAATCTTGCTCCTCGTCGCCGCCGTCCTCGTACTCGAAGTTATGAACAGCATTGTTGAACGCCTTATCGACGCCGTGCAACCACGCCTTAACCCCATGGTGCGCGAGGTGAAAGACATGATGGCTGGCACTGTTTTACTCACCTCACTTTCCGCTCTGGTCGTCGGTCTTATCATCTTCGTCCCATATATTTGGCCAGTCTTAGCCAGATTGAAGGACTGGCTGGTATCCGTGTTATAATACTCAAAACTCTCACTTAATATGGCTGAAGGTTCCATCATCGGTTTAGATATCGGCTCGTCCATGATTCGGATTGCGGTTGCGCAACCGTTGCCCGGCGAAGACGGTAAGCCTCGCCTGCACATTATTGGTGCGGTTGCTTTGCCGTCGGCTGGTGTGCATAAAGGCACAGTTAGCAGCATGGAAGAAGCCGTGTCCGCCGTCAGTAAAGCTCTCGAACGCGCCGAACGCATGACCGGTTTGCCCCTTAACGCCGCTTGGGTTTCCATTGCTGGTCAAAATATTCTCGTGCAGGAAACTCGTGGCGTGATTGGTGTCACCCGTCCCGACGGCGAAATCAAGGACGACGACGTCGAGCGTGCCATGGAAGCAGCCAAAGGCGTCACCACACCTTCCAATTACGAAATTCTCCACGTTATCCCCAAGAGTTTTACCGTCGACGGCCAGCGTGGCGTGAAGGATCCCGTCGGCATGAACGGCATCCGTCTAGAGGTCGACGCCGTCATCATCCAGGCCCTCGCCTCGCACATTAAAAACTTGACCAAGAGCATTTACCGTACTGGCTTAGATATTGACGACCTCGTGTACGCGCCACTCGCTACTGCTGAGGCTGTTCTCACCCAACGTCAAAAAGAACTCGGTGTGTGTGTGGTCAACATCGGTGCCAGTTCCACTTCCATCGCCATTTTCGAAGAAGGTGACTTAATGCACACCGCCGTCCTCCCGATTGGTGGCGACCGCATCACTTCTGACATCGGCACTATTTTGCGCATTCCGCCAGAAATCGCGGAGAAAGTAAAAATGGAATTTGGTCACGCCGTGCCGGACGCTGTGGACCGCAAGCACACCTTTAGCCTCAAGGACATGGGCGCCGACGTCGACGAAGTCGTGAAACGCCGTTTTATTGCGGAGATTATTGAGAGCCGTGTCGAAGAACTCTTCGAAGCCGTGGACGCCGAACTGCGTAAAGTAGACCGCTCCGGCATGTTGCCAGTTGGCGTTATTTTAACCGGTGGGGGAGCCAAGCTCGACGGCATGGTCGACGTGGCTCGCCGCGTGCTCCGTTTGCCTTGCGCGCTGGGCATTCCCGTCACCATCAGCAGCGTCATCGACGAAGTCCACGACCCAGCTTTCGCCACCGCCATCGGCTTGGCTGTTTGGGGTTACGCCATCAAAGGCATGCACACCAATAAGTTCGGCAAATTCTTCAGTAAATTCAAATCCGTGGACCAAGTGGCCAACAAAATCGGCCAGTGGTTCAAATCCATGGTGCCATAAAGGGGTCAGGTCGGGAATCGGGAATTTTGCAAATTCATTGGCAATTCTCACTAGCGGGGCAGCTATTTGCCTCGTTTAAGTTGTATACGTTGAGCGTATACGCTCAGCTTATACAG
>CAINGB010000024.1 GCA_903848275.1 Candidatus Uhrbacteria bacterium | reverse complement strand
TTCTACCCGATATTAACGCATTTTACCGCTACACCGGGCATTCCGCTTACCTCTCCCACACTCTAGTCTTGCAGTATTACCCGCAGCCCCCAGGTTAAGCCTGAGGATTTAACAAATAACTTACAAAACCGCCTACGAACGCTTTACGCCCAATAAATCCGGATAACGCTTGTGGTCTCTGTATTACCGCTGCTGCTGGCACAGAGTTAGCAACCACTTATTCATTAGGTACCGTCAGGATTCTTCCCTAATAAAAGTCGTTTACGACCCGAAGGCCTTCTTCCGACACGAGGCGTCGCTCGGTCACACTTTCGTGCATTGCCGAATATTCGCGACTGCAGCCACCCGTAGGTGTCTGGGCAGTGTCTCAGTCCCAGTGAGCCAGGTCACGCTCTCGCGCCTGGTATCCGTCATAGCCTTGGTGGGCCTTTACCCCGCCAACTAGCTGATGGACCATAGGTCTCTCTCGAACCGATAAATCTTTCAATAGTCAGCCCTGCGGCCAACAATCATATCGGGTATTAGCTAAAGTTTCCCTTAGTTGTTCCCGAGTTCGAGGTAAGTAACCAATGTGTTACGCTCCCGTTTGCCACTCCCTTATCCTCCGTCTTGCGACTTCGGACAGGGCGTTCGACTTGCATGCCTTAGCCACGCCTCCAGCGTTCATCCTGAGCCAGGATCAAACTCTCAATAATAATTCCTCCGTATCTTGCGACACGAAGGATCTGCTCGACTCAATTGCTTGAGTCATGTGATGGACGTTGTAATCACGTAATTGTCAATACGTGTATT
Organism: Candidatus Uhrbacteria bacterium; assembly: GCA_903848275.1. Taxonomy (GTDB): domain Bacteria; phylum Patescibacteriota; class Patescibacteriia; order UBA9934; family UBA9934; genus UBA11707. The sequence goes on along the minus strand of CAINGB010000024.1, from coordinate 6,479 downwards.
GTTCTTCGTAGAACTTAATCTGTTGATTAAGTTCAATGGTTTATTCAGTTGTGAAAGGTCGTTATTTGTGGAGAAATTGCTTTCTTCGACGCGGGTAATGTACCTGAGCCGTGAATTACTGTCAAGCATTCTAGGGGGTGAGCTTTTTGGCCTGTAGTGCTCGCCATTTTTTGATGTTTTCGTGGTGTCCAGAAAGCAAGACTTCTGGGACTTTTAAGGCGATCTTTTGACGACCTTGGCGCAACTCATAGACTTCTGGCTTGGTGTACTGGGGATATTCGAGGAAACCTTCCGTATCATGCGATTCCTCGCTCAAGGTGTCGGCATTGCCCAAAACGCCGGGGATTAGGCGGACAACAGCGTCGGTCATGACGAGGGCTGGCAGTTCCCCACCGGTTAGCACGTAGTCGCCAATAGAGAGGGCCTCGTCGGCGATATGTTCGAGGACACGATGATCGACGCCTTCGTAACGTCCGCACAGGAAAACGACCTCGTCGTAAGCGAGTAAACGGTGAGCGTCAGCTTCCGTAAAACGTCGGCCAGAAGCGGCGGTTAAAATGACGCGGACGGACTTCTTTTTAGCGGCAGTTTTGATCTTCTTCACAGCGGCGTCAAAGGGTTGCACGGTCATGACCATGCCGGCTCCCCCACCGTACGGAGCGTCGTCGACCTTGCGGTGCTTGTTGTCAGAAAAAGCGCGCAGGTCATGAGCCACAATACTCGCCAACTTTTTAGATTGAGCGCGCCCAAGAATCGACGCCGTAGCATACGGGCCGATGACTTCTGGAAAGATGGTAAGAATATGGAATTTTTTCATATTGTATTCAGCTAACCGTCAACGCGAGACTCGGGGAGTCTCTTTCTTTCTCTGTCGGGCGTTTAGACGATCGATAATTATTATTTGGGCGAATTATCGCCATCGAAACGCGCGTCCCTCGGTCGACGAAAGAGACATCCCACTCGTCTTCGTTGACTGCGGCTCAGCCTGATAACCAAAACCGTGAGGCTGTTAGGCGCCCACGGTTGCGGCCGTGTCTTTTAGAATGTGAGGTCACCGATTGAGGTGGTGTCCATGTCGTCAGCGCTAGCTACGATGGGCTGCTGCACAGGAGGTGCTTGGCGCGGGACGTAGGCTGGACGTGGGGTTGGGGCAGGTGCCGCGGCTGGGGCACTGTGGTCCACGAAGCCTTCCTTCTTTTCACCAAAGGTGCGTCCCGATGGATCATGAATGCGGAAGCCAATGCGCATGTTGGCCTTGGCGGCGATGGGGCGGAGCAACGTACGGATAGCAACGGCTGTTTTACCAGCGCCACCAATGACGTGACCCATGTCTTCTTGGTTGACGTGCAAGGTAATGAGCACGCCGTTGTCGTCAACGATGCGCTCGGCCCAAACGTCTTCAGGATGGTTGACGATGGCCTTGGCCACGTACTCTACGAACTCTTGATCAAACTCCATAATCAGTAGAAATAGTTATCTTACAGGAGCATTGTACCAAACTCTCGGCGAGGCAACAATTAAGCCTGTGGAGCTTCTTCTTTAGGGGCGTTCTTTTTGGCGAGTTCGGCCTTAGCAGCGGCCAATTTCTTGGCGCGAGCAGCGGTGATGGTGACCTTGCGCATCTTTTCGCCCTTCAAGAGACCACGGTCAATGAACAAGTTGCGAGCAGTAGCGGAAGGCTGGGCACCCTGGCTCAACCAGTACTTAATGCGCTCTTCTTCGAGCACAGCGTCGGTCTTTTCCAAACGTGGGTTGTAGTTACCGAGGACCTCGATAGCTGGGGACCATGGATCGCGGTTGCTTTCCTGGAGAACAATGCGGTAGTAAGGCTGCTTTTTCTTGCCGGTGCGGGAGAAACGGATGGTTAACATAGCGAAAAACGTTATGATTGACGTAAGTTATGGGCGAAATGTACTCGACGGCTAAGTGTTTGTCAAGCCCTGTAGGGGCAAGTTGGCCTGCTACGCCCCTACCCCGCCTTTGTGATATACTTCAAACAATATGATTATATTAGGAATTATCCTCGGTTTACTTGGTTTGACCTTGTTCATTACAGGCGGGGTGTTGAGTAATGACAGTCCGGGGGTGGAACCCAAGCATTTGGCGCTGATGTTGGTGGGTGTTGTATTGATTTTGACGGGGGGAATCATGGTGACGGCGATTGTGTTGAACATGAAATAATGACAGAGGCCTGGCCTAGGCTAGGCCTCGGGGTAAGATTGACAAAGTAGCTGAAATAAGCTACTTTTTTGGTGTCAACTCCCCACCACCCCAAGCAACTGGAGGCTTAAATGCCCATGTCATTGCAAGTTCCCGCCTTTGTCCAACTCTCCGTCGCACACCTTCTCCACGGCCGCTATGGTGCCATCGTCTTCATTGAACGAGGCCGGGCCAGCGGTGTCAGTCTCGATGCGATGGGGCTCGACGAGCTGTGCTACGCCACCCTCAAGCAGTTGGCGGCACGGAATGAAGTGCAGCGTGAGGTCGAGTTGCTGCGTGGCGGCAAGTACAGCACGAGGCTTTACGATCTGCTCGATGAGGCAGGTTGGGGAATGCAGGATCTCCCCGACGACTCGGCGGAACGGTTCCCCGGTGAATTGCACGGCCTGTGGCGACAGTCGCACCTGGCTGACGTGCACTTCCGGCTCAAGAACTGGCGTGAGGGATTCCTCACCCCGAGCACCGTGGTCCTCATGCGCATGACCGAAGCCGAAATCTCGGCCGAAGAAGCTGGGATCACGGACCAGGAGTTGGAGTTCTTGCGCAACCTGCAGCATCACGAACTGGCACTGACGTAAGGCCGTAGACTCGGCGAAAAAAAATGACCCCGCTCCGGACTGGAGTGGGGTCGTTCTTATTTTCAATTTTAGCGGCGGGCGGTGCCGGAGTCGTCGAGGTCCGAGAGGCTGACGGAGAGAAGTTTGCTCAAGCCGTCGGCGGCCATAGTGACGCCATAGAGGGTGTCGGCCTTCTCCATGGTGGCACGGTTATGGGTGATGACGATGAATTGGGTGAGTTTTTGTAACTCGCCCAGAATGTTGGCGAAACGGACGGTGTTGGCTTCGTCGAGGGCGGCATCGACTTCATCGAGAACGACGAAAGGTGAAGGGTTAGTAGCCATGATGGCGGAGACCAAGGCGATGGAAGTGAGGGCGCGTTCACCGCCGGAAAGGAGGCCGAGGGATTTGAGCTTTTTGCCGGGAGGCGTGGCTTGGATATCGATGCCGGCTACAGCTTCGCGGCGTTCGGTGACGCGAGCTTGAATATCCGTGACAGATTCTTCGAAGTCTTCTTCTACTTTGTCCTTGGCAACGTCATCCATGGCCCGGTCGAGGTTAATTTTGGTTTCTTTGGCGACGTCGTCCTGGGTCATTTTGACCAAGCTGCAACTGCCGCCATTGAAGAGAACTTTGAAATATTTTTGGAACTCGGCGTTGATGTTGGCGAAGGACGACTCGGACTGCTGACGGATTTGCTCGTCGAGTTCGTCGATAACCTTCTCCGTCGATTTGATGGCGGCGCGGAGATCTTTGACTTGTTCGGAGAGGAAAGTAAAACGCTCGTTGGTTGACTCGTATTCTTTCATTACCTCTTCGTCGATGCCGCCAATCATTTCGAGCTGGTGCTTGAGACGAAGTAACCTGTCGTGAAGCTCGATGGTCTCGGCAATAATGACAAGAGGTTTGGTTTGCTTAATTGTCTTAGCAGTATCCTCGCCGACGGCGTCGATGAGTTCATGGTCGAGTCCTTCGCGACGTGTTTCGACGCGGGCCAGGTCGATCTGAATCGAGTTTGCCGAACTTTCGAGGCTCGATAATTCTTGCTGGACAACGCGGAGTTGGCGCTGCAAAGCAAAGGCTTCGTTCTTCTGGGCCGACTCATGCACACGGAAGTTATCCATGGCTTTTTCTGCCTCTTTTACTTGTTTTTCGGCGGTAATGATGAGATTGTGAGATGACGATAAGGCGGAGAGTTGCTCGGGGGTGGCCAGGTAATCGGCGGGGTTGGGTTTGACGAGGCGGTCTTTGAGCTTACGTGATTTGTTTGAAACTGCATCGATTTCGTCAGCAACGATAACCACTTCAGCGAGGCTGGTGGCGGCACGAAGGCGGGCGGCAAAATCGCGGTGAGCTTCGGCTAGCGTGCCGACTTCGGCGATGATTTCGTGTAAAGGAAGAGGTGACCAGGTGGATTGCGCGCGGACTTTCGAGAGTTCGAGTTCGCGTTCGGCGACGAAGTGAGCACGACGGGCGTCGGCTAGTTGTTGCTGCGCAGATTTGTACGAAGTTTGAAGAAGCTGCAGGCCAGTATCGATGGAGGTTGGTGCAGACTCGACGGCGGAGAGTTGGTCGAGTTTGGCGTCGCCAGCTTTGAGTTCGAGCTGTTTGGCAGTGACCAGAGAACGAGCTGATGATAGTCGAGCTTCAACGGCGGCTTGCTCGGCGGCTAGCGTCCACCATTGGCTCGAGTAGTAATCGTTTTGGACGGTTTTGAGCTCGGCCTCAACTGCAGCTCGACGATTCAATCTTTCGACTTGGCGCTTCAACGAGGCTACTCGTGGTTCGAGTTCGGTTAAGAGCATTTCGACTTCGCTCAAATTTTCCGCCGACTTTTGGAGTTTCAATAAGGCTTGATGGCGCTTTAACTGAAAGCCGCGGACACCCATGGCGTCGTCAAAGAAGATTTTGCGCTCTTCGGGCGTCGCCGTGAGAACGTGGTCAATCATGCCCTGGCCAATGACGGCGTAGCTGCGTTGGCCGACACCGGCTTCGGCTAAGAGGAGCTGGATTTCGTTCAAGCGTGAGGGGCTGCCGTTCACCAAATAGGCCGATTCCCCATCGCGGTAGAGGCGGCGGGTAATGACGACTTCCGCGAAGTCGAGCTTCATGGATTTGTCGGCATTGTCGAAGGTCATGGAGACTTCGGCAAAGCCGGCGCGGGACTTCCCTTCCGAACCGGAGAAGATGATGTCTTCGGCTTTTTTGCCGCGGAGGAGTTTGAGGGATTGCTCGCCCAAACACCAGCGGATAGCGTCCGCTAGGTTGGATTTGCCGCTGCCGTTAGGGCCGACAATGACGGTGAGAGCTCGCCCCTGGTTGCGACCACTTGGGAACTCGACACTGGTTTTGGCGGCAAAAGTCTTAAAACCCTGCACTTCGAGGCGTTTGAGGTACATATTGACTGTATTGTAGCACAGCCTTTCAATTTAAGGCCCCCTCCGCCTCCCCCATAGCTGGGGGAGAGTTACAGTCCGGGACGACATCGGAAGTCGTCCCTGGGCTGCAAACATTGACTTTGTGATGAAAACTGGCTAGGATTGGTGGTCGACTGGCGCTCATGCCCGTCGCGAACCAAGGAGTCAAACATGCCCAAAGCCAAGAAAGCCCCCCCCTCCGCTGATCATATTCAACCGCCACAAGAGGCACCGAACCGCCAACGTCTTCAGTTCGACTTCCACCCCGCACAGGTAGTCGATCTTGACCGTTTGGTCGAGGTGTACGGAGCATCGAGCCGAGCTGAAGTCATCAGGCGAGCTCTCCATCTGCTCAAGGTGGCGACTGCGGCAAAGGAAAAGGGTGGTGGTATGGCCATCTACGACAGCAATGACAACTACAACAAGATCATGATCCTGTAGTAGACAGTTAGCCCCGCGTCCGTCCCGCCGAGAGTGGCGGTCTCTCAACCCCGCCCCGTCAGTCGCGACTGACGGGGCCCGCCCGTTAACTCCGCCAGTACGCTGGTGGGGTTTTTCGTTACAAGGTGAATACACCTGATTTATACTCCAGGGGTATTCACCAGAGAATTGACATCTACTTGATCATGGGCCATGATTTGGTCGTTCTTTTAACCGACAACCAAGTTTGGAGGGCGTGATGAACGATCGTGTAATACTGCTGAACCGTCAACTAACGATTGCGAGGCTAATTCATGGGATAATCTGGACCGCCTGTGGCATCGAAATGACGAGGATGACAGAGCGAAAAGTAACCGGCTGGCACTATGGAAAGTTGGGATTAGCGTTGGTGGTAGATATACCACGCGGCAGTGAAATTACGCCTGAAAGTGTGCTGGATCCGCGCCAGCACGGGGCATATAACTGTGGCGACATTGAGTTCTACGCTAATAATGAATTTTCCGTGATATTCCGAACCGTAGAGCCCGAATGCTGGTTCTACCATCCAGCCGAGCCTAGTACGGCACCCATTTACATGGAAATACTCATGGATGCGTTTGTAGCCAAGCTGACACCTAATAGCATGTTGCAGACAAAAGATGCCTTACAGGCGATCATCTACTACATCAGGTGCAAGAAGGAAGAAATGGTCAATAGTGAGGACTTGACCGTAGGCAGCAGAACTGTGCCGCGCATAGAGTGAGAAGCTGAGAGCGTCGTCGACCCCCTGCCCTCGCGCGGGGGGTTTCGCTTAGTAGAAAAAATGAGGCCGCTCGCGCCTCGGTGAGAGACGGAGCGGCAACGG
>CAINGB010000023.1 GCA_903848275.1 Candidatus Uhrbacteria bacterium | reverse complement strand
AGTAGGAGCTAGTGATCCGACCGTGCGAAATAGGCCGGCGGAAGCTCATCGGATAAAAGCTACTCTGGGGATAACAGGCTAGTCTCCCCCAAGCGTCCACAGCGACGGGGAGGTTCGGCACCTCGATGTCGGCTCATCGCATCCTGGAGCTGGAGAAGGTTCCAAGGGTTTGGCTGTTCGCCAATTAAAGCGGTACGCGAGCTGGGTTCAGAACGTCGTGAGACAGTTCGGTCTCCTATCTACTATTCACGACGATGATTGACAGGACCCATCCCTAGTACGAGAGGACCGGGATGGACAGACCTCTTGTGTACCAGTTGTCCTGCCAAGGGCACTAGCTGGGTAGCGAAGTCTGGTTCGGATAAGCGCTGAAAGCATCTAAGCGCGAAGTCGACCTGAAGATTAATCATCATAGATCCCAGAGAGACGATCTGGTTGATAGGCCATAGGTGAAAGCATCGTAAGATGTGCAGCCGAGTGGTACTAATAGATCATGACTCTCCATTCACTGATTGTTCGTGAAATGGCCCAAGTTTTCCTCTGACGTTGTCAGAAACTTGCGCTTCGTCTCAACGGCCACCAAAGGCCGTCTCGACGATGCTCAGTTTCTTCCTAGTCAGTGAAAAACTTAGCCATTCACCCACAATAACAGTTCACTTTCATAATCGTTTCCACAATGCAAACTGTAAAAGGATTTTTTGTCTTGGTGACACTTCCCGCAGGGCCACACCCGTTCCCATCCCGAACACGGTCGTTAAGCCTGCATGGGCCGATGGTAGTCAGAGTTGGCGAGAGTAGGTCGTCGCCAGGACAAAGAACCTTTTTGCAAGAATAAGACAGGCCGAGAGGCCTGTTTTGTGTTGCAGTTTATTATTAAAGCCTGTACTATACGGCCATTATGAACAAAACGAGAGTGGTAATTTTGGCCGCGGGAAAGGGTAAAAGAATGGGTTCTGAGTTGCCTAAACCGTTGGTGGCGATTAGTGGCCGGCCGATGATAGCTCATTTGATTGATAGCGTGGTTAAGAGTGGGGTTGATACGCGACCGATTGTGGTGGTGGCGCCAGATTATTTGGAGTTGTTTAAGCAAACATTGGGGGATGTGTGTGATTACGCAGTGCAGACTGAGCAACTGGGCACTGGACACGCGGTGTTGCAAGCCAAGGAAGTGATTGCTGGCGCTGATTCGGTAGTTGTTTTGTACGGCGATCATCCGTTTATTCCGGCGTCGACGTTGCTCGAATTAGTGAAATTGCACGACGAACAGCCAGATTCCGTGGCCATGTTGACTAGTACTGTGCCGAATTACGAGGCTCCTTACGATGCGTTTAAGAGTTGGGGAAGGATTTTACGAGGGAGTAAAGGAGAAGTTGAGGATATTCGGGAGGTTAAGGATTGTACGGAGACAGAGAAGGCAATTAGGGAGGTGAATCCGGCTCTTTATGCTTTTCCGTGTGTCTGGTTATGGCAGCAATTGCCGAAGTTGGATACAGAAAATGCCAGTCAGGAGTTCTATTTGACCGACGTTATTCCCTTAGCCGTGGCAGAAGGACGGCCAATTGTGACGGCCAGCGCCGACCCATTGGACGTTATGGGTGTCAATACTTTGGATGAGCTTAAAAGAGCGGAGGAAGTTTTTAACAAGAAAAGCCTGTAAATGCCATATATTACAGCATAGAGACCTGTCAATAACTTTATTGACAGGTCTCTTGTTATCCTGTAAGTTTGTCGTATGGAAAGCCATGAATCTATCCTAATGGAGCTAGGGTTGGGCCAAAAAGAGGCTCGGGTTTATATTGCTTTGTTAAAAGAAGGGCCGTCATCTGTCAGGCAAATGGCAGCCGCGACTGGTTTGAACCGGGGCACGGTGTTCGATCTGTTAAAGTCTTTGCAGACTAATGGTTTGGCCCGCTATTATAACGAGAAGACTAGGCAATACTTTGTAGCGGCACCGCCAGAGAAGCTGCGGGAATTGGCCGAAGAGAGGAGTAGGGCAGTTGTTAGAGCCAATGCGGCGCTTGATAACTTGGTGCCGGAGTTGGAGTCACTCTATGACAATGGGGATAAGCACCCGGCGGCCAGGATGTACGAGGGATTAGATGGTGTGCGGACGATACTCGAGGATATTCTGGAGACGATGGCGACGGAACCAGAGAAGGAATACTATGTCTACTCTTCTAGTGCGGTGCGAGACGCTGGTTTGTACGCTTCTTTCCCTGATTATACGGCGGAGAGAATCGCGGCTGGAGTGGCGGTGAAAACAATCGCGCTTGGCTCGCATGGATCGACGGCGGGACTAGATGAACGCAAGTGGATTAAAGCGATTGAGGGGACACCAACGTACATTCTCATCTACGGCGGTAAGGTAGCATATATTTTCCTGGCCAAGACGGGTGAATTGATGGGGCTGATTATGGAGAACAGAGGTTTGTTCACCACACAGAAGCTGCTCTTTATGGAATTGTGGAATCGGTTGGGGTAGGTTCTCTACTCCGGTGTGGTCATTGGCATGGTGTCGATGGCTACGCGTTAGTAGAGAACAACCAATCAATCTCTTGGAGGAGATCATGTCAGAAGAAACAGGTGAGCGGTACACGGCAGTCAAGCATCTCAAGTACAGCGAGGCGCAGACTGTGGAGGGAAGGGTGAAGCCAACCGATATCGTAGTCGTCCCGGCTCGGGACGAAGGTCCCTTGATTGGGGCGATGGGCGGCTACTTGCAGCAGGCTGGATTCGGGCCCAATCAGATCATCATCATGGTGAATGACTCAGCGGAGTGTGCTGTCAACAACCGAACGGAAGCTGCAGCGCGCGGAACCGGGGCAAGGGTTTTCATCATGGACGAGGTCTTGACGCCAGAAGTGGTGCAACGACTGGAACAGGAGTATGGCGTTGAGCGCTCGCGCCTGAAAGGCAAGGGTACAGCCATGTTCGCGGCCTGTCTCGAGCTTGAGAAGATGAAGTTGCCATCTGAGGCGCGGATCTTTTTCCTCGATGCCGATATCACTAATTTGGGTGAGGTGTCGCCGATTCAGCTTTTGTTGGCTGGGTGGGTCAACTGGAATGGCAATGTCAGGATGGTGAAACTGGCGTCGCTCGGCCGGAACAATGAAGGAATACTGGCTTTTCTCGGATTGCCTGGTATGCCCTACACCGGTCTTGGGGCGTTGCAGTGGCCGTTGTGTGGGCAGGTGACTGTGCGGTGGGGTGACTTGAGGCGGATGCGTGGGGCTACAAAGTTCGCCATCGAGATGGCCATGCTGATCGATCTGATTGAGCGTCATGGTACGCCTTCGATGCTCGGCGAAGTCGAGCTGGGGGTTGTCCTGAATGACAAGAAGAACGATGATCACACGCATACTGCGATGTACCGGGGGATTCTGGCCTTCATCTCCCAGCTGTTGCAGGCTGGTGGGTGGAAGCAGTTGCATTCCATGCCGGCCAAACAGGTGGCAGAGTTGAACCGCAGGAGTGCGCCGTCGTTCCCGTTTTGGGTGCCGCCCAAGAAGGGAGATTGCGGTGCGTCCTCGTTCGAAGCACATCCTCTCGATGCTATCCTGCCGTCGATTGAAGATTTGTTCGGCGTGTAGGTGATCCGCGTGTGGGGTGTGAGAGTTACGAAGCTCTCGCACCCCATCAAGGCAGAGAATAATAAATAATATTATTTTGCGCTTTGATTTAAATACAGCACTATGGATAAGCTTTCTATCGGTATTATTGGAGCAGGTTATATTGGTCGCGAACATGCGCGAAGTTTGCGTTTGGTTAGACCGATGTTCGGAGATAAATTAGTGATCGCGGCAATCGCTGATAAGAACTTACAAGCAGCGGAGAGTGCTGCGAAAGATTTTGAGATTGGGAGATTTACCGATGACGTGAATTCGGTGATTGACGATCCGAGTATTAATGTTATTTTTAGTTGTTTGCCGACTAAATTTCATATAGATGTGATTGAGCGAGTAGCTAAACTTGGCAAGCCGATTTTCTTTGAGAAGCCATTTGCGGTTTCTTTAGAGCAGGCGCAAAAAGTAAATGATATTTTGACGACGAGTGGCGTACCTAACCAAGTCGGATTCGTTTTGCGTTACGCGCCCACTTATCATGCGTTGAAAAAAATGTTGGAAGAACGGGCTAAGGAGTCGCCATTGCGCACGATTGTTCTGCGTGATGACCAGGTCTTTCCGATTAAGGGCATTTCGCATTTCACTGACTGGCGCAGTAAGGTGGATTTGGCGGGCGCTGGCGTGTTGATTGAGCATGGTATTCATGACCTCGATTTGTTTGAGTGGTTGTTTGGTAAGGTGAAGCGGGTGTCAGCGAGGTCTAATAATTTTGCTGGATACGAGGGGATTGAGGATTACATGGAAGTGAGACTAGAGTTTGCAAGCGGCGTGACCGGTAACATGGTGCACATTTGGCACGATATTCCAGCGCACCAGTCAATTAGACATTTTGAGATTTTCTTCCACAAAGCGTTGATTACGCTTGAGACTTACGATATGCACCATATTATTGTGCGTGATGAGAAATCTGAAGCAAAACTCGAAAGACCTGATTTGTACCAAATGATTGTTGGCGAGCCACTATTTAAGGACTTGAATAATCGCGAAGATATGTTGTTCGTCAGCGATTATTACGCGATTCAGGATTACTGGTTTGTGCGTAATCTGTTGGAAGGTAATGAACTCTCGCCGACGATTAAGGACGGTTTACGAGCGTTTACGGTGGGGCATGCGTGTTATGAGAGTGCCAAGAACGACGGTGCTTGGATGAGTGTTGAGTAGTTGTGAATAAGTAGGCATAATAAGTCCCGGCCTCGACGAGGCCGGGACTTGTCGTTACAATATCCCTATATGAAATTAACCGAAATTTGGGCCAGGATTAAGGGGTATTGGGTAGGTAAATTTAAGGATTATTGGGCGGATGTGGTGAGGTTGGATGGGGCGTCGCGAGGTTTGGCGCTTGGGGCGTTGGTGGTTGGGATTGCGTACGGTTTGTTGCCGATTGCGAGTTTGGCGGTGCTGATGAGATTGACGAGTGCGTTAATGGGGGCAAGAGGGATTGGTGTGTTGACCAGCTTGTTGCGTGACGCACTGTGGCAGGTTGTAGTGTTGTGGGTGCTTGGGTTGCTCCTCATGTTCGGGGTGGCGAGATTGCGCGGTGTGATGAAGAAGGTAGCATTCCGGACGTCGACCTTGGTCATGGTGGCGACGATGAGTGCCTGTTTGTTTTTGGTAGGGGCTTTTAGGTTTGTGTTGTGGGTGATGATAATGATAGTGACTGAAGCTTGGCCGCTGACGAAAAAAATGCAAATGGGAGTATTGGTGGGGATTATTTTACTAGGACTGTCGTTCTTTTATAGCGTGGTGCATGTGCTGGTGGCGAGGTCGATTACGGTGGGAGGGTTCTTCTTGTTTAATGGCGCGGTTGTATATGTGACGACATGGTATTTGCATCGTAAAGTAACGGCGATGCTATAGATATCTCGCTCGCAGCTGCCAATCCCCTATTCCTAGCTGCACCTCGTCAACCGCACCACCCGTCTCACCTCGTATGACTCGGGCGGTGGCGCAGGGCCGAGGTTTGCGTCGTCATAGGAGATATGGCAGCTGCTCGCTTATAAATAGATAAGAAGATAATTGTAAGCGTATGAGAGTAATTACTGACTGGCATTTGCATTCTAGGTTTTCTCGAGCTTGTTCCATGGAGTTGACGCTTGAGAATAATGCTTTGTGGTGTGAGAAGAAGGGGGTTAATGTGCTGGGTACGGCGGATTTTACGCACCCGCTGTGGTTTAAGGAGATAGAAGAACAGTTGGAAGAGGCGGAACAGGGATTGTTCAGATTGAAGTCGGGGAAGTATCCGCAGATGAGGTATATGCTGACGGCGGAGGTGTCGCAGATTTATAAAAGGGGAGGGAAGGTGAGAAGAATCCATAATATTATCTTGGCACCGAGCCTCGAAGCAGTACGGAAGGTAAACAAATGGCTCGACAATAATGGAGCTAACAGAAAGAGTGACGGCCGGCCGATACTTGGGTTTGATAGTGAAGAATTGTATAAAGTGTTTAAGAGTCTCGATGATGGGACTGTGATGATTCCGGCGCATGCTTGGACGCCGTGGTTTAGCGTGTTTGGGAGTAAGTCTGGTTTCGATTCGATTGAAGAATGTTATGGCGAGATGACGCCGTATATTTATGCGGTGGAGACGGGCTTGTCGAGCGATCCGTTGATGAATAGACAGCTAAAGCAACTAGATAATGTGATGTTGATTAGCAATAGCGATGCGCATAGTCCGCGTAACTTTGGACGTGAGGCGAATGTGTTTGAGATTGAGCCGAGTAAGTATTCTTACAATGAGTTTATACGAATACTAAGAGAACGAGATACGATAGCGTTTAAGTATACGATTGAGTTTTTTCCGCAAGAAGGGAAGTATTACTTGGATGGTCATGCGCCGTGTGGGTTTAGTTGTTTGCCTGATGAGACTCGACTATTAAAGAGGAGGTGCCCAAAGTGTGGGGGAGTAATTACGGTTGGTGTACTCTCGAGGATTAATGATCTGACGGATAGACCAAGTAGAGTTATGCCGAAGAATAGCGTGCCGTATAAAAGTATTGTGCCGTTGCAAGAAATTATTGCGGAGTCGCTCGGTGTGGCATCGACGAGTAGCATCAAAGTGCAGGCTTTGTACGAAAAAATGATTGGCGAAATTGGCAATGAGTTTGAGATACTACTCGATGTACCGATTGCACGGATTGCCGCTATTGGTGGGGATAGAGTTGGTTTGGCGATTGAGTTGATGAGGGCCGGAAGAGTACAGATTACTGCCGGATTTGATGGTATTTTTGGCAAAGTGAAATTATTTTAACAAATAAAAGCAGCGGATCAACTTGGGTGGCTTTTATATAAAAAAAATATTCGTCACGGCGATAAGCATACATATGTGATGCTCATCTCGTAACGAATATTTTTTTAAGCCACGCAATTTATGCGCGAGCTTTCTTAGCTGCCTTCTTTACTGTCTTCTTAGGTGCTGCTTTCTTAGCGACCTTACGCTTAGGAGCTACCTTCTTCACTTTCTTCGCGGCCTTTTTTGCGGCTGCCATAAATATACACCCCCTTTCTTTCAGCAGAAAAGTTTTTCTGTAAACTTTTTCTGTTTCGTCACGATAGCTATCACGACGATTACTAATAGTATACTGCAAAACGTTTACGATAGAAATAATTTTCAAGTGTATGGTGTGTATAACTTTTTTTATAAAAAATATTTCTGTAAATTTTACAGAAATATTTTATGAATATTTTCAGTATAAGAAATACCAGTTCAGTGTTGTCCTGTTTCGTGCTGCAAGTCGTCAACCGTACCAGCTGGCTCACCTCGGCCAGCTCAGCTGGCCAGGTCTGACTCGGGGGCTGGCACAGGGCCGATTTTCGCTTGGCACATGACAACACCGAACTGTTATTGCACGATGTCGACAGTTGCTCCGACGTTGGCCCAGTCGTAAATCCATTTTGAATTAGCTAGGTTGATATTAATGCAACCGTGACTCATAGGGTGTCCAAAATTGTTATGCCAGTAAGCATCATGAAGATATATGTGATCGTAGATGCGGAGATTATAAGGAACGTTTGGTAGATTATAATTGTTTGGATTATTTAGTCCGTAGTACCAATTGTAATCATGCCAACGTAATTTTTCTTTGACAGTAGTGAGACCAAGGGGGGATGGATGTGAGGCGACACCGGAGGAGATAAGAAAACTGTTGATAGGTACGCCAGAAGCGTAGGCTGTCAGTTTTTGTTCGCTTAAATCTATCTTTATATATTGAATAATATCTTCGTTAAGACGATCGCTGGTGACGTCGGCGTTGACGGTTAAATTATGATCGAGGTTAGCAGTAGTGAAGAGATCACGAGAGGTTAAAGCCGAAACAGAAGAGATGGTGAAGAGTTTTGATTTATTCAGCGAGAGATTGGTGATGGCGGATTTATCGCTGATCGGGGAGGCTACAATGTGCGTACCAGTAATATTGACGTAGGAACCAGTATTGAGAGTTGCACTGCCATTAAAGACTTCGTATTTCATTTGTCCCAATTGATTATAAACTTTGATGTGTGGACCGCCTGTTAGGCCGGGGCCGGTAATGATGTCGGCTTGACCGTCAGCGTCGACGTCACCACAGGCAACATTTACACCACCACGGAAGTTTGTGTCGTAGGCAAAGAAGCTAGGATATTTTTGTTTACCTAAATTATTAAAGATTTGAATTTGTGGACCACCACTAAGGTGTGTGCCAGTAATTATTTCATTGACACCATCGCTGTCGAGATCACAAACTGCGACGTTAACGCCGCCAGTGAAGTCCTTACCATAGGCGAGAAAGCTGCCGACAGGTGACCCGTCTTGGCGGAAGACGGAGACGTTGGGGGCAGAACCTGGGCCGGCACCGACGACAATTTCGTCGACACCGTCGGTACCGAGGTCGCCAGCGGCAATGCCACCGATGAGGTTGTTAGTGGATGAGGTGAAAGGGGTAAAGGATGAAACGACTGCGCCGCTGGCATTGAGGATACGTACTTGGGGTGCGGAGATGGAGGTGGCGGCAGAGGCAAAAGAGCTAGCGCAGAGGCCGTAAAGGAGAATCGTCAGACCAAAAAGATAGCGCATATATGTTTTTAGTATACTCTATGTTGACCGTTGACGGCAGCGCTAGGAATTGCTACAGTAGCCACGCTTTCAAGGGCCAATAGCTCAGTTGGTAGAGCATCTGCTTTGCAAGCAGAGGGTCCAGGGTTCGAGTCCCTGTTGGTCCACCAAAAACATCCCGACTCAGGTCGGGATTTTTTGTATCTTTGTGGTTTTAGCTTTGATGAGTAAGAGGCCGATGAGGAAGGAGCAGAGGACGACAGCTAGGCCAGCGTAGTGGAGGGTGCTGATAGGACCGACTAAGGTGTAAAGAAGACCGGCGATGATGGGGCCAGCCATCCAACCGAGATCTTCGGCGAAGGTGAGAGCGCCGGTGATCAGGCCGTAATGTTCACCTTGAGGCAAGCGGGTGTCGATCCAAGACCAGAAGGTGATAGTGAACATCTCGTCACCTATGGAGAGTAAAAAGCAGAAGAGAATGAATAGTGGTTGGAAGGTGGACCAGAGAAAGAAGGCTGAGAAAGCGACAATCGTGAGGGCAATGTAGGCCACTATTTTTTTGTTGCTGGAGTCGACAATTTTACCAATTACGAGAGCGACGATGATGACAGTAAAATCAAAGACAGCCATACCGAGACTGATGATATGGCCAGAAGTATGTGAAGCGATGAGTAAAGCTAGGGTAAACCAGAGGAGGCCGAAATAAGAGGCGATAGTGATGGAGTAGAAAATGAAAGCGGTGCTAAGTGGGTGGAGTTTTTGCAGGGTGCTGACTAGAGTTGTTAACGTGGCTTGGCTAGCTCGTCTGCGATAACGTAAACGGGCTGGGAGGACGGTGGGCATTGGTTGGCGTTCGGCTATTGCTAAGGCAGCCAAGGCACCAATAAGAGGGTAAATAATGATGAGGCCGATGATGGTGCCTGGCAATTGAACGAAGTAGGGGAGGCCGATGACGGCGAGGGTCATGCCGATTGCCTGCATGGTGCGTTGCAGGCCGGTAATGCGACCGAAAAGGGTTATCGGACTGTGAGCTAATAAATAGGCTTCGAGGCCGGGCGTAAAGAAAAGCCAGCCGAGACCACTGAGTACCGTCGATAAGATGAAAGTGAGGGGTGTAAGACCAGGTATGATGATGACGCCGGCTAGGAAAAAGCAGATGGTCGAGATGCGCAGCATGTGAAGGTAGCCGTAACGTTCCAGCATGAAGCCGGCTGGGACGTCGAGCGCAACTTGGAGGAAGGCAGCAAGGCCAATGAAGAGACCGACGAGAGGTAGGGGTAAGACGCGAGAACCGAGCACGGCAATAATGCTGTAGTGAATGCCGGCGCCGAATTTGAAGAGCAACACGAAAAACCAGAAGGGGGTGAAACTGGTGGCGACCGAGGTAAAAGAAGATTTAGCGTTGAGTGAGAGCATTGGGAGGAGTCTTACCAGCTGCAAAAGCTAGGATGTTGGTGGCGGCGGCAATGCTCATGGCATTCCTGGCGCCATGCGTGGCGCTGGCGGTATGGGGAGTGATGACGACGTTTGGAAGTTTGCGGAGAGCGCGGGGAATGTGTGGCTCGTGCTCGTAGACGTCGACCGCGGCACCAGCGATGAGGTTATTTTGGAGGGCGTGAATGAGGGCAGCTTCGTCGACGACTGGGCCGCGGGCGGTGTTGATGAGGAAGGCGGATGGTTTCATTAACTTGAGCTCTTTGGCGCCGATGAGGTGATGAGTTGAAGGAAGGAGGGGAACGTGAAGGCTGACGAAATCTGCTTGTTTGAGGAGCTTGGCTAAAGGGCAGAAGATGGCACCAGTTTCCGCTTCGAGTTTAATATTTTTTTTGACATCGTGGTAGAGAATTTTGAGATTGAAGCCATCACGGAGGCGTTTGGCGAGAGCTGAACCAATGGCGCCACCACCGACAATACCGAGTGTGCTGCCGTAGATGTCGACACCGAGCAGCATTTCTGGCCCCCAGCCTTTATACTTGTTTTTACGGGCAAAAGTGTCAACTTCGACTACGCGGTGGGCGAGGGCAAACATGAGCGCTATGACGTGTTCCGCCACAGCTTCGCTGATTTCGGGGCCTGGCGTGTTGGTGACAATGATGCCTCGTTTCTTGGCCTCGGCTAAGTCGATGTTATCAAAACCGACGGCGTAATTGGCGATCATTTTTAGTTGCGGACCGGCAGCATTCATGACGGTAGCGTCGATGTGATCTGTCAGAATAGAAAGAATGATGTCGACGCCCTGGACACGACGAAGTAAAATTCGGCGAGGGATGATTCGATTTTTTTCGTATTGATCGATTTTGAGGCTGCGATTTTTGCGCAGTAATTTCAAACCAGCTTCTGGGATGTGACGCGTGATGAAAACTTTTAGCATAAAAATAATGACAGAGCCTCTTGCTCTGTCATTATAGCACTTTTTATTTTAATTTACTTTGGAGAAGTCGAGTGAGCTCTTAATGATTCCCCAGCCGGTGGCATTGTCGGTTGTTAGGCGACTGTTGGCGACGATGATTAAATGTTTTGGCGTCAGCACATAGACCAGATCAACATCATCGCTACCCATGCCGTTTTGATGTCCAGTAACTTCAAATCCCTGTAGACCTTCAGTTACCGTAAAAGGTGTTATTGCTATGTTGGTGAATTCAGGGTTGGGTTGATTCAATGAGCTCACGTAAGATTCGAAAGTGGAAAAGGCTCCGAGAGCTGCTTCGTCGCGCTCAGCGATGTTAAAGCTGATTGGCGCTCCTGGCGCATCGCAGCCAATACAGTATTGTAGATTTGGTCCAGAATTTACGGTGATGTAGTAGCGACCACTGTTGTTTGGATCGGTTGCGCCACCGTTAACTGACCAACCGGATGGATATGAAAAACCGGGGAAGAGTTGGTTTGCTTCAACTATAATGTCTGCTGGGGTTGGACAGGACCCAGTAGTAGACGACGAGGTCGTCACTACGGGCTGGATTGTGGCCTTGTCGACAAAACCAGCGGTGGTGCACTGCGATTGCAGTTCCGTGGGCGAGAGCGCAACGATTTTTGACTGGTTGTTTTGAGTGATAAGATAGCCAGCCACGAAGATGCTGATGGCCAGAATCCAGAAGAGGAGGACGAGGATCCAGGTGTGGGTTTTGTTAACCGGTGGGGTTGAAAGTGCAGGCATAAAAAATTATATTTTTTTAGCGAAAGCTCGTCGTTCGCGACTGCCACGTCCCACACGCCTAGCTGCAGACACGACCGCCACATTTCTTAACTGAGTAGATTTTGGAATGGCGACCGGTCAATCTCTTAAAGCCCTACGTTACCTCGGGAGAGATTGACACGGGCCGGTCTTGGCGTCGTTGTGCGGGACGCGGCAGCCGCTCGCTCCTATAAGGCTCAGATTCGAGTATACATTTATTCACCAGTTAACGGAATGGAAAGAAGGGTTTTGGCGGTGGGCCAGGCGGAGAGAAGGCCGGATTTGGCGCCGAAGTGGGAGATGACGCTTTCGGCGTTGGCGGTGCCGATGCGGAGGGAGTCGGCCATGTCGCGGCCCTGGAGGCGGGCGGCAACGAAGGCAGAACCAAAGGCGTCACCGGCGCCAGTTTGCGAGACGGATTTGATGTTGCGAGTACCGACGTGCCAGTATTTGTCGCCCTCAAAAGCGTGAGTGCCGCGGACGCCGTCGGAAATGAGGAGGGTGAGGTTGGGACGAAGGAGGAGTTTGGCGAGTTCATGGACGTCTGTGGTTTGGACTTTGGTGAGTTCCTGAGCTTCTTCCAAGTTAAGCATGAAGTAGGTGACGTGACGGAGAATAGGGTCTAAGGCGCGGAGACCGAGCTTAATTTCGCCGTGGCCGGGGTTCCAGGCGACGATGATATTTTCTTGTTTAGCGTGGCGGACTAAGCGAACGAGCATTTCCATGTTGCCGCCGAGCGAAGTGGCGTAAATGAGGCGAGTTTTCATTTTGCGTTCGGCGAGGTCTGATTCGGAATGTTCAGCAGAAACGCCGCGGTAGACGAGGATGGTGCGCTCACCATTCGGGGCAGTGAGGAGGGTGCTGTAAGCGGTGTAGCCGCCTTTAATGGTTTTGATGAGTGAGGTGTCGACTTTGAAACTGGCCAGTTCGGCAATGACGGCCCGGCCCGGTTCATCGTCGCCGACACGGGTGATGATGCTGGTTTTAAAACCGAGTTTAGAAAAAGTAGCGGCCGCGTTAGTGGCACCGCCGCCGGTGGAGAAGTGGATGTCGTCGATGTCGATTTTACTGCCGAGGGCCAGGCATTCGGCTAGGTTGCCGCCGAGCTCGGGGAGGGGAACGAGCAAAAAGGCTTTACTAGCAAGAAAGACATCGCGGGTGGCGGCACCGATGGTGATGACATCAAACATATGAAAGTAGTATAGCAAAGAGTGGAGAAAAGAGGAGGTGTATTGACGTTGTCATTACGTTTGTTTATGCTGATAATATATGACTACTACTTTGCAAATTCGAGTTGATGAGAGGATTAAAAAAGAAGCCAAGCAGGCTTTTGCTGATATGGGGCTGGACATCTCAGCTGGAGTTAATTTATATTTAACAAGAGTTGCTGAAACTCAGGCTATACCTTTTTCAATTTTTTCATTTAATAATTTAACAAAGAAACAGAAGGTGGCTTTAGCAAAAGATGAAGAATATGCCCGTACATCAAAGGGGTATAAAACTGCTGAAGAGTTGCATCGGTCAATTTTGAAATAGGAGATTGTGTTTATCATTCATGCTGGTAAAAATTATCGTAGATCATTAAAACGCCTCAATAAGGTTAAAAATTTTGACTTGGAAAGACTCAACGACGTCATCAACATCTTAGCTAGTGGTCAGGAGCTGCCACGAATATATTTGGATCATGCATTAACTGGTGACTGGATTGGTCGACGTGAATGTCATGTTCAGAATGACCTATTATTGATCTATAAGATTGATAAAGGTCAGTTGTTGCTCATTATGGTTAATATTGGGAGCCATGCCGAGTTATTTTAACGGTTTCTTTCCCAGGTTTTGATTTCTTTGAGATAGTTTTGGCCAATAGCTAGGACGGTTTGCGGGCGAGTGAGTTTACCAGCTAGGAGGTTTTGTAGGGGTTTGAGGAAGACGGTGCGGCCGACAGCGAAACCGATACAGATACCACTTTTAGCGGCGGCCCGAAGCCAGAGTTCAACCTGCTTTTTGCTTGATCCTCGACCAAGAACGATGATAGCACCAGTAGTGTGTTTGGCGACGCGTTTCCAGGCAATGCTGGTCGGGAGGCCTTCCACTTTCCAGACGTTCGGGGTAATGCCGGCAGCTTGGAGTTCGTCGATAACGGTAGTGAGGGCTTCCTCTTTCTTGCTCTCGGCCATATCGCCGACTAAGACTTCGAGCATGAAGTCGCGCGATTCTTTAAGGCAGAACTTACTGAGTTTGAGGAGGCGAGCGCGAGTTACTTTGTTGGCTTTTTCGTTACCTGGGGTGTAATAGATGAGGGCTTTGACGAAGGTTGGATTAATTTTAGTGATGACGGAGCCGAAGTCATCGCCGTGCAAGAAATGATAGACGTCATGTTCGGGGCCTTCCGTAGTTAAAGCGAAGGGGAGGCCGACTTTTTTGGCTCGTTTGATGACAGGCGTGCCAAATTCTTCATCGATGATGGTGGCGAGCGCTGCGTCACCTTTGTACTCCTTTTTGGCGTAGAGGATGGCGTCGAGAACAATTTCCTTGCAGTCCACAAGAATTTGCTTATCCTTGCCTTTGACGGGATAAGGTTTGCCGAGTAGATCTTGGGTGAAGGAGCCGCGGTGGTCGCAAGGGAGGATGTAGAGTGGAGTTGGTTTCATAAAATTTTGATTATTCATATTCCAGTCAACGCGAGACTCGGGGAGTCCCTTTCTTTCTCTGTCGGGCGTTTTGACGCTCGCCGATTGATTATTGGGGTGAATCGACGGCCTTCAAAACGCGCGTCCCTCGGTCGACGAAAGGGACATCCCGCTCGTCTTCGTTGACTTCAGGCTCAATAAATTGTTTAAACTACCGACTACCAACTACAATCTACCAACTTGCTTGTAATTACGAACTGATGGAACGAACGCGGTAGGAGGGTTTGAGGGCGAGTTTTTTGAGGATTTCTTCGTGGGTGAGGAGGCCGGCGGTTGGGCCGGTGTGACAGACGCTGCTGGCAGCATTGACGGAGCCCCAGGCTAGCGCCGTGTGGAGCGTGGCGCCGTGGAGCAGAGCGCCGAGGTAACCGCTGACAAAGGCGTCGCCGGCACCGGTGGTTTCGACGCGCTTGCCGGGGAACATGGGAGCGTGGATAAGGGACTTGCCGTCATTGGCGTAAGCGCCGTTTTGGCCGTCGGTAATAATTACATCGTCAGCACCGAGAGTGTAGAGTTTGTTGATCACGGTTTTGATGTCGGCGGTGGGGAGGTTGACCAAGGCGCGGGCTTCGACTAGGTTAATGAAGAGAATCTCACTGGCGTTGATAAGGTCAAACAAGGATTTCTTGCGTTCTTGAATTTGCAGTTGGCCAGGATTGAAACTGAGACGGATGTTGTTGGCTTTAGAGGTGGTTATAAGATCGCGGAAGAGTTTATCGTAGCCGCGTCCTAGTTCGCCAACATGAATCCATTTGGTTTTGGGTAATTTGGCGGGGAGTTTGATGTCGACCGACTGATGGACGACTAACTGAGTATTTTCCCCTTTGAAGTTGAGCACGGCGGAAAAGCTGGATTCTTTACCGGGATTGATGGTGATAAGCGAGGTGTCGACTTTTTGGGCCTTAAGCCAGTGCATGGCTACGGTGTGAGTGACGTCCTGACCCATGACGGAAAGCACGGCGGTTTTTTGCTTCATTTTAGCTAGACCGACGGCGACGTTGGGGGCGCTACCAGCGATTTGCGAGAGGGTAGAGAGAACCTCGATTTTTTGACCGTAGTCGAGGCAAAGTTTGCAGCCTTGTTGTTCCAAGGTGCATTCGACACTGGCGTGAGGCAGGGTGATGAAGGTGTCGAGCTTGATGTCGCCAATCGTTAGGACGTCGATCATATGGCTACATTCTATCACCTTTTTGGGGAATGGAAGGGGGGATTGGGCGACATATGCACAAGGGAAAATATGTGCTCAGGATCTACAGCCAAGGCTCGGGGTGCGAAAGTTCGTCGGGTCCTGCCGCTTGGCCACCCTCCCGGGTGCTCACTAGGCGTTCCGCGCCCGGCAGGGGACCTGGCTCGCGTCACCCGACTACAAGAGGTTATACCTGCCCCTCGCTACTTGGCCTTTCGGGCTGCTAAAAAGTTTATGAGTGCTGATGAAACTGTTCGCCGCGGTAGATGTAAGTGGGGAGGAGATTGGGACCGGTGATGACCTGAACGGGAGTGAGGTTGGGGAGGGGCCAGGCTTCGAGGACGACGGTGGCGTGAGGGGGGAGAGCAGAGAGTTTGGTAATGAGACGAGGGTAGATTTTGCGCATTAAGAAAATGAGGACGACGTCGGCGTGAGAAATGTCAGCGTGCCAGAGGTTGCCAAAGCGGAGATGGACGTGGGAGAATTTTTTTAACGAAAAGAGTTTGCGGAGTTGGCCGATGAAGAGGGGAAGGAGAGAAATGTCGTAACCGATGGCGGTAATCGCCGGGTAGGCGGCCGCGAAGGCGAAGAGCCAGGCACCGTCGCCGCAACCTAAGTCGAGAACGGTGGAGCTGGAGGGGAACTGTAAACGGTCAATGACGAGTTGGCGTTGGGCTGGTTTGGTTGGCACCCAGGGGGCAGCAGAATAGCCAGCGTAGGCAGCGCTGATGACAAGGGCTAAAACGATGAGGAAGAGAAAGGGACTCATGCTGTTATTCAGCGGGAGTATGGTTCAGGGTGGTGAGGAGAGTAGTTTCTTCTTCGGGGGTGAGGAGGCGCCATTTGCCTGGCGGGATGTCGTCCAAACGGATGTTCATGACGCGAATGCGCTTGAGAGAAACAACGGTGCGGTGCAGCGCCTCACACATTTTGCGGATTTGGCGGTTGCGGCCTTCCACGAGGGTGATGGCGAACATAGCCGGGCCCATTTTGACGGCTTTGCAAGGGAGGGTTTTGTAGCCGTCGATCATGACGCCTTCGCGGAGGGCAGTAATGAAGTCGTCCGTGACATCTTCTTGGATGCGGACAATGTATTCCTTTTGGTTCTTGCCTTCAGCGCGCAGGATTTTGTTGACGATACCGCCGTCGTTGGTGAGCAGGATGAGGCCGCTTGAGGCGACGTCGAGGCGGCCAATGTGAAAAATGCGTTCCGGATAATTTATGGTTTCAATGATGTTGTCCTTGGATAAAGGGTCGCTGGTACAAATAATGCCGACCGGCTTGTGATAGGCTAAATAGATACGTTTGCTACGGTTTTGGCCGACGACAGTGCCGTCAAAGGTGATGGTTTCGCTGCCGTCGACCTTGACGCCAAGCTCTGGTTTAACACCATTAACCGTGACCCGGCCTTCGGTAATGGCCCGGTCCGCGGCGCGCCTTGAACACACGCCTTGGTCGACTAACCACTTATTTAATCGCATTAGTTCCATAATGTCGAAATCATAGCAAAAGTTGAGGAAAATGTACAGGTTGTGGTATTATTAATTTATCTATGAATACACGGGAAATGACTAGAACTGAGTTGCCGCAGGCTGCGACGTTGTTTTCGTTGTATAAAGCATTGCGTATTGCTTTTAGGCATTGGCGGATATTAAGAGACTCGGATAAGGCTTGGAAGGAACATAAGGCGGGTAAATCGTTTCCGATAAATAGCATTGAAGATATTCGAGCGCTATGAGATTTGGGTTGTCCTCGAAATTTTTACGAAATTTCAGAAAATTACCGAGGGAAATAATTGATTTGACCAAGGAGAGACTGGAGTTATTCTATGTTGATCCGTGGCAGGGATCTTTGAAGACACATAAGTTATCAGGAGATAGAAAGGATCATTGGGCGTTTTCTATTAACTACGAATATAGAGTAGTTTTTAGACAGCAGGATAACGAGATTTTGTTGGTCGACGTAGGATTGCATGACGACGTGTATTAAAAATAATAAACCCGGCTGCGAGAACAGTCGGGTTTATTTACTATCATTAGCTTGGTAGGCAGAGGAGAGAGTCAACCGAGTACCTGGCTGATGATAGGAGTTTTGAGCTTTTGAGGGCTCGAGACTCTCGAACGGCGTAATTAATGATTACGAAGTTGGAGAGTCCCCTGAAGTAGATCCAGCAGAGCTGGCTCACTTCAGGGTGAGCCCGCAACACGACCTGGAGTAACCAAGAGGGTTGCGGGACGGGGGACGGGAGTAGGGCTCGACCGTTTACTTCTTTTTGGCGACGACTGCGGCACCACCGAAGAGACCGGACAGGTTGAGGCTTTTGGCGACAACCGGAACCGTGTGGCGGCGTTCTTCGTTGGCGACGAAGGCCTCGAGTTCGGCCAGGCCAGCTGCGGTCATGGCGAACGGTGTCACCCAGCGGTAGGCCTGCTCATCGATGAGTCGGATGTTGCCCGACCAATCGAGTTCAGTTTTGACACCGAGCGCGACCAAGCGGGCGAACAGCGGAGGGACACCAGCCTTGAAGATGGCCTGCTCTTTCTGGCGCAGCTCGGCCTCGGCCACTTTCGCCTCGAAGGCCGCAATGGCCTCCTCGGTGTAGGGCTGGGTTTGTCCGCCTGAGGACCAGCCGCTGGCGTTGAAGAACCACGAGGACCAACCGACAACTTCCGCCTGAGCCTTGAGGGACTCGAGTCGCTCGCTGTAGAAAGCGAGGGAGGCGAGACCGGTGGCGTGCTTGGCTTTGGCGGCGGCGATGGCGGCGAACTCGTCGGAGTAGGCGTCGCGGAGAGCAGCCTCGAGGGCCACCTCTGCTTCGGCTTCAGTGCGCCACCAGCCGGCGGCGGCGTGTTTCCACGCCATGCCGTTGGTTGCGCAAGTCCAGCGCACTGGTTCATCGCTGTTCACCTCAGCCTGAACGCAGGCCCCGACCGACCAGTCCCCGCGGGGAGACTGGGAGACTCGCCAGATACGGCGAGCCTTGTCGATGGTGGGTACCAGACTTTTGCGGTCGTGTCGCCCATACTCAAAGAGTTGGGTGACGAGAGCCGGGAGCAAATCCCGAGTGACCATGGCGGGGCCCTTGCGGGTACCCCAGAGGTGGGAACGCATGATTTTGATCTCCTGGAAAAGGTGGCGAGTGTCGACGCGGATTTGCGAAGGACGACTCTCGAAGTTGGCGAGAGAGAGCTCGTAAACTTTGAGAGTCCCCGCAACACGACCTGGAGTAACCAAGAAGGTTGCGGGACGGGGTGACAGGAGCGATTTAGCTCAACCGCCACACTGCAGGTAACGGAATCTGTATTCCTCCGCGTCTACAGAAAAGGCAAAGGCCTGAGGGCCGTTTGCGTCGGCCGGAGCTGCCCCTGTGAGGAGGGGGAGCTCGTAGTTGTCGTCGGGCTCGGCGTCCGGTCCGACGACTACACGCACGGTGCTGCCCTCAAGACAGCACCAGTGATTTTGCCGAGGAGAGCCGTCACGGGACTCCCCCTTGAAGTAGTGGCCTTCCCCGTTGAAGGGGATGACCACTCCGGCGTTGACCAAAAAATACTCCATGTTACCTCCTTTAAAGGCAAACTCCATGGTAAGAGTTGAGTCGGGATGACCCTCGAAGTTGGCGAGAGAGCTCGTAAACTTTGAGAGTCCCCGCAAGCTAGCTGTTGTGCACAGAAAGTTGCGGGACTGGAACTAAAGGACGTTGGCTGAGGCCTGTGGGTTTTAGTGCCCACAGGCCATTGGGCAGGAGCCGTTGTCGGCCCAGCCCATGTCTGCCCCGCAGTTGGGGCAGGACTGGGGGAAGGCGGGGGTGGGCTCCGGGATGTTCCGGAGAGCGGAGCCGGTGAGGGCTCCGCAGCAGGGGGCGGGGGTCCCGCAGCCCCAGCCCTGCGGCTGGGTGGTGGGAGCGTCCGCCCCGCAGTCCGGGCAGTGGTGAGTGGTGGGCATAGCCACCTCCTGAGTTGACCGACGAGATGTCGGGGACTAACTCTCGAACTTCACAACTCTACTTGGTTAGGAGCGACGAGAGTTATGAGTTTTGAGAGTCCCTGAAGTAGTTGCTAGGCAGCACTTCAGGGCGGAGCCCCGCAATCAACTAGTGCTAGTGGTTGCGGGACGGTGCTGCTCATGACCCCGAGCTGGCGGAGGGGGGTGGAACCTTTACCACCATGGGGGTATCCATGATTCCGTTATTTCCGAAGCCATAGGCTCCGGAATCACAGAATTCACAGCCTGTTACCCCACCGCAGCCGCAGGCGTCGGTGAGGTGGGAGGTCGTGGCGACCTCCCGGGCGACATGGGTGAACACTGTCTTACAGTGTTCACATGTATACTCATTGAAGCCGCTGTTAACGGCTACTTTGGCGCATTTCATTTACACCTCCTTGCCTTGCGGCATGGATTATTGTCACGCTTTTGACGGAATGTCTGAGCGCTTTCGCATACCACGAGCCTTATTTTAGTAAGGGCTCTCATGAGCTGTGAAAGTCGGCCCTCGACGTGATGTGCGTCACGCGAGGGCCAGAACGGGGGCTTAGCTCCCCTCAGTCGATGCTGATGACGAACTTGACTAGTTCGTCAAACTCCGACATCGATTCGATGTCGATTTCAACTTCCGTTTTGTCGAGGAGGAATGAAGGTCGGACTGTATACAGTCCCTCCTCCATGTGGTAAATAGCCTTAATAACCAACGTCACACCTTCATTTTGAACACTGCAATTTCCCCACTCATCGTAGACACGACCGGGGATTGCCAGTAGGCGGATGATTGTTTTTTTTAAGGTTTCTGCCCCCAATGGCTGGAGGTCGGTTTCGATGAGGAGTCCGTTGAGAATGAAGTAGGACATGAGAAGCTCCTTTTCGTGAAGACGGAAGGTGGTGAGTGTCGACGCGGATGTGCGAAGGACGACTCTCGAAGTTCGCGAGAGAGAGCTCGTAAACTTTGAGAGTCCCCGCAAGCTAGCTGTGTGCCAGAAAGTTGCGGGACGTTGGGTCCACCGGAGCTGTGCGGCTCGGACGGTGGACGGTTTTTTTGGGGGTTAGGTTGCCCCGCAGGTGGAGCAGCCCTGCTCCTCGAAATGTCCCCCACAATAGGGGCAGCGACCGGCTGGGACGCGCAGACCGGTGTGGATGTGCACCTTTCTCAAGAAGGTGCCGTTTTTCCACCACGTGACCTCGTCCCAAATCTGAAAGTACCGGTGGTAATCAGCCTCCGGCACCTCCTTGATTTGGGTGAGGCGGATGAGGTGGGCGTCCCCCTCACTCCTATTTTGAAAAATCCCCTCTTTGTGAGGGAGGGGGTTGGCCACCAGGTAGGCGGTCAACGCCTCCCCGATGTCGGGGTGGGGCAACTCCCATCCCCGGCAGGTGTGGGAGGCGGGGAGGACCAAGGGGTGGTCCTGGTCCCAAATGATCTTGGTGGAGCTCTTCGCTCCGCACTGGTTCCAACACCGATCCTCCTTTTTCATGAGGCTGAGAACAGCCCCCACGAAATTGTCCGAATCCGCCCCGCAAACGGGGCAGACGAAGTGGGAGGGAGCGGTGGTGGGGCGGCGAGCGGGGGTGAACATGGGAAGCTCCTTGCTCGTAGATCGAGCAATGGGTGGTCGGTCGCGCTTTTGACGGGATGTCGAAGCGCTTTCGCATACCACGAACTGTGAAGCTCATGAGCTGTGAAAGTCGGCCCTCGTGTGATGTGCAATCACGGCGAGAGCCAGTGCCCGTTGGTGCGACGGTGGGCAGGACCGGTGGGAGTTCAAGGAGTATTAGTCCTTGAACTCCAGGAGGGCACGGCGCCAGGCCATGACCTCCGAGCGGAGCCCGAGTTGGGGTTCCGTCTTCATCCCCACCAAACTGGTGGGGATGAATGGGATGACGCCTTCTGACGCCATCCCCACGAGGACCATCCTGCCGTGATAAACGGCAACGATGGCCCCAGTCAAGTCTACGGAGTGGAGCCGGAGACCGGCTCCTCTGTGACGCCGGGCCTTTTTTAGGACCGCGGCAATTTCTGCCTTGAGAGTGGCCATGATGGCTCCTGTGGGGGTGTGGTGACGAGAATCAGGGATTAGATCCTCGATTGACGACTCGAACGGACTCAATCAAGAGGTTCAAGTGGTCGATAGAGGAGAGCTCGACGACGCGGTGCGTGCGGCGGCGAGCTCTACGGTTTGGTGTGGGTTTGCGACCCTTTGACGGATGGACCATCACGACGCACCAAAGCGCCGTTGCTTCGTTAGCTCGGGAACGCGATATGGATCGCGATCTCTATGTCCTCGTCCGTCATGGACGGTGACATCGAGCCGACCTTGAGGCCGGCCTGGTAGACGGCCTTTACGGCCGCCTCGATTGACTTGAGGAGCTCCTTGCGGAACTCCTCTGTGGAGTAACCGCCTCGAGCGTTGTGCTCGATGGCGGAGAGGAGGGTTTCAACCTCCTCTTGCAGTTCTTTCCCCATGTTACCTCCTTGAAAGGCAAACCCCATGGTGAGGGTGTGGCCAGAGCGGCCGGGGTGGGCGAGATGCCCGAGATTCACAGCGAACAAGAAAGGCTTGCAGGCTGTGAAAGTCGGCCCTCGTGTGATGTGCAATCACGACGAGAGCCTTCTTTGACCTATGCGCGCTAACATTCCCCGGTCAGTGGGTGGCCTACGGCGGGGGATTTCCCGTAGGTGAAAAGTAGAGTTTGTCCGCTCTACCGGCGGGTTGTTCTATCCGAGCAGGGCCCGGATGGCGACGAGGGCGCCGGCCTCATCTGCGAGGTCGACGTTGGCCTTCTGGGCAAAGCCCGAGGCAGGAACCCCGGCGGCCTTCACGGCTGCCAGGATGTCGATCTTCTCGCTGGTACCAAACGCGATCATCAACTTCTTCATCTTGAGGTCGGGGACGAACAGCTCGCCCTCCGAGATGACCACCCGAGCGCCCGACCTGTAGAGCCTGGCCATGAGGGTCGTCACGTCGACCTTACGGCCGGTCGTGTTGACTCGGATGATTCCGCCGCCGAGATCGGTGGCGGCTGCCACGATGATGTCGTGGTCGGCGAGGATCTGCTCGTACTCCACCATCCAACCACGGATGGTGTCGTCGGCCTCGGCGTTCTGGGCCAGGTGCCGGGCGAGGTACACCCGCCGGGCATCGTTGCTGATGTCCGACTTCACCGCTTGGTTCACGATCGCACCGAAGTGCGTCGTGAAGTCCATTCGGTCGCCGGCATCGGCGGCCTGGCAGAGCTCGACGCCGTGGGTGTCAAGGAGGTCGTTGGCCGCGGCCGCCAAAACCGCACCGGAGGACTTGTAGGTCCCCTCGGCCTGCGACTGCGGCTCGATGATGAGCCCCTCAAACTCCCTGGGGAGGGAGTTTGAGCAGCAAGCCTCACAATTGACAAAAAACGAATCGTGATGACGATTGTACTCGTCATCCGGGGCTGTGTGATAGCACCCCGTGTTGGGCACTTGGCCGACGATTTCGATCCAGTCCTCGCGGCTGTGCTCGTCGATCACGGCCACCACCTGGTGGCCTGCCTCCTGGAGGCGGGCGATGAAGCCCGCGGTCATGGAGGGGTCGCGGTTGTTCACCGCAAGATCGACGAGGGCCACTCTTGCGGCCTCCGGAAACTTGGTGACGTCCACTTTGTCGACGGAGAACGCCTGCGTGAACTGCAGACCGACGTCGTCCCGCCCGATGAGGCGGAGGAGGGCGGCGCTCGTGAGAACACCGTCAACGGAACCAACAGAAATAATTTGATTGATGCGATTCATGGTGAACTCCTGCCTTGCGGCAAGTGCCTGGGGCTGTTGATTCCCCGGGTCTTAGCGTGTAGTGACGACCGCTCTCGAAAGCCACGATGCTGAGAATCATGGGTTTTGAGAGTCCCCTGAAGTAGATCCAGCAGGGCTGGCTCACTTCAGGGCGGGCCCGCAACCAGCTAGTGCTAGTGGTTGCGGGATGGTGCGCTGCTCATGACCCCGAGCAGGCCAGGGGTGGAAAATTAGCTGTTGCTGGCGGCTTCGAAGCCGTCCCTAAACCCCCTGTTTTCCGCCGCGAAGATTGCGGCGGAGTGGGCCTCTATCACCGCCGCGCGAGCGGCGGTGATATTTTTTGCGGCAGCGGCCCATGAGGCCACCACCGCATCGTGGGGAGCATTGTGCTCCCCAATTTCGTACATTGAGGCCACTGCGGCCTCGAGGTTCTTTAATGCGGTTTTAAAGGCATCCATGTTACCTCCTTGAAGGCAAACCCCATGGTGAGGGTGTGGCCAGAGCGGCCGGGGTGGGCGGGATGCCCGAGATTCACAGCGAACAAGAAAGGCTTGGACGCTGTGAAAGTCGGCCCTCGCGTGCATGTGCATACGCGCGAGAGCGGCCCGTTGGTGCGACGGTGGGCGGGACCGTTTTTGCTGTAGTCCCTGACCTGTACGGTCAGGAATCGAATGTTTTTGTTGGTGGCCATGAGCCACCTCCTTGAGCGGACCGACGGTGTGTCGGGGGCGACGCTCTCGAAAGCCACGATTTTACAATTATGGGTTTTGAGAGTCCCCTGAAGTAGATGCGAGGCGCAGCACTTCAGGGTAGGGCCCTTGAAGTAGATCCAGCAGGGCTGGCTCACTTCAGGGTTATGATCGTCAACACGAGGGAAGACGGGACACGAGTAGTAACAGTGAAGTATTATTCCAGGGTGTCCTAATGGGTGGGGTTGGGGAGTGACGAGTCGGCACAGAGTGTCGTCGTCAGCCAAAGTTCCACCGCCGGAGTACCCGAGTACTTCGAAGTGTTTGTAACTCTTCAGTTGTGAAGGTTCAGTTCCTTTGCCACGGTGGCTAAGCCTTGCGGCTGTTGGTAAGGACTGCAGGAGGTTCAAAACTGTTTTGAACTCCCGCGCACTCATTACCACGGTTATTTTCTCTGTAGT
>CAINGB010000022.1 GCA_903848275.1 Candidatus Uhrbacteria bacterium | reverse complement strand
TTTTAGGTCGATGACACTATTTTCGTCACTCTCTAGTAGGGACGGTAGTTCTTGGCGTTGAATGTCCGTCAATTCATCGTAGGCCTTTCTTGTAGCTTTAAAGACGGGGGCTGATTCAGCCTTTATTTGTTTATTTAATTTGATGATTTCTGCGGCGGCAGTAGTAGCTGCTACTTTGTCGCCTAGGAAGGCGTTGGATTTGTTATAGAGATCTCGGGACTCATATCTAATGTCATCCAGTCGAGCCAGAAGTGATTGTACTTCTGGACGGACGTCTGGTGGCGTAGGCAAGTGTTCGGCGATGGACGCTTCAATTTCTTGACGCTTTTTGGTGAGCTCGGCAATATTTCTTTGACCAGCAACAGTGCGACTGTCTTGTGCGGCCAGACGAATCTTAATTTTGATAAGCTGTTCACGAGCCTCGTCGATAGAGGCTTGAGTAGCCATGTAGTCTTCGTCGACTTCTTGTTGGGCAGATTCTCTAGTCGTGTAAACAGGCTTTGCTTTTTTCTCGGGTGTAGAAGGTGTGCGTTCAATGATGACAGTTTTGGCGGTTTGTTTGTCGGGAATAATCGCTTTATCTAGACGACTCAAGTCTTTTTGGATAGCCCCAAGTCTGGTTTGAACAGAATTATGTTTCTGCAAATCAGGTGAGAGAGATTGGATTTTTTGCAGTTCAGCTTGTAACTCGGCTTGTTGTTCTTTCAGTTCACGCTGGTTTTTTTCTTGAACTGCGGTACGAGCAGCCAGTTCAGCCGCCACTTGCGCTTCCCACTCTGGAGTGTACATGGCAGGTGCTGGGGCGGTTTTTTTAGTTTCGAGAGCGTTTTTACTTACTTCATAACGACCCAATTTGTAAAATTGAGCTCGGTCATCTATTTCTTCGAGGATTTCGCCAAGTTCTGTGAATCGAGCTTGTTGATCGGGTGATTGTTGGTCGTCCGGAATATTATTGAGAGTAGCTAATTCTTCTTCGAGTAGTGGTTGATGATCGCGTATTTCCATTCTTGTATAGTTTGCCCCTGCTGTATCACGTCTTTTTGTCTGTAATTGCAGCTCCGCTTTTAGATTTCTTATTTCTTCTGGGTCTTTTTCGGCCGTCAGTAATGACTCTATTACAACGATAGCTGCTCGAGCATCGTCGAACTCTTGATTGGCTAATCGATAAGCTTGTTGACGTTCTTTGGTTTTCTTTTCGGTTCGTTCGCGGTTAATACGTACAATTCTGGCAGCAGTGGTTTCGTTTGGATCTAGTGCTGGCTCTTGTTCAGTTTTTGATGGACGGTTTGGTTGCTGTTGATTCCGGTTATTATCACCATGAGGTCCACGATTATCGCGAGTTGAATGTTGCTTGTCGCGACTGCGGCGAACGTCACGCTGCAGGTCATTTTGAGATGATCCTTGTTGGCCTGTTGCTTTTGGAGCGGCCTCAACTTTCGGTGCCGCCTTAGCAGCATCTGGTGCCGGTTGAGAACCTGGCTCTGGTTGACGTGCTTTATATTGTTGTTGTGCTTTTCCTTTACCCATAGTTCAAATTATAGAATACACCCATTATATCATGACTAGCGGGAATTTGGCTGTGTATAGCTTTACCTGCTATCCCCTTGCTAGCAGGGGGATTTTGACTTAGAATGCTGCCACTATGTCTTTTCGCTTGCATTTGCCCAAGTTGTCCCTGTCACGTTCAGCTCGACAGAGTTTTACTCGCGTGTTCGCAATTTTCATGCTGCTAGTTGTGACTGGTCTGACGGCCTGGCCAGCGCCATGGAATACGGCCATGGGAGCAGTTAAGAATAAAATCGGCTGGAGTTTGCCAAACATTCCAGATAACGGCTTCACTTTGGGCTTAGACCTTAAAGGCGGTGTCCACTTGGTTTACGAAGCTGACATGAGCAATATTCCCGCCGCTGACCGGGCTAATGCCTTGGACGGTGTGCGTGACGTGATTGAACGCAGAGCAAACTCGTTAGGTGTTAGTGAATCTCGTGTTGAGACGACGATTGCTGATGGTCACTACCGTGTAATTATTGAATTGCCAGGCATTCAAGATGCGGCTACAGCAACAAAAGCAATTGGTGAAACGCCAGTCTTGCAGTTTAAGACGCCAACAGCTAAGACGCCAACTACCGCGACAGCTGAGCAACAGGCCCAAATTGATGCTGCCCAGAAGACGGAGCGCAGTGCCGCAGTTGATGTATTGAATCGCGCCTTAACTAAAGATCAGGATTTTGCTGCTTTGGTTAAAGAGTTGTCGATTGATACAAAGACTAAGGATAAAGACGGCTATGATGGTTTTGTGGCTGCTGACGATAGCTTCTATGCTAACTTAATTAAGACTTTTACTCGCAAGACTCGGGTCGGTGTAGTTAAAGGTTTGTACGAGAATGGGTCGACTATCAACGTGGTTAAGTACATGAGTCAGGGAACTGAACAGACGGTGGACGCTTCGCACATCTTGGTTTGTTTTGCTGGGGCCACGAAGTGTACGCAAACTCGCACTAAGGAAGAAGCTAAAACGATTATTGATGGTTTGAAGGCCCAGGCTACGGCAGCTAACTTTGCCGACTTGGCCAAAGCTAATTCGGATGAACCTGGCGCAGCTACTTCTGGCGGCTCGCTCGGAACTGTCAAAAAAGGCATGATGGTGCAGAGCTTTGAAGACGCTTTGTTTGCCATGAAGGATGGCACGATTTCTGACGTGGCAGAGACTGAGTTTGGTTACCACATTATTTACCGCACGAGCAGTAAGAGTGTACCAACTTACGAGTTCAGCCACATTGAAATGCCTTGGACGACGTTGTCCGACGTGGTGAACACTGACCCTTGGGAGAATACGGACTTGTCTGGTAAGGACATTAAGTCAGCCGCGGTTGCCTTTGACCAGCAGACTAACGCTCCTTACATCTCACTATCATTTAACGCTGAGGGCGCTGATTTATTTGGCAAGCTGACAGCAGCCAACGTCGGCCAAGTGATTGGTATCTTCTTGGATGGTCAACCGGTGACAACGCCAGTTGTGAACCAAGCGATTTACGGTGGCACGGCCCAAATTACTGGCAACTTTACTTTGGACGAGGCTAAGTTGATGGCAGAACGCTTGAATGCGGGTGCACTGCCGGTAGCGATTAGCGTACTTAGTCAACAAACAATCGGTCCAACGCTTGGCGCGGCGTCGCTTGATGCCAGTTTGAAAGCAGCCTTCATTGCTTTCTTGCTCATCTCGCTGTTCATGGTGTTGTACTACCGTTTGCCAGGTTTCTTGGCGATTGTAGCTTTGCTGATTTACAGCACGATTAACCTAACCTTATACAAGATCTTCGGCGTGACGATTACTTTGTCTGGTATTGCTGGTTTCGTGTTGTCGGTGGGTATCGCGGTTGATGCTAACGTGCTGATTTTCGAGCGTTTGAAGGAAGAGCTGTGGAGCGGCCGCGATTTGCCAACTGCTATCGTGGAAGCTGCTAAGCGCGCTTGGCCTTCGATTCGTGACGGTAATGCCACCACGTTGATTGCTACCTTCATCTTGTTTACGATGGGCACTAGCTTTATTAAGGGTTTTGCTTTGACCCTGATGATTGGTATCTTCGTCTCGCTCTTCTGCGCGATGATAATTACCCGTTCATTACTTCTCATCGTTAGCCGACGACCTAGCCTCAAGAAGCGTTTGTTCTTCCTTGGTCTCAAATAAGCGTATGAACAACTTCAACTTACAGATCATCAAACACTCAAAAGTTTGGCTGGCCATGTCTGGCACAATCGTGGTGTTGGCAGTCGTGTCGTTCATTGCCTTTGGCTTGAATCCAGGTATTGACTTCACTGGTGGCGGCTTGATTTCTTTGCACTTTGACGCCCCGGCAGAGCAGACGGCTATCGTTAAAACCGTAACTGGTTTGGGCTACGAACCGATTGTGCAGCAGGCTGATGACGGTTCAACTTTGATTCGCGTTCGCCCAGTTAGTGAAGTCGAGCACCAGGCCATTCTAACAGCGCTTCGGACTGATTTTGGTGGTCTGGAAGAATTGCGCTTCGACTCGGTTGGTCCGACGATTGGTAAGGAATTGGAAAAGAAGGCAACTACGGCCATTATCTTGGTCTTGGCCATCATTGGTTTGTACATCGCTTGGGCTTTCCGTCGGGTCTCGCGTCCAGTAGCTTCTTGGAAGTACGGCTTAATTACTCTGTTGACAGCCTTCCATGACGTCGTGATTCCGGTTGGTGTGTTTGCGGTACTCAGTCACTTCTTCCACTATCAGGCTGACACAGCTTTCGTGGCTGCTTTGTTGACCATTCTTGGTTACTCAATTAACGACACGATTGTGGTGTTTGACCGCACTCGTGAGAACTTGCACCGTCACCGTCACCAGGGAACCACTTTTCCAGAAACTGTGAATAATAGTGTCAACGAAACCTTGGCTCGTTCAGTTAACACAACTTTGGCTACTTTCTTGCCGGTCTTGGCCATTGTCATTTTTGGTGGGGCGTCGACTAGGCCATTCGCTATCACCTTGTTAGCGGGTATCTTTGCTGGTGCTTATTCCTCTATCTTCATCGCTAGCCCGTTGTTGGCAATGAGTGAGCATTGGGGCAAGAAGCGTAAATAAACGAATAAAGTTGATTGTTGTACAAGGCGGGGGATAGTCCCTCGCTTTTGTGTTATAATAGATTTAACTATGATCGATGAAAATTCAAATTTCGCTAAAGTCTTGAGATATGCAAAAGAAGAAGTAGTATCGAAAGCTGATTATGCTGCCATGCAAGCTCGTATCATAGCTAAAATAGATGAGGGTATTGCTGCTATAGAAAATTTCAGAGCTTCTCATGCAGCTATTGAGACATTAGAAATAAAGTAATTATATGCTCGGTATTGTTCTCAATTTGCCACCGTTTTTAGCTCATTACGTGGCGACGACATCGCCGATAACGATGGCCTCGCAAGCGTTACTAGTAGTTGGTTGGATTCCAATTTTTGGCGTCCTCATTTGGGGTTTTATCGAAGTCTGGGTGGATCACAAACAGGGTCAGTATAACGCGCATATTGATTGGGTTCTTTTAAATATCAGTGTGCCGGCCGGGGCTATCAACACGCCGAAGGGCATGGAGAATTTTTTTAACAATTTGGCCGGTTCGAAGTCCGCTATTACTTGGAAGGAAGCTAAGCTATTGGGTAAATTCCAAGCCTATTTCAGTTTAGAAATTGTGGGTTGCGAGGGGGACGTTAAATTTTATATTAGGACGCCAAAGAAGTACCAAGATTTAGTCGAGGCAGCATTGTACGCACAATATCCTGAAGCGCATATTGTCGAAGCTCCAGACTACGTGGACAAGGTCCATGATCATTACCCAAACGATCACATGAATGTGTTTGGTAGTGAAATGAAATTGTCCAAACCTAGTTATTACCCTTTGCGAACTTATGTGTCTTTTGAGCACATGGGTGAAAAGGATATGCGTTTTAAGGATCCTTTGCATAACATTATTGAGGTCTTGGGTAAGATGCGCAAGGAGGAATATTTCTGGATTCAGATTGTTATTATGCAACCTGATGAACAGGAATGGGCTAAAGAGGGTGAGAAATATTTGGATAAGATGATGGGTAAGGAGGAAAAACACAAGGAAACAGTGATAGGGACGGCCATGAAGAATGCGGCTTGGTTACCAAACCAGATTTTAGCTCAGTCGGTTGGTTTGGATTTGATGGGTGGCGGACATCATGACGAGAAGAAAGATGATTTTAGAATGTTCAGAATGACCCCGACGGAGCGTTTGGTGTCCGATGCGATTGCCGAGAAGATTAGTAAGATTGGCTGGCTAACGAAGATTCGTGTTCTTTATGCAGCTTCGCATAAGCAATACCGGAAGCCATTAATTGCGGCCATGATTAAGGGCATGTTCCATCCATATGCTCATTTGAACATGAATAAGCTTGGCATGCATGATCATGCCACGCCAAAAGACGATTATTTCTGGTTGAATTGGGAGATTCATCATCGCATGCACAATTTGGTGAGTCGTTATAAGGGTCGCCAATTAGGGGCGGGAGCAGCTCCGTTCTATCTAAATTCAGAGGAGCTAGCATCGCTCTTCCACTTCCCAGCGGCCGATGCAAGAACACCGATTTTGGCTACTTCAGGCGCACGTCGTGGTGAAGCGCCGCTTGAGTTGCCGTTTGCTGATGAAGGTGCAGCTGATATTCACGATTGGCAAGGGAGTCAGAAGGCGAAGACGGCTCATGCTCATGAAGAAACGGCGCCGGCTGCAGAATTGGTGGTACCAACGCCGCACGTTGTACATGAGTTTATGCCACAGCCGGGCAAACCTGCGCCGCTGCCACCTGGTTTGTCGCTAGCCGAAGAACCAATTACGGACGATGACGATGCTCCAGCTAACTTGCCTGTTCTTTAGACTATATGGCTAACCGCTATCCGCACGAGCACGAGCAAGACGTCATCTATTTCGGCAAGACGAATTTTCGCAATGCTATGCGTAAGTTTGGCGTCAAAACTGATGACCGCCGACGCCACATGTACGTTATCGGGAAGACCGGCATGGGTAAGACAACCTTGCTCGAGAACATGATCCTGTCCGACATTTACGCTGGGCACGGCTGTTGTTATGTTGACCCGCACGGCGATACGGCGGAGCGATTGCTTGATTATATTCCGTCTTGGCGTATTAATGACGTAGTATATTTTAATCCGGCTGATACTAACCATCCGATTGGCTTTAATATTCTCGAGAAAACGGAAAGTGCTGCCCAAATTGACGACTACAACAGCAAAGTCATGTCAGCTTTGATGTCGATTTTTAAGAAGGTATGGGAGAACGTGTGGAGCGCCCGCATGGAGTATATTTTGCAGAATACTATCTTGGCACTGCTTGATACTCCAGGCACGACGTTGCTTGGTGTTAACCGCATGTTGTCGGATAAGGACTATAGAACTTCGATTATTCAGAATGTGCAGGACCCGGTGGTGCAACAGTTTTGGCTGAAGGAGTTTGCTGCCTACGACCAAAAGTTTGCTAGTGAAGCGGTGGCGCCAATTCAGAACAAGATTGGTCAGCTGCTGACAAGTACCATCATGCGTAACATTGTGGCGCAGTCCCGATCTGCCATTGATTTTCGCGAGATCATGGATAACCAGAAGATTTTGATTGTTAACTTGTCTAAGGGTTTGGTTGGCGAGGACGTCATGCGTATTCTCGGCGGTATGCTTGTGACCAAGCTATACATGTCGGCCATGGAACGCGTTAACGTGCCAGAGGAAGAACGACCGGACTTCTATTTATACGTCGACGAATTCCAAAACTTTGCGGTGGAGTCATTCGCTGGTATTTTGTCTGAAGCGCGTAAATATCGCCTCAACTTGATCATGGCCCACCAGTATATTTCGCAGTTGGACACCAAGGAAAGCACAGCGGTGCGTGATGCTGTATTTGGTAACGTCGGTAGCATGATTATGTTCCGGGTTGGATCGCCGGATGCGGAGTTTTTGGAGAGTGAGTTCATGCCGCGCTTCTTGCCTGAGGATTTGATTAATCTGCCGAAGTATTCGATTTATCTCAAGTTGATGGTGGACGGTATCACTAGCCAACCGTTTTCCGCCCAAACATTGCCAGCGATTTCGCAAAAGACAGGCAGTCGTGAGAAGGTAATAGAACAATCGCGTGAACGATTTGGCGGTAATCGCAAGATGATTGAGGAGCACGTGATGGTATGGAGTGGTTTTGATCCTAATGTAAATGTAGCTGATCAGTTGAAGAAGGTTTCCGACCAAAAGAAAGAAGATAAAAAAGCGCGTTTCAGTCACGAGTATGAGTGCACCAGGTGTAAGAAGACTTTTGGTTTGCCGGTCGAATTAGACAGGTCGCGCCCAATTTACTGTGAGGAGTGCCATCCGATTATCATGGAGGAGCGTAAGAATGGTAAGGGAAAACAAGAGAAACGCGAGGAAGTGAAACCGAAGGCTGTGTTGCCGCCAAAGATTAGTGAGGGTACCACGGTGGCCAGGGAACCGGTAGCGGCCATGAGTTTAGCTAAGTTAGAGCCAGCTAGACGTGAGCCAGTGAAGGTGACAGTGGCGCCAGTAGTGTCAGTGAGGCCGGTGGTGCCTGTAGTAGCCTCGGTGATGCCGGAAGTTAGGGCTGATGCTATGCTTAGTTCGACGATGCCACCAATCACTAGGCCTGCCGTGCAGAGTGCTCCGAGTGTGGAAGGAGCTACACGTAGTCGCAATCGTCGAAAGCGTAACAGAGGGGGTGGTTCAAATGGGCCAAAGGTGGTAAGTAGTGCGCCTAGCCCAGCGGTGCAGGTAATGCCGGGGGAAAGAATGAGTTTTGATAACTAATCAGTGGCGTGTATGTCGACTCCGTTGCAACGTGAAGCTGCCGTGTGGCAGGATATTGAGCTTTTAGATTCGGGTGATAATGAGAAATGCGAACGCTACGGCGACGTGGTGATGGTGCGACCAGAACCGCAAGCTTTGTGGGCTAAAGCCGCCAGCTCAGCTGGCCAGGGAGGCGATAATGGTGTGTGGAAACGGGCTTGGGCGACTTACACCAGGACTGGCCGTGAAGGTGAGTGGGATATTGTGCGACCGTTGCCACCAGCTTGGACTGTTAGTTGGGAGGATTTGACGTTTCGTATTAGAACGACGTCGTTTAAGCATACTGGCTTATTTCCAGAACAGGCGAGTAATTGGAAATATCTACGAAGTGTAATTAAGCCGGGCATGAAAATGTTGAACTTGTTTGGGTATACCGGCGGCGCGTCGCTGGCAGCAGCCTCGGCGGGAGCAGAAGTTGTGCACGTTGACGCGAGTAAAACGGCGGTGACGTGGGTTAAGGAAAATATTGAACTCTCAGGCTTGGCGTCGCGGACGGTGCGTTATATCACGGATGACGTGATGAAATTTGTGGCCCGCGAAGTGCGACGCGGTAATGTGTATGATTGTATTGTGATGGACCCACCAGCATTCGGCCGTGGACCAGAAGGAGAGTTGTGGAAGTTTGAAGAACACTTGCCAGAGCTGTTAAAGTTGTGCGGTCAGATTTTGAATAAAGAACATGGTTACTTGCTTGTTAATGCGTATTCATTGGGTTACCCGGCGTTAGCGGTAGAGAATTTGATTAGGACGAGTGTGCCGTTCGCTAAGGAATTTGCAGCGGTTGAATTGACGTTAAAAGAGACGACGCCACGAGCTTTTGAATTGCCGACAGGGATTGTCATTCGAGCAAGTTGGTAGTTAATAAAATTGCAGAACCCCCCACACCAAGCGGTGCGGAGGGTTCAGGGCCGAGTAGGCGAGGCTACTTGACGAGACGCGGGTGGGTGCGGCGGAAGGTGAACTTCCGGGGGACTCGCTTGTCGCAGCCATGGTCTAGCATGGCCTGGCGCCAGTTGGGGCCGTCGACCTTCGGCTGGTTGTTGGTTGGTTGCCGGCGCGGTACGATGAAGCGGAGGAAGGCCAGTACCGACACAAAGGCAATGAAGTAGAGGACCTCGATAGCGCGGGGGTGGGTAGCGAGGAAATGCAACATGATGTCTCCTGTGGCGAAAGTTACTGACGAGGTCTAGCATAGCAAAAAATAGGCCTTTTGTCAAGCTATTGATGGTTAAATGTTGCTAATTTCAGCCAATATGTTAGAGTACGGCGGTATGGAGATTCTTTACGAAGACAACCATCTGATTGCCGTCAGCAAACCACATGGGATGTTGACGCAGGGCGACGATACGGGTGATACCTGTTTGCTTGAGGAGGTGAGAAAGCTGATTAAAGACCGGGGTGTTAAGCCGGGCAATGTTTTTTTGGGTTTGTTACACCGTTTGGACCGGCCGGTGGGCGGCGTCGTACTGTTCGCAAAGACGAGTAAAGGCGCGTCACGCTTGAGTGATCAGATTAGAATGCGCCGAGTTGAGAAGGTTTATTGGGCGGTCTGTGAGGGGTCGCCAGCAGCAGCGATGGGTGAAGTGGTGCAGTGGTTGGTGAAGGATGAAGCGACGAATACGGTGACAGCTTATGGCGAGGAAGTTCCAGGGTCGGTTAAGGCTGAACTTGGTTATCGAGTAAGGCAAACGATTGGCGAAGGTAAGAATAAGTTGTCGCTGATGGAGATTAGGCCAAAGACTGGCCGACCGCACCAAATTCGGGTAGCGATGGGCACGCTGGGAATTCCGATCGTCGGCGATAAGAAATACGGGGCGCAGCAGATGTTGGACGGTAATATTGCTTTGTTTGCGCGTAGCTTTGGTTTCGATCAGCCGGTGACTAAGAAGCGCGTGATGGTGACGGCGGAACCGACGTTGCCGATTTTCAAGCAGTTTGTATGAAGCCTAAGGGACGAGTGTTAGTAGGTTTAAGTGGTGGCGTTGACTCGAGTGTCAGTGCTGCTTTGTTGTTGTCCGAGGGTTATGAGGTGCTTGGCGGCTTCATGAAAAACTGGAGTGACGGCACGCAAGACGAGAGTTGCGGTTGGCGCGCTGAGCGACGTGACGCGCTGGCCGTGGCGGCGAAGCTTGGCATACCGTTTCATACTTTTGATTTTGAGGATGAGTATCGGGCTAAAGTTTACGAGTATATGATCGCCGAATATAAGGCGGGACGGACGCCGAACCCGGATGTGCTGTGCAATAAGTACATGAAGTTTGACCTCTTTTTGCAGGAGGCGGATAAGTTGGGCTGCGAGTTTGTGGCCATGGGGCATTATGCTCGGGTTAAGCGAGATGATGAGGGGATGACGCATTTGCTGGCTGGCGTCGACCAGAATAAGGATCAGAGTTATTTTTTGTGTC
This sequence comes from Candidatus Uhrbacteria bacterium, assembly GCA_903848275.1. GTDB lineage: Bacteria > Patescibacteriota > Patescibacteriia > UBA9934 > UBA9934 > UBA11707. The sequence continues at coordinate 2,031 of CAINGB010000022.1, read as the reverse complement.
AGTTGAAACAAGAACAACTTAATCGAACGTTATTTCCGATTGGCAATTTAGAGAAGCCGGTCGTGCGGGAATTGGCGAAGAAATATGGTTTGGCAGTGGCGGACAAGAAGGATAGTCAAGGTATTTGCTTTGTGGGCCAAGTGGACATGGATGACTTTTTGCGGGCGCGAATTGAGCCGCACACGGGGAATATTGTGACGACTAAAGGTGAGGTCATTGGCCAGCATCAGGGTTTTGAGTTTTATACGATTGGCCAGCGCGGTGGTTTGGGGATTGGCGGAGGGACGCCGTATTATGTGGTGGAACGCAAGCCAGAAACGAATGAAGTGATCGTAGCGGTTGGTGAAGATGACCCGGCGTTATTTCGATCTGAATTGTGGGCTTCAAATGTAACCGAAACGATTGAGGGAAATTTACAGAAATATTTGGGTAAAAAAATAACGGCGCGTATTCGCTACCGTCAGCCGTTGGCGGCTTGTACCGTTAAAGAGGTTGCACCGGGAGTGTTAGGAGTTGTTTTTGACGTGCCGCAACGGGCGGTAGCGCCAGGGCAGTTTATTGCGTTTTATGAGGGGGATGAGTTATTGGGATCTGCGGTGATTGATTGACGTTTTTAGTACTTCGCTCGCGCCTGTGCCAACCCTCATTCCTAGCCACAGACACGACCGCCACATTGCTCACTTGCCAGACGGTCTACCGCGCGGGTTGGTAAACCCTTGCTATCGACACGTCTGCCATTCGCTTCGCCTTCGGCGGAGGCTCGAACGAGGAGAGATTGACACGGGCCGGTCTTGGCGTCGTCATGAGGGCTGGCGACAGTCGCTCACTTCTACAAGGCTCAGGCTCAATAAAACGCGAGACGGCGGACACCCAGAGGATGTCCGCCGCACGACGGTGGCGAAGTTGTAGTTGACTAGCGGGCGAGGCGAGATTCGATGACCAGCATGATGTCGGTCAAATCGAGTTCAGGCTCTTCGTCGATCTTCACGTGAAAGCCGAGGCGCTGCATGGCGATCTGGCGAGCGGTCAAGCGCTGCACTTCGTCGAGCTCGATGATGGGCCGGCTGCGAAGAGCGCGTAGGACGGCGAGTGGATGAAGGCGGGCTGCATCGAAGAGCACCTGCTGTTTCTGCCAATCGTCCAAGCGCCCGTAGGCTGGGGCTCTGGGTTGGATGGCTTTCAACGCAGCTAACGGACGAAACTCAGCCACCTGGCAGAGAAACTCCATGAGCGTTCGTTGACTGACCTTCATGGTATCCGCGGCCTTTGCGGCGACGAAGGCCAGGAGGTCATCCTCGCTGGGAGCTAGAATGAGGGCGCTGTACTTGGGGCTAGGGATGACGTGACCGGCTGTCATGAGGCCTCCTATTTAGGCAATTGTTGGTGTTCGCGGGCTAATCCCTAGGTCAAAAGTCGACCCTGGGAAGGCGTGTACTATAGGTTACTTTGAGCATTTTGTCAATCAAAGTGGCTATGAATAGCGATAAAACTGGTATATATTGAGTAGATGATAGTGGACGGAATGGCCGAATTTCATTACACTTGGCGCACTATGGTTCCTCAGAATAGAATTCGCAATTTTTGCATTATTGCCCACATTGACCACGGGAAGAGCACGTTGTCCGACCGTTTGCTCGAAATTACCGGAACCGTCGATAGTCGCCACATGAAGGCGCAGCTTTTGGATAGCATGGATATTGAGCGTGAACGGGGCATTACCATCAAGTTGGCGCCGGCCCGTATGGTCTGGAAGGATATCACTTTGAACTTGATCGATACGCCGGGACACATAGATTTTAACTATGAAGTGTCGCGTTCTTTGGCGGCGGTGGATGGCGCGGTGCTACTCGTCGACGCTACACAAGGTGTGCAGGCTCAGACCATTGCGAACTTGTATTTAGCGATGGAGGAGAATTTGGAGATTATTCCGGTGCTCAATAAAATCGACTTGCCAGCAGCGGACGTCCCACGTCGGACAGCGGAGTTGGTGAAGCTGATTGGTTGCGACCCGGCTAATGTGTTGTGTGTTTC
>CAINGB010000021.1 GCA_903848275.1 Candidatus Uhrbacteria bacterium | reverse complement strand
TACGCCTTCCAGCAAGCCGTGGCTGGTGCCGGCACGCCACCTCGCATTATGCTGGGCGGAGCAGGCGACTGTTCGGGCGACTGGGGCACCCAATGTGGCGACGCCATTCTGGCCGACCACTGCGTCGACACGGCTGCCTACCTCGGCCCGTATCTCTCCAAAATCCCGTACGACGCCAGTAGCCCCCTCTTCTCCGAACGCCAAACTGGCTACTACCTCACTCTCTCACTTTCTTCCATCGAAGTCGGCGCCTGCAGCCCTTCCGGCCTCGATCCCATCTTTCTCTCCCGCCCGCTGCCATAACGGGGTTTTTAAAAAGGGGTCAGGTCGGGAATCGGGAATTTTGCAAATTCATTGAACAATATTCACTTAAATATTGTTATAAACAGAAACACCACCCACACCGCAGGTCACCCAACGATGGGGTGATGTTTCTGCTGGTGCTGGGTGGTGACGTTGTTCAGGGCTTGAAGTCGACAGTTCCTCCGAGCCAGTACATGTTGCCGTCGTCCTCAACTTGCATCTCGATGGCAGGGGTAACGATAGACCCCTCATCATCAAGTACCAGGATGTCGTACTCCTCGGCCAGCCCGATGCTGTAAGACCTGGGGTGTCCATCTCGCGGATGATAGATATCGTATTCCACCTCGCAGACCACGATCAGCTCAACCGTCTGGTAGCCCCCGGTCACAATCGGGCTGGTGATCAACTCGGCCTTCGGATCGTGCCCATACCTGCGGCCACCGAACCGGGACTCTAGATCATTGAACTCGATGTACGTACTCATGGTGTTGAGGACGGTGCATTCGATTTCTACCTCAGAATCGGCAAACGTTTGCGTGACCATGAAGCTCTTGAGCTGTACCGGCACCTCACCGTTGTTCTCCACCTCGAAGGCGAAGGCCGCGGCGACGTCGGGCCGGCCCAACTGGTCCACTACCATGGGGTTGACCGGCACCTGGCGGATCACCACCTGGTCGACGTCGACCACCAGGAACAGGTCGTCGCGGTAGCTGTCGGCAGCAGTTTCCTCGGTGACGGTGGATGCGCAAGCGAGGATTGCAAAAAGAATGGAAATCATGTGCCCTCCGGGCGGTTTGAGAGGCTGCGAAGCTGCAGCAACTCGTCTCTAAGTATAGCAAAAAAATGACCTTTTGTCAAGCTAAATTTGCAACTATATAGCTAATGTTAGCCATAATATTACAATCTACAATTAGACAATTAGGGTCAGGTCGTTCGTTGTAATGTCCGCTCAAATTTCTTAACAAATACTTACATAAATGCCAGCCAGCGTTGACTTTTAACCTCCAATCAGCTACATTCCACAGTCGTCAAAGCCTCGTTTAGTCGCTTTCTCGTCATCTCTCACCTCCACGGAGTACTCATGTTCAACACCATTCTCGCCATCCTCGGTCTTTTGCTCGCCACTGTCATCGGTACTTGGCTGGCTATCTTCATCAATCGCAAGCTGAACGCCGAGTCCGCCGTGGCCTCCACCCGTATGATCGACGGCGACGCCGCCCCGATCGAGCCCGACTGGGCCGAGAAGGGCAAGACGGTGCACAACAAACACGGCAAGGTCGACCCCGCCAAGCTCGAGTTCTTCCAGACAGAAGAGATGATGAACGGCGGCGACACCATCGGTGATCAGCTGTCGGACGCGACTCGTCAGGCCGGGCTCAAGCCTAGCAACGCCAACGGAGCCGTCTTCCTCCATACTCATTGAGAGTTCCTGAGGAGCGTGCCGAAGGGGATCCACTTCCTGATCTTCACGGAGACGAGGTTCCTCGACAAGTACGGCCGCTGGGGCTTCCTGTGCTTGTTCCGGGGCGGCGTCGGGGGGTGGTACTTCAACTACTACCATGTCGGCCGCAGGTTCGATGGCCGGGATGCAGTCGTGGCTTTCCGCGATTAAGCCCTCGTCCCCTGACCCCAATCGCGTCCCAAACGCCACGGGTCACCTCCGGAGCTCTCGCCATTGTGCTGAGAGCTCCGGCTTCCGTTTTATGCCAATTATGTTAAACTATAAGTAGCTATGTTTAACCCTATCCAACAATTTCAACACTTGTTCAGGCCCGTCATTTCCTCGGCGGACGTTAAGCGTAAATACAATTTACCCGCCAATATTTCGTTAACAGTTCGCTTGACCGCCGACGGTTGGTTTGTGGCCACGTCATCCGAACTCCCAGGCCTGGTCACTCAAGCTCGCAATCAACGCGAAT
>CAINGB010000020.1 GCA_903848275.1 Candidatus Uhrbacteria bacterium | reverse complement strand
TTGAATAGTTATCGATGATATGAAAATTATTCTTGGTTCGCAATCGAGGTTTAGGGCGCAGGCACTGAGGGAGGCGGGGATTGAGGTAGATGAATGTATTAGCCCGGGGATAGATGAGAAAGCGATACGATGTGATGACCCAGAGGAATTAGTGTTGATGTTGGCTAAGGCGAAAGCGGAAGCGATAATCAATAAGATTGAAGGGCCAGCGATCTTGATTACGGCCGATCAGGTGGTGCTGTGCAATGGCGATATGCGGGAGAAACCGGTGGATAGGGCAGAAGCGATAAGGTTTTTGGCGAGTTATGTAGAGTGGCCCGCAACGGCAGTAAATGGCTTGCAGGTGACGAATACGGCGACGGGTAAAGTGGCGACTGGGATTGATCGAGCAGAGATTATTTATAAACGGACGCTGTTACCTAAGATTGAAGATATCGTGGATAATTCGTTTGCACTGGAGGCAGCAGGTGCGTTAGTGGAGGAGGATCCGCAAATGACGCCGCATGAGCTACGGCGAACAGGGGAGATTAATAGTTTTATGGGCATGCCGATTGAGTTGGTGAAAAGGTTGATGAGAGAGATGGAATAACTCAATGTTTGCAGGGTAGGTACTACGCGAGACGTCGTCCCGAAGCTGATGAGGTCGCTAAACACAAAACGTTACACCGGAGTGGTGTAACGTTTTGTAGTGAATGGCGTCAATTACTTTTTGAGGGCGAGGTTGAGCTTGGCGGCCAAGCGGGACTTGGTGCGGCCGGCGGTGTTGGCACTGATGACGTTCTTGCCAGCGGCTTTGTCCAAGGCTTGGGTGAGCTTGGCGTAGATGGTCTTAGCATCCACTGCTTTGCCGGCTTCCAAGGCTTTGCGGAACTGGCGCTTCAAGCTGTCGACGAGGTTGCGACGAACGGCGTTACGCTCGGCGCGCTTGTTGGCTTGGCGCAAGGCTTTGATGGCGTTTTGTAGGTTTGGCATAACAAAATTGGTGGGGAATTGATTAACTCAAGATTGTGCGAAGTGTAGCGGAATGAAGGAAAACAGTCAAGATGAGTGGGTATTATAGGCCTTAAATAGCGAGCATTTCAGCGACTAGGCGGTCCACAGCTAGGCCAGCATCGAGAGCGCCTGTTTTGGCGTCTTGGTCGAGTTTAACGAGAAGTTGATGGAGGTTAAGGAGCTGCAGGAGGGTGAAGCGCTTAGCCTGACCGGTGGCTTTGCCAGCCACAAAGGGGTGTAAAGATAGGCGTTTAGATATGTCCGCCGCGGCACCAGGCTCGTCGGCTAAGAGGACGCGAATCTGCAGAAGAATGCGAATTTGGCGGGCTAGCATGGTGAGGAGGTAGAAGTCGACGGAACCGGCAGCTCGTTCGGTAGCGAGCAAGCGCAAAGCATTTTTGGCGTCGCGTTGGCTAATGGCGTCGACGAAGGCAAAGATGTTGGATTCGCTGGAGCTTTGGACTAGTAGGTCGAGCATGGCGGTGGTAATTGACTGGCCATTTGCGTAGGCGACGAGTTTGGCGAGCTCGTTTTGTAGCTGCCAGGCGTCGGAGCCGACCCGCGTGGCGAGATCTGTAGCTATCGATAAGCTGAGTTGGCCGCCTTGTTTTTTAGCTTCGTCGACCAGCCAGGCGTAGAGAGCAGCGCCGGTGCGTTTAACTTCGGAGTAAGTGTGCACTTCGGCCCCGTCTTTGAGGCGTTTGAAGAGTTCGTGTTTTTCGACTTTGGCGGAATCCAAGTTGTCGACGAGAACGAGGATGGTCGAGGAGGGAGTTTTGGCTAGACCCTCGGACCACAAGATGGCGTCGTCCTTCTTTAAGCCATCGATCAGATTATGAACAACGACCAGGCGCTTCTCACTTAGAAAAGGCGAGGACATGACGGCCTGGAGGACGTCGGGGTAGTCGGCGCGATCCTGGCCGATGATAAAAGAGGTGAGGTTGAGGCCAGTAGTATCAAGTTTAGTGGTGAATTGGGTGGTTAATTGTAAAAGCTTAGCCTTCAAACGCACACCGTCGTCGCCGTAAATGAAAATTATCATAGCTCCCCGATAGTAACGGATTTTACGGAAAAAGCGAAGGCCCCAGGTCCAGGTGGACGAGGGGCCGAACGACGGGTGACGAAGCGTTCAGAGCCAGTCTGCCGTGGTGAGCTGGCGACGGGTGGTGAAGGTCCACGCGTAAACATCTTCACCGTTGCTTCTGGACTCGAGCTGGACGACCTTGAGACTTGCACGAATGCCCACAGCCTCATTCAGCAAGCCAAGAACAGCATCATACTCGGGACGCTGCGCCTCGGTGTAGCAGACCCGGAGCCTCACTTCACGCCCGGATTGCAAGCGACTGATGAAAGCGTCGAGGAGGGCGCTGCTGCCGAACACGGAGCAGTAAGGCTGCAGTTTGCGGATCAATTCGGCAGGTCGAGGAATCACCGAAGGGGGAACGGCCATGAGAGACTCCACGTTTGTGGGTGACGGGCCAGGAATTGGCACGAGGGGGCAAAACGTGGCTGTAGTTTGCCACTAAATACAATAATAGTCAACCTTAATCTCGCTCAGAGTAAGTGAGCTACTTCTAACTTCGCACCGTCAACCGCACCAGCTAACTCACCTCGTGTGACTCGGGAGCTGGCGCAGGGCCGGTGCTTGTGTCGGCGTAACTCACTTACTCTAAGCTAAGTCGCCCCAGTTAGTGCCAGTTTCCACGTCGACGAGGAGGGGAACGTCAAGGGTTATGACCGAGGTCATAATTTCTTGGACTTTTTGGGAGACTACGGGGACGTCGGCGAGATCTGCTTCCAGGACAAGTTCGTCGTGAACTTGGAGGAGGAGTTTGGCGCTGAGACCGGAGGAGGTGAGCCAGTCTTGGACGCGGCGCATGGCGATTTTTATAATGTCGGCCTGGGTGCCTTGAGCTGGCATGTTGATGGCCATACGTTCCGCCATGGCGACCAGTTGGGGCATGTTGCCGTTGATCTCGGGCAAATAACGACGACGACCGAAGAGAGTTTCGACGTATTCATCGGCGTGAGCCTTGGCTTTCATGGCGTCGATGAAATCACGGATGCCGGGGTGGGCTTGGAAATACAGCTCTATAAATCCTTTAGCTTCTTCGAAGCTAACCTTTGATGAGCGTGCTAGGGCACGGGCGCCGATGCCGTAGAGAATGCCGAAGTTAATGGCTTTGGCGGCGTAACGCTGTTCTTTGGTCACCTCGTCTTCTGAAATGCCCCACATTTCGGCGGCCGTGCGCTTGTGAATGTCGGCGTTATCTTTGAAGGCGGCGATGAAAGCGGCATCTTTAGCCAGAACGGCGGCTAGGCGTAATTCGATTTGCGAGTAGTCGGCGCTCACGAGGGCGCGACCTGATGGCGCGATGAAAGCGCGGCGAATCTCGCGACCGAGTTCGGAGCGCACTGGAATGTTCTGGAGGTTGGGATTACTGGAGGAGAGGCGACCAGTGGCGGCGATGCACTGGTTGAATTCGGCGTGAATGCGACCGTCGGCAGCTACGAGAAGGGGGAGGGAATCAGCGTAAGTATTTTTTAATTTAGCGATTTCGCGGTAGTTGCTGATGAGAGCGACGATGGGGTGCAGAGTGGTAATCTTTTCGAGCTCGGGCGCGGCAGTGGAGAAGCCGCTCTTAGTTTTTTTGAGGCCTTTAGTTGGAATGGCCAAGTCGAGATAGAGGATGTCGGCTAGCTGCGAAGGGGATTGGATGTTAAATTCTTTTCCGGCAGCTGCGTAGATCTTGGTAGTTAAGTCGGCGAGCGTGATGGCAAACTTTTTGGATAATTCTTGCAGGATGGAGCTGTCGACGGCGATGCCCGTATGTTCCATTTGGAAAAGAACGCCGATGAGGGGCATTTCGATTTCGCTGGCGAGTTTGGTCATGCCGACGTGGGCGAGTTTGGCCTGCAATGCGGTCGATAAGGTGAGAAGCGTGCTGAGTGTCGAGGCGATGTTGTCAGCGAGCTCGATGTTAAGTGAATCGCGGACAATGTCGGCGAAGGCCATGGCCCGTTCGCCGGAGGAAAGGAGATAGGCGGCGACCATGGTGTCGAAGCAAGGGCGAGTGAGGGCTGGGGTGACGTCGACCTCGGCTTTGGCGAAGGTATGCCAGATGGCTTTGAGGTCGTGGGCGATGATGAAGTTGCTGGTTGAGAGTAATTTTACGATGTCGGCCATGACTTCCGACGTTGGCGAGTTCGCGATGAAGGTGGTTTTGCCGTCGGTTAAGGCGATGCTAGCGAGGCCGGCGGTACTGAAGAGATCCTGTTGGGGTTTGTTGGTTAAGAGGATGGCTAACTTAGTTGAGTTGAGGTCTGCTAGTGTGCCGAGTTTGGTGGTCGGGGTTTTTACGGTTCGAACTACTGCTGGCACCTTAACGGCCCCCTCCAACTCCCTACCGGCTAGGGCAACGGTATTGGCACCATCGCCTGGGGGAGGGTTTACGAGTTCGACTGTGGGGAGGTACTTTTTGAGGATGGTGTGGAATTCGAGATCGCGGAGAAGAGGGATGAGGTCGTCGAGGTGGGGAGGTTGGACGATAGCTTGGTCGAGAGTGAAGTTGTCGAGGGGGACGTCGCGGACGATGGTGACCAGGCGCTTCATTTGCTTGGCGACGGTGGCCTGACCGGTCAGCTTTTTGGCGTATTTACTGGGGACTAGGCCAGTTTCTAAGTTGGCGAAGATGCCGTCGACGGTGCCGAATTGTTCGAGAAGTTCCAGAGCAGACTTCTCGCCAATGCCGGCGACGCCTGGGAGATTATCCGAATGGTCGCCGATGAGAGTTTTGTAGTCGATTAGTTGGTTGGGACGGAGGTGATAGCGGGCCATGACAGCGGCTTCGTCGTAAAGAGTGGTCTGCGACAGGCCTTTGACGAAGAAGACAACGTGAGTGGTGTCGTCGACCAGTTGGAGAGCATCAAGATCGCCCGTGACGATGAGGGTTTTGAGGCCACGGGCTTTGTTTTGAGTAGCGATGGTGCCGAGAATATCGTCGCCTTCAAAACCAGGGACGGAAAGTGAGGGGAGATGATAAGCCTTGAGGACCTCTTGAATCATGGGGATTTGAGCGTAAAGTTCCGGAGCCTTTTTTTCACGCTGGGATTTGTATTCGACGTATTCGTCATGGCGGAAAGTTTTGCCAGGCAAGTCCCAAGCGACGGCCATGTAGTCGGGCTTGAGTTGGGAAAGCATTTTCTCGATGACTATGATAAAGCCGTAAACAGCGTTGACCACGCGGCCATCTTTAGTGGTGAGGGGCGGAATGGCGTGCCAGGCGCGGTGGAGCAAAGCGTTGCCGTCGAGAATAAGGAAAGTTTTGGCGGGAGATGATGTCATAATGGTTAGATTGTACAGGTCGAACAGATAAAAAAGAAGGCGCCCACCCGAGAGACTCGGATGGGCGAGGGGTGATCCGCAGGGGATCAAGAAACGGCGACTAGAGGCTGACCTCTTCGGTCGGCAGAACGATGTCCACCTCCGGGCCGGTGGCGCTGACGATGTCCTGGATGGAGGCGAGTTCGGCCTGGTCCGCGGCCTCGTCAGCTGCGGGATCTTCGGCGCTGGTCTCTTCCGCCTCCTGCTCGGCGAAGTACGCTTCGGCGGCGGCCCGGACCTTGGCGAAGAGCTCTTCGTCGTCAATGGGGGTGAAGGTCTCGCCACCGTCCTCGTCGGCCTCGTAGTGGAAGAGGAAGACTTCGGTGTTCTCGGCCTCTTCGTCCTCGTCGGCCGGCGTCAGAGCGGCGAACTGGCCCTCCCCCTCGACGTCGATGACGGCCAGGAACAGAAAGTTCTGCTCGTGGCCTGCCGCGTCCAGGAGGGTGACGATGTCGGAGTCTTCGGCCTCGGCGTCGCTGGCGAACTCGTCTTCGTCGGTGCCGGTGTCATGATCGTCGTCGAGGTGGTTGGAATGAACGGGCATGAGGTGCTTCCTGTTGGTGGATGCTGGTGGATTCCAGCGCGGGGAGTTTACACTTTTGCGTGAGATTGGTCAAAAAAGGAGACGCCCACCCGAGGAAGATCAGGAGGGCGCGAGGGGCTAGTCGAAAGTGCGGGCCGCGAGGCTAGGAGCGGGGCTGTCGAGCGAGCGGCCGGTAGAGCAGGGGTTCTGGTAGGAGCGATCCGGCTGGAGCAGGTCGACCTCGAGCGGGCCCTGCGGCGGAGGCGGCGGAGGCGTGAAGGTCTCGACCGTGCCTGCGTCCAGGTGAGAGTCGCGTCGCAAACGGACGCAACGGCTGCCCTGCAGACCGATGTGGTCCACGGCCGGAACCTCGAGGTGCCGTCTGTCAGTCAACGTGATCTGGTGCGCACTGTACTCGAGACCGAGATCATCGTAGTAGTTGATGGTGCCGGCGGCCAAAACAGCCATGAGCGGCTGGGCCTGCTGACGACCCCGCACCAAACGCTCACCGGACTGCCGGGGGCGACCTTCGTCCACCTTGATCAACGGTTGGTTCTTCTCGACCCGCCCGAGGAAGGCACTGACGCGGATCAGGTCGAAGTGAGTGGCAGTCATGATGGAGAGCACCCCGTGACCGGCGTAGAAGGCGGCGAACTCGCCATTGATTGGCAAAACGCGCTCCATGATGCCGGCCCTGTCTGTGATGTAGAGCAAGCCGGTCGTCTGGAAGGACGTGTCCGCCTGGGCCGTGGTGCCATAGCTGGAACCGAGCACCGGGAGGAGCTCGAAGAGCATGGTGGCTTCCAGGGCGGCGGTTGCGCTCGGCAGGGGGTCGTGCCCGGCCTGGTGGGTAACCAGGTAGTAGAGGCTGGAGTCGTGTTCGCCGAGGCAGATGCACTCGCTCCGCTCGGTGAAACCGTCGACCACCGGGAAGCGTTTGTCGCTCGTCGACACCTTGACCAGGCCGTCAGCATTGATGGCCAGGTGGGTGATGGTGTCCGGGCGGATGAGCTGGTCGCTCCCGACCCTGTGCAGCCGGTAGAGGGCGCTGTTCAGGCGCTGATCACGAAGGAGGGCGTTGAGGCCGAGGAGGTGAAGGATCTTGAGGTCCATTGGGTGTGCCTGGTCTTGGATGTTGAAACAGCTTAGTCGAGGGTCGGAATGACACTAGACTGAAGCTAAACGAATATGCCTGAGATTAGAGGATAAGTCAATAATTTTGGGGCCATGGGTTTGCTAATACGCACAAAAAAGGCTATATTTATGGCGTTCGGACATGCTCCAGTAGCTCAGTTGGATAGAGCAGGGGACTTCTAAGCCCAAGGTCGATGGTTCGATTCCATCCTGGAGCACCACCGAGCTCAGCTCGGTTGTAGGTTTGCGGTCAAAGCTCAGCTTTGACGGACTCTATAGTTAGTAGCTGAATTCGGTAAACAATGCCACTCGTCAATTGACGGGTGGTTTTGTTTTGACTTTTTCTGTTGGATTAGCTATATTCTTGAGGTCTTAGCCAAATTACTGGGAGACATACACGGAGTTCAAGATGAAAGAGAATGCAAGACAGACGTTGGTACGAGTGATCAGTGAAAACAACCCGAGGAAACGGATCACTACAGAGACCTTGTTCGTGACTTTGGGGTCAGGCGTGATGCTCGATGCGCTGCTGATTCCAGTACACACGCTTAGCGGCCAGTTGCTCTTCATCCTTGTAGAGGCCGGGATCATGATCAGCATGCTCGTGTTGGCACTGGCCAGTGTTTTCTGGGGTGGACGTGCTCAATGGAGGACAAAGTCCCTGTATGCCTTGGGAATTGTGTTGTGCACAGCGGGGTTGGTGATCCGCTACCAGCAGTGGATCAACCCGTGACCTAGCCCCCTGCCAGTCTCGCTGGTGGGGGCGTCCTCTTTTTAGTGATTAACGGCTGATGGCTTGCTAATTTAATGGTTTTCGGTTATTATTTTCCCGCAAACGAGCATGGTGCCTATAGCACAGTGGTTAGTGCACCGGGTTGTGGTCCCGGCTACGAGGGTCCGATTCCCTCTAGGCACCCCAGCAGGAGACCCTCCGTAATTGGAGGGTTTTTGCTTAGCTAGAACTTCCTCATTTGGCCTATTTTGGGCTTGTCACTGCGCCGACTTCCTCAACTCACGGCTCTAGTGAGTCTCGAAAGCTCGGCTTGCCACGTCAGTCGCGACTGACGTGGCTTGCTCCGCACTCAAACTAGTCACAAATGTGAAAGTTCTAGTTTTGTCAGTTTTTACTGCTCTCCCACAGCGCGGCGAAGATGCTACGGAGCATGGCCACGATGTACTCGTCTTCAACGAGGACAGCGAGGGGGGCTTTGGGTTGCCAGATGATGACTTTGTTGGCGTAGAGCATGAAGCCGGTGACGAAGGGGAGGGTGCCCGTGAAGAGGCGGGTGGTGCGCATTTGTAGTTTGTCGTTTTGTTCGAGTTTAGCAGCGTCGACACCGGGGGTGAGGAGGGAGTTCATGTGAATATGGCGGCTGGTGCGGAGCCTGATCCATTCGAGTTCGGTTTCCCAGGAGATGAGGCCAATAAAGGCGTCGGCGGAACCGAAGAAGTCGATTTTGTCTTTGGCTTCGTCTAAAACTTTGAAGAAAATCTTATTGAACTGGTCCTCGCCTTCGTAAACTTTTATTTTGGTAGGAGTTTCGCCTTGGTGGTAGAGGGCGAGCAAGTCTGGCATAGAGCCAACTAGGGTTTGGTCGAGACTCTCCATGGCGGCACGCTTTTTGCGTAATTGCTCTAGAACGACGGTTGGTGGCTCCACCACGAAGGTGCGAGATTGCTTTTTACGCTCGGAAAACTTAGTTAAACCGTGCTTTTCGAGGCCGGCGATGACTTTATAGACGTTGGGCCGGGGCATGCTTAAATGCTCGGCTAAAGAGACGATGGTGACGGAGCCGAGGGTAAGAGAGGTGAGGTAGAGATTGGCTTCGGACTCGGTGAGGCCTAGTTCTTTGAGGGAAGTGTAAAGATTTTGTTTCACCTCGGTATTAGAAAGCATAGCGATTCGCTAGTTATTCGTGATAATATCGTATATTTTTATTATACATTGTTAGTAAATAGAGCGCAAATATATTGACTTTAGTGTATATTTCTGGTATTCTGTTTAGTCAGTGACGCTGCGCTGTTAGTTGCAGCTATTGATTAAAACCTATGAAAAAATTCAAGAAAGTGGTGATACTAGATACCGTCATCTTCTATCCCGAACATCGTCAGTTATTGAATAAACTGGCGGATGAAGTGCTGGAGTTTCCGTCGAGTTTGCCGGAGGGATTGAGTAAGCAGTTTGCGGAGATGCCGGAGATGTTTGCCAACACTAAGTGTTACACCGAACTCGGAGCGAATAATACGCCACTGCAACTTTTGATGAACCGGATGGAGGGCGCGGAGGTGATTATTAGTTGCTGGACGAATATTCCAGATGAGATTTTGAGATTGAACCCGCAATTAAAACTGGTTATTTTTTGGACGCATGAGAAAGAACATAGGATTAACGTCGACTTGGCGCGAGAGTTGGGGATTGAGGTTAAGAATATTCCAGACTATGGCACTGAAGCTGTGGCCGAAGTTGTGTTTGCCGGTTTGTGGCAATTGTTGACGAGAAATTATGCGAGTGACGGCTCGGCTGATAAGAAGGGAGATGGGTTAAAGAATGCAATCGTGAATGATGTGTTTACCCGCATTCGGTTATTGCCCGAGAATGAGAAGAATACGAGACTCGGGAAGTTCGCGCATCACTTTCATAAGTTGGGGCAAGTGAAGTTCGATTTTACGAAGAAGAACTTAGAGCAGTTGATTCCGGAGCGAATGGTTGAGAATAAGCTGATCGGCATATTGAATGTCGATAAGGCAGAGAAGGCAATGAAGGCGCTGCGGACGTTTGGCGTGATTGTCGAGGAGAAGAAGATTAGTGACTTTACGCTGGCGTCGACCTATAAGTTCTTAGCCGAGAATGAGGTGGTCTATTGCGATAAACGATTAGTGGCGAAGAGCGAAGTCGATAAGATTGAGCAGATGTGGCCAGGGAAGTTGGTCGACGTTGAGACTCTAGCTAAGTCCGATTATAAGTTCGCCGATAAAGTTTTTGGGCTAGTAGGATTGGGAAGAATCGGCCAGCAGGTAGCGCGAATGGCGAGAGAGCTGGGGTTTGAGGTTGTCTATTATTCGAAACGACGTAACGAAGTAATCGAAGAGCGGCTCGGCATTAAGTATGTAGGGCTCGACGAGCTAGCAAAAGTGAGTGATGTGGTGTCGATTCATGTGCCGGCGCATAAGGCTGAGGGGATTGTCGATAAGAGGTTTATCGAGGCGATGAAAGACGGCGTGCTGTTCATTAATACGGCGGATGGAAATGCCGTCGATCAGTTGGCGTTGACGGAGAGAATGGTGAGGAATGAGATATTCGCTTATCTCGACGTCTACCCCGGGCTACCGCGAAAAGATATTTTGGGGCTGCCGATGACGGATAAGAAGGATTGGAAATTGCATAAAGTGCTGGCTAACAATGTGCTGGCGTACCGAGCAGGTTGGAAAACGCAAGAGTCGATTAGAGTCAAAACTTATAAACTGTTAGGCGAGATGACGAACTACTTAATGAACGATAAATAAATTCTATGATTAATGAACAAGAAAAGACGACCCGCACGAAATTTAATTTCCTCAAGAAATATTACGACGAAACCTGGGATGAAGCGGCGCATACGCTGCATGTTGGTTTGTTTAAGAAAGAAACTGATTCTCTCCCCACAGCTTACAAACAGGCGACTGAACATCTCTTGAGTAATGTTGAAACGATCGCGCCGATTAGCAAGAACTCTAATGTGCTCGACGTTGGTTGTGGGACGGGAAAAACATTAATCGAGTTGTGCGCTAAGTTTGATTGTAGTGGGGTCGGCGTTGACTTAAGTGATGAGCAGATTAAGGATGCGAAGATATATTTACAGAAGTTTCCGAAGCTGCGGGTTAAGTTTGTGCGGGCTAGTGCTAGCGAACTTGGCGAGGTCTTCGCTGAGGACGAAATGTTTAGCCATGTGATCAGCCAGGACGCGATCATGCTCGTGGCAGACAAACAAGCATTGTATGAGAATGTGCACCGTTTGTTAGCGCCGGGTGGTGTGTTCGCCATTGCTGACTTTTTAGCGCAGAAGGCGCAAAGTGAGTTGACTACGACCGAGCATGATTTGGTGTACAAGATGGTGAACTGGAACGAGGGCTTCTCGTTTAAGATGTATCAGCAGATCTTGCAGACAGTTGGTTTAAATGTGGTTAAGGGCGAACAGCGTGACCAGGATATGATTTGGACGTACGCCAAGCTAGCTAAGAAGATGAAGGCGCATGAGAACAAGACTGATGGCACTTATACGGATTTGAAAAACCGTTATGAGGGGATTGTCAGTGAGGTTGAGAACGGCAAAATGGGCTGGGGCTTTTTCTTCGCTCAGAAGCCAGCCAAGAAAACGGCCTTAATTGCGGGCACGAAGACGAAGTCAATTGGTCGCTACGTCGCCGTCGCTTTGCATAAGTTGGGTTATGAGATTTGGTTGTATAGCCGTAGTGCCAAGAAGATCGATAAGGCTGGCTGGCACGAACGGGCTTGTGATATTACGAGTGAGAAGAGTATTACGAGGTTGCTCGGCGAGGTGAAGAGCTTGGACTTGGTGTTGATGTTCGCGGATGCTGAGGGAGGACACGGCACAATCGAGGAACTGAATAAAGAGGGCATTGAGAATTGTTTTGGCGCGAAGTTGGTAGGTAGCGTCTTGCTAACGAAGGCGATCGTCCAGAAATTCAAAAGTCGACAAACGCCGATCCAGATGATTTGGGGTGCGGGATCTGCCAAGGATAAGCCGAAGGATTTGATTATGTACGGCTTGGTTAACTCTGGCTTGGCGTCGTTTGTGAATGAGTTGAATCGTCATTACTCGAGTATTGTCGAGGCGTTCTACTTGCCGTTTACGGTGATTTCACCCTCCACGCTCGGTGATGCGTACATCAAAAAAGTCGGACCACAGCTGCAAAAGTTAGCTAAACATCCGAGTATGATTGTGGACACGGTGATGGGCGTGATTGGGAAGCAAATAATGCAGGGGGGGGGGAATGATCGAGACCGGTAAGGTGATTTAGAGGCAGGCAAAACCCTCCATAGTGGAGGGTTTTTATTTAGAATAAGCTGTCTTGAATGAGTTTTGTATCAGACTCTAGCTTCGTACCTAATGATGTCTCTAGATTTTTGCGATTTTTGTAATACTCACGCAATGGCAAATAATGCTCTGTGAGATCCCAATACTTTGTCCTCGATTCTTTACTTATTTCTTTAATTATTTCGTGCTTCTTGAATTCTTTAAAATAGTAACCAGCCATATTATTGGCAGCAATTCCTGTAGCAGCAATTAATTCATGCTGTGTACTTGGCCCGTCTTTTTCAATGATTTTTTCTAATAAGGAGAATTGTAGTGGCGTTAAAAATACACGAAGTTTACTCAGCCTTTCATTGGCTAGATAATGTAGGGCCTCCATGTACCCAAGAGTGCCAATATTCGTTTCTCCGGCTTCAATAACAATATCACTGAGAGCTTTCAATATTGTACGTGTGTCTCCCTCATATATTTCGTATAGCTTAAAAATAACCTCGTCGGTAAATGGATTAATGGGATTGGTGCCTTGCGATTTCAGAGCTTCGATACGATAAGTAAGCGCATCAACGAGTTCGGTTTTTTTAAGTGGAATTAGAGCTAGGGGCTGATTAAAAATAGCCTTAACTCTAGTATGCTTACTAATAATCTCACTGAACAAATCAGGTGGTCCTAGAAAAATAAAATAGGTATACCGGATTTGCATTATGTCTCTAATTTCGTTAAAGAAGTTCAAAACAATTGGATAATTCTTTACATCATGCATGACGACATCAAAATTATTCATGTGTATAATAACTCCGCTGTATTTGATACCGCCGATTTCATGAGATCTGATAAAATCAATAAGTTGCCTTAGGTAATCCACAAGTGCCGAGTCAGGAATTTCTAGTGGTTGATTAAGTATATTACTCGCACTTTTAGTAATACCTATTTGAACAAATGTGGCTAAGTTAACCGCTAGGTTGCCGGACATTTCTTTTATTCGCCCTAGGTCGATCAGAGCTCTTATCTCGGGCATGACATCTCTTTCTGCTAATTTCGGTTCGATTAACTTAATTTCTCGATAGAGAGAGCTGAGTATTTCAAAAATAAAGCTTCGTTTGTTTAAGGTTTGTATATTAGCCTCAAGTTCAGTCCTAGCCGAAAATAAAACTTTATCTACCCTCTTAGATTTCCAATTATATTTTACGTGATTGGCTAGGGTAGTTTTACCAACACCAGCTTTACCTAGGATACAGATATTCCCCTCGTCAAATGAGGACAATATCTTATTTATAGAAGAAATCTCTTGAGACCTGCCGACAAAAGCATTTTCGACATTTATATTATTTCCTTCGATTAACGGATTGGTATCATATGGATTGCCACGCAAACCAAATTTATTCCAAATAGATTCATTCATATGACTATGATCATAACAAATATTGTATGTATAATCAATTTTGGCTGTGACTAGCTATAATATTGGAGTGATTGATTGTTTAAAAATAAACATATTTTTGTATGTATATATAATACTTCTAATCTACTTCTAATTTTTAGTTATTAGAAGTATGAAACCGTGAAATAGTAAAACTCCCGGACTAACCGGAAGTTTTTGGTTTAAAGACGGGTGATGTCGCGGGGATAGAGGAGGTTTAGTGTCCATTCGAACACAATGCGAAGGCGCTTTTTGTTACTGGCGAATTTGAAGAGGTAAATGGTGCGCCAGAGCCACCAGGTGAGGCGACCGTGGATGTTGAGCTTGCCGATGGTGCCGGCGGCGAACCATTGGCCCAGGGAAACGAAAGAGCCGCGAGAGTGATAAACGAAGGGGATGAGGGGACGGCCAGCCAGGAGTAAAACGATATTGTTAGCTACGGCGCGACCTTGAGCAACGGCGACCTGGGCTAGCATGGGTAGGCCGTTAGCCGCGTCGCCGAGGATAAAGATGTTCTTATGGTTGACGGCTAGTAAGGTTGGCCCGAGCTCAGCTCGGTTGTTGGTTTGCGGCCAAAGCTGAGCTTTAGCGGAGGTAGAAGATTGAGCTAGGGGAGGGAGAACTGCTTTGACGCCAGCGGTCCAGACAGTGAGGCCGGAGGGGATGCGCCAGCCGTCGTTCATATTCACCCCGGTGGCGTCGACCTCGCCGACTTGGATGCCGAGGCGGAGTTGCACGCCGAGTTTGCGGAGACGCTTCTCGGCAGCAAGCCGGGTGGGGAGAGGGAACTGAGCGAGGAGTTCTGGGCCGGCGCTGACGAGCGTGACGGAGACTTCATTATGCAAAATGCAGCTGGTGCGGTCGCAGAAATAGCGGTGAGCAATATGGAAAGCGAATTCGGCGAGTTCCGCGGCGAGCTCGACACCGGTGGCGCCGGCCCCGACGACGACGAAAGAGAGTAACTGTTTACGTTCGGCCGAAGTGGTAACGAGTGAGGCAGTTTCGAAGGCGTCGATAATGCGAGCCCGGATGGCACTGGCGTCGGCTAAAGTTTTGAGAGGCAGAGCATACTCGAGAGCGCCGGGCGTGTCGAAGTAGTTGGTGCTGGCACCGGTTGAGAGAACCAGGATGTCGTAGGGGATAGCGTGATGACCGAGGAAGACGGTCTTCTTGTCGACGTCGACCTTGGTCACCTCGCCTTGAATGACACTGATGCCGGTGTGAGCGAAAACTTCACGCAGAGGCTCGGCGACGCTGCCAGCACTGAGGCCGCCGGTCGCGACTTCGTGTAAGAGGGGGGTAAAGAGAAAATAGTTGGTGACGTTGATGAGGGTGACAGCGATTTTGCCTTGTTTGACTTGGGATCGAAGCCCCCAAGCGACTTCCATCCCGCCGAACCCACCACCGACGATGACAATATGCGGCTTTTTCATGTAGCGGGATTATACACTACCGAAAATGAGGAAGGAATGAAGCTTAGGTAGCTTCCGGCTTGTCGTGGAATTTGGTGTAAACGCGTTTGAGTTCTTTGTCTGTAATGTGAGTGTAGACCTGGGTGGTAACGATGCTCGAATGGCCGAGGAGGGATTGGACGGAGCGAATGTCGGCGCCGTTACGGAGGAGATCTGTGGCGAAAGTGTGACGGAGAGTGTGCGGGGTGACGCGTTTAGTAATGCCGGCGTTACGGGCAAAACCGTCGATGACTCGTTGAACGGAACGGGGAGTGAGGGCGGCAACACCACCTTTTTTGGCGCGATCGTGGCGGACAAACATGAAGGGAGCGACGTCTTGGCGGACGTCTAAGTACATTTTGAGGCACTGCTTGGCGGCAGGTGAGAGGAAGACTACGCGGTGCTTGCTGCCTTTGCCTTTAATGGTGAATTCGTCGAGCTTAAGATTGACTTGCTCGATGAGGAGATTAGAAAGTTCAGAAACGCGGAGGCCCGATGAGAAGAGGAGTTCGAGAATGGCGCGATCGCGGAGGCCGACGAGTGAGGTGTCGCGGGCGGCGAGCAGGAGCATGCGCTTTAATTCCTCGGCTTCGAGGAAGCTGACGTGGCGGCCTTCTTGCTTGGCGAGTTCGATTTTTTCAGGGGAAAGACTTTTAATGTCGCGCTTGGCTAAGAATTTGAGAAACGAGCGCAAGGCGATGAGGTGATAGTTTTGCGTAGTTTTTTGAAGGGTGGCTTCTTCGCGGCCGGCCAAGTCGCGGTTGAGAAAGAGGCGAAACTTGCGGACTAGTTCCTGCGTAATATCCGCTGGTTCGCTAATGGCGGCCCAGTCGAGAAAACGGCGGAGGTAAAAACAATAATTCTTGACCGTGAGCAAAGAACGCCCACGTTCGATTTCTAAGTATTCTAAAAATTGTTGGAGATATTTGTCGATGAGTTTGGCCATACGAATGTATTATACGACACAGCTGGCGGAGAGGGTAGTAGGTAATGTGAGGTAAAAGAAAAACCAGAGTCGGCCGCACGATGGCGGCAAACTCCGGTTAGAGACGCCCGGCCACTTCGCGAGGAAGTGCCGAGGGTCAGGGGGTGGGTTGGGCGGCCGGATCGATGACGGCGAAGTAGAATTCGCCGCCGACCCACGGGAAGACGCCGTCGGAAGCACAGAGACTGGCGGCATGCACCAGACCATCACGGACGTAGAGGACAACGACCTTCAAGCCACTGTTTTCTGTGCCGTATTTTTCGAGAAATACAAGGCAGCCTTTTGGGCAGATGTTGACGAAGACGTCTAGATTCTCAGGGCGACGAAACGATTCAGCGGCGCTGCCACCCACCAGTATGTAATCCTTCAATTCACGCTCGATGACGCCGAGCTCTGGTGGATCGTACTTCTGACTGGGTCCTTGCATCGCCTTGACCGTGTTAATGTCGAGCTGACCCCGGTGCAAGTTGGGCAGCTGCCTGCCGGCAGGAAGGGTAATCCAGTTCGGAAAGAATGTGGGCGGGACGCTGCTGTAGTCGATGATGATGGGAGAGGCGGTCATGAGAGACTCCGGGGGTTTGTGGGGGGGGTGAAAGGATACGTTGGGATAGGACCAACGACGGTTTAGTATAGCAGAAAATGGGCCTAAAGTCAACCTGGCTGATGCAATAATTGGCTAAAATTAGCTTATTTGGAGGACAATCTATTGACCTCGCGAGGCAATTCCGCTATTGTTGGCCTACTTAATAAAAGTCGTGGACTGAGGTTGACCAGTTTGAGCACTGGCGACTCCTATCCTCGAGTGAACAATGTAACTATGCTCAGCCCTAAACAGAAGGAGAATTTGATCAAAAAGTACGGTACGCACGCCAAGGACACCGGTTCCCCACAGGTGCAGATCGCCCTTTTGACCAAGGAAGTTGAAGAATTGACCAAGCACTTGAAGGATCACCGCAAGGACTTTAGCTCCCGCCGTGGTTTGATCAAGAAGGTCGCCGAACGCCGACGCTTGATGAAGTACTTGGAACGAGAAGACGAGAAGGCTTACCTCGAGTTGGTAGCCGATCTTGGTCTCAAAACACAGCAAATTAAAGCCGTTAAGTAATGGCTCAGCTGCACCTCGCTTTATTGCGGGGTGCTGTTGTATACTAAGACCGCCTTTCATTATCATTTTTTTAAAGAGTTTTTCCTTTTATGTTAGATACTTCAAACCGCCGAGTGGGTGTTTTCATCGACATCCAAAACATGTATTACAGTGCCCGTAATCTGTACGGCAACAAGGTCAACTTTACAAACATTGTAACGGGTACAACGGGTAACCAGAAGTTGATTCGGGCCATTGCTTATTGTGTGTCAACCAAGACGGGTGACGAAACGCCATTCCTCGAGGCTTTGCACGGGGCTGGCATTGAGGTGATGACCAAGGAGTTGCTCGAGTATGATTCTGGTCACAAGAAAGGTGACTGGGATGTGGGGATTACGATCGACATTATTCGCATGCTGGATATGCTCGATGTCGTCGTCCTCGTTAGTGGCGATGGCGATTACGTACCAGTTGGCGAATATGTGAAGGGTCATGGCCGAATTTTCCATGTAGCTTCGTTCCGCGAGTCGACGTCGACCCGCTTGGTAGAATGTGCGGATATTTATACCAACTTGAGTGATGATATTGCCACTTTCCTGTTACCTGGCAGCAACAAGCCAAGACCAGCTAAACCAGGCAGCAGCAGTATTGATCCAACGTCGACGGAAGATGAACCAAGTCTCGGAGTAGATAAGAATGTAGTGAATGATGCGGAGAGAAAGCCACGAAGGTATATTAGAAAGAGTTAATCGATGAACATTGATGTAGAGTTATCGAGTAAAGTATTCGATAACTTCCGTCACTAATTCATCACCGCTTACTTTGCCATGTCGATAGAAGATGATATCCCGTGTGGGATGTCGGCTGATATCGCTGTGGTGCAAAGAAGCACAATATTATGGCAACGAACAAGTTTAGCATGGAGTACGGCGGTAAAACGCTGACGATTGAGACGGGCAAGATGGCACAGGCAGCGAACGGTAGCTGTTTGGTGCAATACGGCAACACGGTGGTTCTCGCGACTGCGGTGTTGGCCAAGGACAAGCGCCCAGGCCTCGGCTTTTTCCCGCTGATGGTGGAGTTTGAAGAAAAGTTGTACGCCGCAGGCCGCATTAAAGGCTCACGATTCATTAAGCGTGAGGGTCGGCCGACCGATGAGGCTGTATTGAATGCTCGGTTTATTGACCGCGCGATTCGCCCGTTGTTTGATAAGCGGATTGAACATGACGTGCAGGTGATTGTTTCCGTGCTGGCTTTTGATGGTGAGAATGACGCGGACGTACCGGGCTTGATCGCCGCTAGCTGTGCACTCCACATGAGTGACATCCCATGGAACGGCCCAATTGCTGCCGCTCGCGTCAACGAAATTAATGGCGAGTTGATCATTAACGGTACTTACGAACAGCGTGGAATCAGCCAGTTTGATATCGACGTCGCTGGAACACCAGAAAAGATTGTCATGATCGAAGCTGGAGCGAACCAGGTGGACGAGGAGATGGTGCTGAAGGCTTTTGACTTCGGCAGCAAAGCACTCGGCCCGGTTATTAAGTTGATTGAGGAAGTGCGCGCCAAGGTAGGTAAGGAGAAGAAGGATTTGTTTACGCCAGCTACGGAGGCGGAGAAGCTCGGCCATGCTAAGCGTGAGGCGGTGAAAGAGATGGCTTTGACGTTCTTGGAACCAGTGATTCGTGAATTGTTCTTTGGGGCACCAAAAGCTAGCAAGACGGAACGGGCCGTGGCGCGCGACGAGGTGAAGCACCGTTTGAGCGAGTACTTGGTGGCGCAAGGTGTGGAGTCGGCGGAAGTGGGTTACGCTAATAGCCTGGTGTATGGCGCGATTGAGGCCGTGATTACTAAGATGATTTTGGATGAAGGCAAGCGTGTTGATGGTCGGGCCTTAAATGAGATTCGGCCGTTGTCGAGCGAGGTCGCGACGTTGCCGTGTGTGCACGGATCGGCTTTGTTCATGCGTGGTGAAACTCAAGTGCTCTCCATTTGTACGCTCGGTGCGCCGGGCGATAAGCAAACGCTTGATGGTATGGAGTTGACTGGCGAAAAGCGCTTCATGCATCACTATAACTTCCCGCCATTCTCGGTTGGTGAAGCTAAGCCACTCCGCGGGGCTAGTCGTCGCGATATTGGTCATGGAGCGTTGGCGGAAAAGGCTTTGAACTTCATGATTCCGGAGAAGGAGATCTTCCCGTATTCAATTCGTGTGGTGTCGGAAGTGCTCGGCAGCAACGGTAGCAGTTCGATGGGCTCTACCTGCGGTACCACGCTCGCTTTGATGGATGCTGGTGTGCCGATTGTGGCCCCAGTGGCCGGTATTGCCATGGGCTTGGCCAGTGATGGTAAGCGCAGTGTGGTGATTACTGATTTGCAGGACCTGGAAGACGGCGAAGGCGGCATGGACTTTAAGATCACCGGTACTACCAAGGGTATTACAGCAATTCAGATGGATACCAAGACCGAGGGGTTGACCAGCGACATTCTAGTCGAGGCAGTGCGCGGCGCTAAGACGGCCCGTTTGCAAGTGCTCGACGTTATGTTGGCGGCACTCGCAGCGCCACGCAAGGAATTGTCGCCGAACGCGCCACGTATCTTGCAGTTGAAGATTAACCCAGAAAAGATTCGCGAGGTTATTGGCCCGGGCGGCAAGATGATCAACGAGATTATTGCTAAGACTGGTGTCAGCTCGATCGACATTGAACAGGATGGTTTGGTGATGATTACGGCGCTTGACGGCCCATCTGGTGAAGCTGCCCTCAAGTGGGTGACGGACTTGACCCGCGAGGTGCAAGCCGGTGAATTGTTTGATGGTGAAGTTGTCCGCTTGATGGAATTCGGCGCGTTTGTGCAGATTTTGCCAGGCAAGGATGGCTTGGTGCACATCTCCGAGCTGGCTCCATGGCGCGTGGATAAGGTGACCGACATTGTGAAAGTTGGCGACAAGGTGAAAGTTAAGGTGATTGAAATTGACGACAAGGGCCGCACGAATTTGAGCATGAAACAGGCAGAAGGGAACGTGTACCCAGAACGCCCAGCGGCTGCGGCACCGACTACTAAGCGCTAATAGTGTGCCAGGAGCGCTCAATATTCCTCTTGAGGGACAAATAACAACCCGGCGTGATTACGCCCGGGTTGTTGCCCTTTATAGCGCGCTCGGGTTGGGCTTGGTGTTGGCGGTGGTGGCTTGGCGCTTGCAATACGTGATTGCTCCGACTTTACGGTATCAGCCGAACGATACGGCAATGAGTATTCATTTGCTTGTGACCCCGAACAATAAACACTTAATAGCTGACCATTTGAGCGGATTGACAGTGATGGCTGGGTCGCCAGTAACACTCAACGAAATAATTGCTGAGAGTAAGAGGGAAGTAACGTTCGATATTAGCAATGATGGCTCAGTTAGTTATGTTATTGATAAAGCGTTAGATGAGGAGAGTGGCAAGAGTTTAGCAGGATTCGGTTACAAAACGAGCATCCACGGCAACACTACGGTGGTAACAAAGAGCAGTAATGGAGTGCAAGATACTGGCGTTCACGTAACTTTACGAGCTTTGTCGCCATTCTTTCAGGGCGAGGTGATTACATATGGAGCTAAAGCTACTCGTGAGCCACTGCACATTAATGCTAAAGGGATAACGATTCGAGGTACGGATGTAGCGGCGGATGAGGCAATGATGCCGATGATTAGTGCAGATGCTAAGGTTTTGGCTAGTTTAACCGTGCCAGCTAATTCGTTACAGTTGCCGGTTTTAGCAGCGGAACTTTTACCAATTCCAGCGGATAGCCGAGCACTAGCGATGCTACTAGCAAATGGTGGCTCGATCTTGTTGACCGAGGATAAGGCCGGGCTCGGCTATTATTTGAGCTTTGCGCCGGGCGATATGACCGTGGATGAAGCGGCCAGCTTAGGCAAAGATATGATGAATAGAGTGAGTTTGGCTACGCTAGCGTGGACAACTAGTGATGGCACCAGCTACAACGAGCTGAGGAGTAACCCGGCGGATATTACAACCGATATTAAAGCCGAAGAAACTTATACTTTCATCACTTTAGCGAATAAGGCCGGGGAAACACTGCGTATAGCCAAGACACCCAGCTTGATTACCGTAGCAAATCGCGAAATTTCTTTAGAAAATGGAGCTAGACCAGCGTCGACCTGCTTAAGCGATGCACATACTTGGCTGGCAACTTCGCTGATCACCGGGCAGACGCCAACAATGCTCCTGAACAATAATCGTGCAGCTGCAATGTTCTTAGAAAACTTCAGTGAAGTGGCAATTAATAACAATCGGACTAAGCTTTGTTGGTAAAAAAGTGAGGAAAGGGGATAAGTGCCGTTATCCCCACAAGTTATCCACAGGCCTATACAGAATTAGTTCGGAAA
The DNA here is from genome assembly GCA_903848275.1 of Candidatus Uhrbacteria bacterium. Taxonomy (GTDB): domain Bacteria; phylum Patescibacteriota; class Patescibacteriia; order UBA9934; family UBA9934; genus UBA11707. Next base: position 12,029 of record CAINGB010000020.1, on the reverse strand, counting down.
GTTATCCACAAATAGAGATTTTCCTTATTTTGCAGGGCTTATAGCCTGTTTACAATAGGTGTTCAGGGAACTATAATGTAAATGTGAACTCTTCACTTGTTCTTTCCACAAAACCTCTAAGCGCTGTGCGAAGCATCGCACGGCTGACATAGGGGAAGTCCTCCGAAGCCCCCACAATTCAGCTTCGGGGGATACCTCACTACTTTACTCTCATATTTTGGTCGACTGGGCTTGCGTCCTGTATGCGTCCGGCATGCCAGGGAACCCTATCGGGGTAGAGTAGAACGTCAAAGCGTCTGACTGTTGACGCCGATCTGAGGCTGCGTTGCCCGGTGATGTCCGAATATGGATATGACCTGGAAACCCAGCAACAGAGCCGGTGTCCATCCTACGCCCTCGTCTGAGGGACATAAGCCAATCTGTTGAGCCAGGACATTATCATAGATTTATTTCTATCTTTCCTTAGGCCTCGCGCCTCAACACTTTTCTCGCTTATCTCCCTCTTTTCTTTTTCCCAAATTTTGCTATAGTAGCCAGCACTTAACAGGCATCTGAATTTTCCCGTATGGACAAGAAACTTTTGGCCCAGTTGACCGAGGCTTTAAATACTGAAAAGACTAAACTTGAAGCTGAGATTGGCAAAATTGCGCATCGTGGCGTAGATGGGGCGGTCGCCACTGACTTCCCAGATCATGGTGATAGCGAAGATGAGAATGCGGCGGAAGTGGCTGAGTTTAGCGACAACTTGTCACTCGAGAGTGAATTGGAAGATGGCTTGAAGGACATTAAATCGGCTTTGAAGGCGATTGAGAATGGAACCTACGGCCAGTGTAAGTACTGTAAGCAAGTAATTGATGTGCAACGCTTGCTAGCTCGTCCGACGAGCACTTCGTGCATTGCTTGTAAGAAGACCCTTACCCAAGAGGTATAAGAGTAAAGGACCTGCGAATGACTCGCGGGTCTTTTGTTTGGTGATGAATTACAGTATCATCGAAATATAATTACCATGGAAAAAGTGCAAAGGACGACGTCTCGCGTCGTCCTAGGCCTGTAAACATTGATGAAGTCGATGTTCCGCGTCGTCCGGGGGTTTATCCGCAGTATGAAAAAATTGTTAGCAATAATTACAGGAGCTGTGATGGTCGAGGTGATCGATGTGATTTTGAAGTTGATGGCAATTAGGGGTTTTAAACCGGATAGTGAAGTGCTGCGGTGGCCAGTGGATTTGGCGCTGCATAAAAATCCGGGGATTACGGGGGATACGATGATTCCGCTCGTGATAGTGATACCGCTCACCATGGTTGTGATTGGATGTTTGGTGAGATTTGCGTGGATTAAGAGAAAGGTAAATGTGATGCAAGCGGCGGGAGCGAGTGTAGTGGTGATTGGTGCGATTGGTAACCTGATTGATAGGATTACGCATGGGTTTACGACGGATTATTTGATATTTTTTAGGCTGTCGGCGATTAATTTGTCGGATATCCTCATAGTGGCTGGCGCGATTATTTTGATAGGTTATAATAAAGGTAATCCCCAGTCGACGAAATAGAGAACTCCCCCAGGGTTTTCTAAAAATTTAAATCTCTCCCCAACAACATATTTTTTATGGGGTCTGCTTGTAGTTATGCGTCAGCGTTACTGGGTTTAACAGCACAAACGATTAGGGTGGAGGCGGATATTACATCGGGACTACCGAAGTTCCTGATTGTGGGGCTGCCTGATACGGCGGTGAATGAGTCCCGGGAAAGAGTGCGAGCGGCGATCAAGAATAGTGGCCTGAAATTTCCGCGGACGCATATTACGATTAACTTGGCGCCAGCGGATGTGAAGAAGCAGGGGCCAGCCTATGATTTGGCGATTGCGGTGGCGGTGCTAGCGGCGCACGGGCATTTTGAAACGCCAGTGAAATTAAGTGATTATGTGTTCCTGGGTGAGCTGGCGTTGGATGGTCGAGTCTGCCCGGTACGAGGGGCGCTACTCGCCGCCATGATGGCGAAGGCTCAAGGGTTTAAAGGGATAGTTGTCGCCCGCGAGAATGCGGATGAGGCGGCGCTGGTGGCTGATTTGCCGGTGCACCCAGTAGCGACATTGGAGGAGTGTTTGACGTGTTTAGAAGGAATTGAAAGATCGTTTACAACGCAGATTAGCCAGCCAGCCGTAGCGACCGAGACACCACCGGCGGATGATATGCATAATATTCGCGGACAAGCTCAAGTAAAACGAGCGATGGAGATTGCGGCGGCGGGAGGGCATAATATTCTGCTTTCCGGGACGCCAGGAAGTGGCAAGACGATGTTAGCCAGAGCGTTGCCGTCGATACTGCCGACGCTGACGTTCAGCGAGGCACTCGAGATTACGATGATTCATTCGGTGGCAGGCACGCTTGATGGGGCGAGGGCGTTGGCGGCAGTGCGGCCGTTCCGGAGTCCGCACCATACGAGTTCGGGGACGGCCTTAGTTGGTGGTGGGGCGTGGCCGAAGCCTGGCGAAGTATCGTTGGCGCATCGGGGAGTATTGTTTTTAGATGAGTTCCCGGAGTTCTCGCGCACGGTACTCGAAAATTTACGACAGCCATTGGAAGATGGTGTGGTAACAATTTCGCGAGCAGCGGGAACGTTGGAATTTCCGGCGCGATTTATGTTGGTGGCCGCCATGAATCCGTGTCCGTGTGGGTTCCTGAATGACCCAGGACGTGCCTGCACCTGCAATCCGCACCAGATACTCAAGTACCAGCAAAAAATCTCGGGGCCGTTGCTGGATCGCATTGATATGTGTTGCGAAGTGCCACGGGTCGACTTCGCTAAGCTAACGAGTCGCGAGAACGAGGAGTCGTCTGGCGACATTCGGGAACGAGTACAAACGGCACGAGATGTGCAAACGAAGAGATTCGCGGGCACTAACGTCCACACCAACGCTGAGCTGCGGTCGCAATTATTGCGGGAACATTGTGTGCTCGACGATGAGAGTAACAATTTGATGAAGCACGCCGTCGACAGATTAGCGATGAGTGCCCGAGGCTATACACGAGTTTTGCGGGTAGCGAGAACGATTGCTGATTTAGCGGGTGTGTCGATAATCACGGCCGGGCATATTGCTGAGGCTTTGCAGTACAGGCCAAGAACGGCGGTGCAGTGAAGCGTCGTTCACAACTCGCACAGCTTCTCGTTCGGCCTTCGTCGGGTCCTGCCGCTGCGGACCCCGCTGGGTGCTCGCAAGCTGCGCGCCCAAGCAGGGACCTCCCTTCGCGTCACCCGACTAGAGGAAGTTGTATACGAGGCCTTCTCTTGAAGCTTTTCCTCCGCTGCTAAAGACCTCCGTCTTGCTAAAAGGTTTAACGAAGGTATTCAAGTGGGTTACGGAAGTCATGGCGGCCGCCAGTGCCGATAACTTCGAAGTGTAAGTGAGTACCGGTAGAGCTACCGGTGGAGCCACAGCGACCGATTGGCGTACCGGCGGTGACTGTTTGGCCGGTTTTAACGTAGAGGGAATAATGGTGGCCGTAACGTGTCATAAGGCCATTAGCATGCTGGATTTCGACGGTGTTGCCGTAACCGTTACGCCAACCGGCATAGGAGACAACGCCGTCCATGGCAGCATAGTTGTCGTTGGTAGAAGTACCATTAGAGTGGCCGTTACAATCGATGTCGAGACCGGTATGTGACCAGCTAAGACCACGAACGATGTAAGTACCGTCAGTTGGCCAGTTCATTTTGGCGCCAGAGTAACGAGTGGTAGATGGTTTAGCGGTGGTTGGAACGGCAGTAAGAACACGACCGGCGGTACTTGTTTTAATAGCAGGAGCAACGTAGATAGCCGAGCCACCAGGGATGATAACTTGCTGACCAACTGTTAAGGTACCACTAGCGTCGAGCTTGTTGTAAGCGATAATCTTGCTTTGGTCGACGCTGTAGAGTTTAGCAAGGCGAGCCAAGGTGTCGCCTTTTTTGACGGTAGCAGCAATACCAGTGACCGGCAGGATAGTGAGAGATTGGCCAGGTTTGACGAGTGAATGCGAAGTTAGATTGTTGGCCCAGAGCAGGGTGTTAAGGCTAATGCCATAACGAGAAGCGATGGTCGACAAAGTGTCGCCGCTACCCACGATGTAAGTTTCAATCTTTTCGCGAGGAGCGACGCTGGCACTGCCGTCGGCGATGGTGAGGGCAGAGAGAGAACTGCTACCGACGACCATGGAGCTAGGTACTTGTTCGTAACCAATGAGGGTGTTGGCATCGAGTGAGGGGGTGAGGGTCGTGCCAGCCAAATATTTAACTGGGGCGGAAGCACTAATATGGGTGACATTGGCGTATTCGTCGGTTAGCTGCTCGGAATGTTGAGTGACCAAGCCGTACATAAGGCTGCGTTGGCCGTAGGTTTCAGCGCGCACAGTGCCTAATTGGAAATTGACGACACCGGCCACAACAGCAATAACTACAGCCGTAATATGGAGCATGTGCCGGTTAGCCAAGGCGTACATGAACTTATTTTTGGCCGGGCGGTACCAGTGCTCGAGGCGGCGGCGGAGGAGGTAAAGACCGTGATAAACAGGAACAATAAGGCGAGGGAGAACAACGCGACCGACGGCAATAAAAGGCCGGCCGACTACTTTAAGGCTGCGCAAACCAAGAGACTTCGCACGCACCAAAGTGCGGACGACGACTAAACTGCCACGGACGAAGATGTTCTTGATAGTAGGAATATGCCTAGGGGTCAAGAATAACAACCTGTAGAATAGCGCGAAAACTGCATAGGGTCAAAGACGCAAGTTCAAAAGTAAAAAATAATTTCGCTAACTGTAGCAAAAGAATTGACACATTTTGTCAAGTTGCCTATACTCTGGCGACTTAGAATCAGCTGAAATTTTCTTTATGTCATACGTCGTTGAACAGCTCCCCGAACACAAGGCCAAGATCACCGTAACCATCCCGGCCGACGAGGTCACTGAGGCCTGTCACGTCGCCGCCGAACACATGGCGGAGGATGTGACCATTCCAGGCTACCGCCCAGGCAAGGCACCGTACGAAGCGATTAAGCAGAAGCTCGGCGAGATGGCCATTTTGGAGCACGCCACCGAAGATTTGGTGCGTCAGACCTTTGTGGCCGCGATGGTAGAAGCTGACTTGGACGTGGTCGGCCAGCCGTTTTTTGCCATGGAGAAACTGGCCCCAGATAACGAGTTTATTTATACCGCGGAGATTGCCTTGATGCCACAAATCACCAAGTTGGCGGATTGGCAGAAGCTATCCGTCGAGAAGAAAGAGACAGAACCAACCAAGGAATTGCTCGAACAAGCCAAGGCCGACATTGTGCGCATGCAGACCAAAGAGGTGAAGGCGGATGCTGGTCGGGCGCTCACAATAGGTGACAAGGCGATTGTGAACTTGACCATGAAGAAGGACGGCGTAGTCCTGGAAGGCGGCGAGAGCAAGAACCACGGCGTGTTTACGAATGAGAGCTATTACGTACCGGGCTTTGTCGACGAGATTTTGGGCTTGAAGGAGGGAGATGAAAAGACTTTTACTTTGAACTTCCCAGAGGAGCACTACCAAAAACATTTGGCCGGTCAGCCAGTTGACTTCACGATTAAGCTCAACGAAATTTTCTTGCTCCAGCCACCAATGTTCGACGACGCGTTTGCCGTGACCGTTGGTTTGACGAGTGCCAGTGAAATGGAGGAGAAGCTGATGGAGAATTTGCGCGCTGAGAACAAGATTGAGGAGGCCAGGCGTTTGGACAAGGCGGTGCTCGACCTCGTGGCCGACAAGTCGACGTTCGATATTATCCCAGACTTGCTCGTGAACCAAGAAATTGAAAAGATGACGCATGAGTTGGAACACCAGGTAACGAGCCAGGGCATGGACTTTACGCAATACTTAGCATCCATCAACAAGTCCTTGGTCGACCTCAAGATTGATTTCACGCCAGCGGCTTTGCAACGAATCAAGGTAGGCATTATCTTGAAAAAGATTTCCGCCGAGGAAAAAGTAACTGTTGACCAGACAGTGCTCGACGCAGAATTAGACAAGATTGCGGAGCAGTACAAGGATGATGCAGACGCTGCTAAGCAGATTTACGAGCCACAGTATCGTGACTACATTGAGCGCCAGATGGTGAACCGGAAGACCATCGACCTTTTGAAAGAAAGAATGGTGAAGTAAATAACGAGATAATAAAATCACCTCCTGGAGCTGCGCAAAGCTCCGGGAGATGTTTTATTTTCGGCAAACTAACAGCACCGTATTCCACTGCTGAAAGGCTACTTCGACCTTGAAGCCAGCGTCCTCAAGCCACTGCTGGTGATCCTCGATGGTGTCGAGTTGGTTGAGGAAGAGGTGATGGTGCGCCCAGTCGGTGAGAGTCTGCTCGTCCGTGGCTTGTTCCACTAAATGATGATAGTGATAGGCGGTGTTGGCGGCGGAGAGGTGAGGATTGGCGCTCGTCATGAGGTCGCCCAGGATGAAGAGGCCGCCGGGTTTGAGGAGTTTATATATTTTTTTGAAGAGGGCGCGTTTGCCGGCCGAATCTTGGTGGTGAAGGCCGATGACAGAGGTGACGAGATTATATTGGTGGTCGAAATTGAGGAGGGAATAGTCACCCAATATGTATTCGATGTTAGCACTACCGAGGCGTTGCTTGGCCCGTTGCAACATTTTGCTTGAGAAGTCGACAACGGTAAAAGTAGATTGTGGTAAATAATTCTTGGTGAGCTCGGTAGTGAGGCCGGTGCCGACGCCGAGATCGAGAACTTGGTAATTCTTATTAACGTCAAAATGAGCTTCGATCGCGGCTAGCAACTGCTCGTGGAGTTCGCGGTGAAAGGGAATGGCGTTAACAATGTCACGGTCGTATTTGGCTAGAGGATAGTGGTGATAGTTGAGCTCCGCTGCGGCGACGTTAGTCATATTACGAGGTGCAAATATAAACTTCCTCGGCTGGCACTGGAGCATACTGAAGTTGTGGTCCAGATTTTGCGATATTGATGAGAGCGGCGACTAGGGCGTCGACGTCAGCCTGAGTGTTATGAATACCTAAACTGGCGCGCACAATGCCGTAGGAAGCGAGGCGATCACCAGCGATAATTTTGGCTTCGATAATTTTTTGATCATAGTCACTAACAGCAAACCAACGGCGAACTAAACGATGATTACAGATAGTACCGGCCCGAGTTTCGATAGCGTATTCGTTTTCGAGAATAGCCGAAACCAAAGCGTGATGATAGCCAGCTAGGTTGAAACAGAAGGTACCAATGCGGTCTTCACGTTGATAAGTGGCGGGAGCGACGTACATGGTGAGGCCGGGCACTGTTGCTAGTTTTTGCGCAGCGTAGTGAACAAGTTCCTGCTCGTGCTTGAGAATATTATCCCAACCTGTATCGAGTATAGTCTGACAACTAGCGCCAGTGGCAATAATACCGGTCACGTTCCAGGTGCCAGTTTGGTGACGGATGCTTGGTGGAGCCCAAACAATGTCAGTTTCGCTGATCATGTCGATGGAGCCACCGCCGGGATCTACCGGCAAGCGTTCAAGTAATTTCTCGTGGACTGCTAAAACGCCGACGCCGAAAGGGGCGTAAACTTTGTGGGCGGAAAAGGCGAGGGCGTCGATTCCGCTGGCGGTCATGTTGATTGGGCGATGAGGGGCAAGTTGGGCAGCGTCCACAAACAGCTGAGCACCATGACTGTGCGCTAAGTCGGACAGATGTTTTAGATCAGGAATATAACCAGTTAAGTTCGAGGCGCCAGTAATCGCGATAAGTTTAAGATTGGCTGCGTGCTCGGCAACTTTTTTGGCTAAGTCGAGATAATCGAGTGAACCATCGGCGAAGGCATTGACGTAAACAACGGTCGCTTCACTGTTATAAGACCAGGGAAGATTATTGGAGGTATGCTCGATGATGGAGGTAATGATAACGTCACCCTTTTTAAGGGCGAGTAAGCGAATATAGAGGTTAATGGCGGCACTAGTGTTAGACGTGAAGAGAAGTTGTTGCTCGCTACTCAAACCGAGAAACTGGCGAATAGAAGTGACGGCGGAAGCGACACGGGCGTAGGTTTTGGCAGCAAAAGGGCCGGCGCCGCGATGGAGGGCGCCGTAAGTTTGCAAACTGTCGTTAACGGTAGCCAAAGTATCCGCAAAAGGCGGCGTGGTGGCGGCGTTATTAAGTAAAATTACTGGTGTGGTTAAGCCAGTTTTGAGGGTAATATTGGTATTAAGGCCGAGAACTGTTGGTAGTTTCATATTAGGCATATTTTATTACTAACAATTTTAGCACGATCGACCGAATCCAAAGCGTCGTTTAGCCACGACTTGGAAAGGGGCGCGAGGGGAGTGGAGTGAGCACTCGACCCTCACGCAAGGCTCGTCATTTTGGAGTGATGACGTACTCTACTTCGATGTCACCAGACGTCGGATGTGGAATCCTTCTGTGCTCCTGCCAATCAATGATTCCTAGACGTCTAATAGACTCCAGTACATCGTTGATGGAACAGATTTCGTCCTCTGGGTGGACAGTGAAGCCGCCAGCGAGTTTGATCTTTTGCCCGCCTACCTTTCTCGTAAACCGGATGTACCCGCCTTTGCAATTAAACCGGATCTTTATGTACAAGCCGTATTGGGAGCGCCGAATTGACAACACGTCTCCAGCCTTGAACTCGTATGGCTTGCCGTGCTGGGTGAAATCGCTGAGGGTGATTTTCATGTTGAACTCCGTGGGGTGGGTGGTGAGGCCGAGTGTGAGCAGAAGCGCTCCAACTCGACTGAGTACTATACCATATTTTGGTGTTAATTTCAATAACTGTATGCCGTGTGTTACTGTGTATAAGTCCTATTTACAGCCTTATTATTGAGGTATATACTGTTACTATATATAACAACTATGGCTATTGCTTATACCGAGACGCTCAAGAATGTAGGGTTGAGTCAGACTGAGGCGGATTTATATGTGGCTTGTACGGCGTTGGGAGAAGCGCCGGCGAGCGTGATTGCCAGGAAAACGGGGATGAATAGATCCACTACTTATGTTGGCTTAAAGGCCATGGAGAAAAGAGGATTGGTGGGGTCAACGGAAACTAATGGCACGCAGTTGTTTTATGCCAAGGAGCCTGACTTGTTATTGAAACAGGCGGAGAGAAGCGTGGAGGATTTGCGGAAGACATTGCCGGATTTGCGAGCGTTGTCAGGCCGGGTGTCGAGTAAACAACCAAGAGTGCAATATTATCCGGGAATTGAGGGGGTGAAAACGGTACTGGAAGATACACTGACGGCGAAAGAAACTATTTTGACGTTTGGCGATGCGGATTTGGTGGTGGCCAACCTGAAAGATTATTACAGCGATTATATTGCTAGGCGGACGGCGGCGGGGATTAGGACGCAGGCGGTTTTGAATGAGGGGAATGTGGGTAAGAAGTTTTTTGCGGCGAGTAGGGAAGAGTTGCGTGAGGTGAGGTTGGTACCGAAGACTTATGCCATGCCGAACGAGATTAAAATTTATGATGGTAAAGTAGCGATAATGTCCCATAAGTCGCCGTATGGAGGGATTCTTATTCATGACCAGGCGATGTATGAGACGCAGAGGTCGATTTTTGCGATGGCGTGGGAGTTTGCGAAGGAGGGTTAATTATTTATTTTTTTGATTATGCAAAATTCTGTCCAGATCAGAAACATGGCCTTGGAGCCAGTGAATTTGCAGCGTAGAAGTGAGGAGGAAGAAAGGGAGAGGGTGTATCTTAAGAAATTAGAGGAAAGTGAGGCGATAGATAAAGCTTTGGAGGAGTTGGATAAGAAATGAAAGAGCCGGGCTCGGGGAGGGTTCCCTGAGTCCGGCTTTTAAGACGCGAGCTAGAAGTCGTCTGATGGATGATCGAGGAGACGACGGGCCTCGGCGAGACGAGGTTCGATGAGGGTGGTGACGTGAGGCAAGACGGCCGGCTCGAGGAGAGCGCGCCACGAGGGTGGAGTGATACGTACGCCTAGGGACCATGACTCCCAGTTGAAGATGGTGTCTTCGGCAGGCACATGTTGACCCCGACGAATGCCAGGCGCGATGAAGCCACCGGCGACGTAGGTGTAGGTGTGGAGCTCGCGCGGAAAGGAGAACTCGGGTTGTTTGGGCAGAGCGAGCGCCGCGGTGTACCAGGCCACGAGACGGGCGAGGTCGTAGCCGAAGTGATGCCAAAGAGCCAAGCAGCGATGTTGCGAGGTGTAGCCCATGACGGCCGCAGCCTCCGCCGCCGATAGCTGAACGGCGATGAAGCGCAGGGCTACAGGATCGTCGGGATGGGCTTGACGTTCGAGGGCAAGCAGCTCGTCTGACTGCAGGACGTGGACGTTGAGGTTCATGGTGGGTCTCCGCGGAGACTGTACTTGAGGAGAAAAAAGAGAGCAAGAAGACCGGGCTTCTGAGGGGTACTCAGAGGCCCGGTGAAAGATGTAGAGGTGAGGTTTACTTGTCGGCGGGCAAGAGACGATTCCAGGCGCGAGCCAGGGGGCGCAGCGGGCGAGGAATAGTGACGGTGGGAAGGAGGGGTTGCGTCGGACAGCCGTGGTAGGAGAAGGCCTTGAGTAGCAGAACAGTGGCAAAGTAGGTGACGTTGGCCGCGTAGCGTTGGCGAGAGTTGGCGTGCGTGAGCGAGGAGCCCAAGCTGCCGAAGTCGATCTCCAGAAACGTCTCGGGGTTGGCCAGGTACTGGTTCGTGATGGCCTTGTCCTGTGCCCAATACTCGGTGCCAGGCAAATGAGCCTTACCCAAGTAGGGACGAGCGCGGTAGCCGTGATAGCTAAAGCGCGCGCAGGCCGCGAAGCCTTTGACGAGCGACTTCGGCGAACTGCCGGGGAAGCCAAAAACCATGAGGGCTTCGGGCAACATGTCGGCGGCACGGATGAGTGCCAGCGACTGGTTGACCAGTTCCGTGGTGTTGTGACGCTTGTTCTGCACTGACCAGTCTTCTGCGTCGTCACCGTCGGCGCCGATAGCAATACAGCACAGGCCATACTGCCGCCAACGCTGGAGAAGTTCCTGGTCATGCTGCGCGGCCATGACCGTACACTTGGCCGTGGCCAGGCAGCGCCACTCCATGGACACACCAGCTGCAGCAAAGTTGCGAGCAGCCAAGGCTAGAACCGGGTCCATCTTCTTGGGCGTCTGGCAAGCGTCGAGGCTCGAGAGATACACCTGATAGTTGGGCTGCGGACCCGCGTACCGGTGAACCAACTCGGCCAGACACTTGGTCTCGTCGTCGAGCACTGCGAGATCACGGAACTTCTCAACCTGACCCTTGCTGGCCGCACATGGATTGCACTTGAAGGCACAACCCTGCGAAGTGTAGAGGCACCACTCGCGGCTGAAGTAGGCGGCCTGCATATACTCGGGGAGGGCGCGCAGAGCTGGCGTCATGGAGACGCTCTCGGGCGAGGCAAGAACAACTGGCAAGCTCGTGACGATGTTCGAGAAGCGGTCCACGAAGAGCGTCTGCTTTTCGGCTGCAGTCAGGCGGTTGACCAACTCGCCGCCGAAGATGAGGGGCTGCGCGTAGCCAGACTGGCGCAACCAGGTAGCGACGCGGAGAGCGGCGGGGAGGTATGGCGGACCGAGAACACCGAGACCGAGGTAGTCAGCGCGGGCGAAGACAGCCCGCTGGGAGTCCAGGTCGTCCAGGTTCTCGTCGACAATGGTGGCGGTGTGCCCAGCAGCCATGAGGCGGGCGACCAGAGAGAGCAGGCCGTTTGGAAGGTAGATGTGCCGGCCCCACTGGTAACGGGGCTGAATGAGAACAAAGTGCATGGTGACTCCAGAGTTGGAGCCGCTCGGGATGAGCAGCCCAGACCTCCCGGTATCGATCCCGAGAGGACGGGGCAGTGCTCGACCCTGTAACACTCCAGAATACCTGAAAATTAGCTAAAAGTCAATCTTAAATGACATAAAAATACTGTGTTTATTCTGTTATTATTGAGTAAAATTAACTTTATAATTCGTTTGTCAATGAGCTTTGACACAATTATAAGAAGATGGTACAGTATAGTTATATGGCCCAAGA
>CAINGB010000019.1 GCA_903848275.1 Candidatus Uhrbacteria bacterium | reverse complement strand
TTGTCGGCCAGACTGAGTGAATAAGCTGCTAAAAGATTGTAGTCAAAGCGCCAGGTAGCGAAGGGGGAGAGATGGCGAGAAAAAGTAGTAAAGAAAGCTGCGGTTTCGAAAGCGTTGAGGAGGCAGAAGCCGGATGGGGTGAGGTGAGAAGCGATGGCAGCGACGAAAGAGTCGTCGAGTAAGCGAGGCTCGGGGAGGCCGCCAGTGAAGAGGTCGACGAGAATGAGGTCGAAGGATTGAGGGAGTTGGGGGACAGCGAGCACGGCATCGCCCTCGATGATAGTGATGGGGAGATGCGGCTGGCAATAACGATTGAAGAGTAAGACCATGCTAGGGTCCCATTCGATGATGATTATTTTGCAATTGGGAAAACGGTCGTAGAGTTCGTTGATAGCCACGCCGCCAGCTAAGCCGAGCATTAAGATTTGTGATGCTTGAAAAGCTGGTGGAAGTTGATGGAGGGCACTGCGCCAGAGTTGGCGAGCATAGTCGTCTGATTGGCCATAACCGTCGACGTAGACTTCCGGCTGCCCGGCGGATAAACGGAACTCGATGAGGCCGTTTTGGAGAGATGAAATATTGGTCCAGTCGGAGGGCATAGGGCCGAATAACTGGAGTTTATTTGATCAAGAAATAGATGAAGATCAAGGCGCCGAGGACTAGGCGGTAGTAGCCAAAGGCCAGTAAGTTGTGGCGCTTGATGAGGTTGAGGAAGAATTTGATGACGAGGAGGGCGACCAAGAAGGCGACGACGAAGCCGACGGCGAGGGTGATTAATTCGCTGCTGGAAATGGTAGAGGAGTGTTTGATGAGGCTATAGCCGGTGGCCGCCACCATGGTCGGGATAGCTAGAAAGAAGGAAAATTCAACAGCTACCGCGCGCGACACGCCAAGGAGCAGGGCGCCGATGATGGTCGCGCCAGACCTCGAGGTACCAGGGATCATGGCCAAGCATTGAATTAAGCCGATGCCGATGATGGTCGTCAGGGGAATTTCCGCAATGGAGTTGTATTTGGGAGCGATGTGCTTTTTTTCGACCAAGATGATGATGACGCCGCCAATAATGAGGACAGCGCCGACGACCCAGGGGTTAAATAAATGGGCCTCTAGCCAGCTGCCCAATAAGCCGCCAAGGATGATGGCCGGAATGACACCAAGAATTGTTTTTTTCCAAATGCTGATAATTTTTTGCTTGGCAGCGGCGTCCTTGTTGAAGGGCCAGAGTTTTGGCCAAAAATAAACAACGACGGCTAAGATGGCGCCGAGCTGAATGACGATATCGAACATTTTAGTAAACGACTCGCTGAAAGAGAGCCACTCGTTGGCCAGGATTAGGTGACCAGTTGAAGAGATTGGTAAAAATTCAGTAAGGCCTTCGATGGCGCCCAGGGCTACAGCTTTGATAATTTCGAGGAACATATTAGGTGATGATTAGATCCAGATAATATAAATATGCTGTAATGGTACAGCATATTTATTATATTTGTAATTGATAGCTAGGCGATGAGCGATAAATCGCCGTTGATGACGGTTGGCTTCATGCCGATGAGTTCTTCGAAGTAAGAGATTTGGGGGATTGGGTTCATGAGGAAGATTGGTTTTTGCTGGTGAAAAGCCAGGCCCATTTCCATGAGTGTGTTCGGGCCGACGTAGCCCGCAATGTTGTTCTTGTCCAGGTTGAGGATGACGACGGCGTCCGCCCATTCGACTTTTTGGAAATGCGTGGTTATACAGTCGCCGTGATGTTTCCAGATCCAGTGGTTGAGATCTGTCCCCGCCGCCTTTTTGTGGGCGTAATATTCCTCCGCACTAATATGCTCGCCGTTTTCACCGATGCGTTCTTGCATAGGTGGCATTTTGACGGTGTGGCCGAGGGCTTCTAATTCTTGCCGTAACGCGTCCATCTCGTTAATAAAGGCGATGGAGCCGCAGAGGGTGAGGTTCATAGCTTAACTCATCTTAAAATGTTTACTCAACCTCGGCCCCTGCTGCTTGTAGTAGTTGGAGGCTAAGCGGGGGTCGCCGTAGAGAGTGAGGGCGGAGGAGGCGAGACGGGAGTAGACCATTTTGCAGATAGGTTGACCGTCGCGGAGGACGAAGTCGTTGTCGTGGGTGAAGATTTCGAGGACGGCGGGAGTGCCGCGAACTTCACCGTTTAAGCCGTGGCCGAAGCCGGGGTCGAAGAAGCCGGCGTAGTGGGAACGGAATTCGCCTTTGGTTGGGTCATAAGCCTCCATTTCTACAGCGTAGTTGCCAGGGACGCGTAGGCCTTCTTTGGTGACGAAAATATAAAAGTCGCCCTGCTTCATGACGTACTGACGGTTTTTGGGGCGGTGAATGGGCTCGAAGAAATCTAGGGCATCGAGGTCGCGGCGGGAGTAGTCGAGCACACGGCAAGCGGTGGGTGAGCATTTATAGCCGACGATGTCTTCGCTGCTTAAGTCAACGCTCATAGCAATACCGTTGTAGTCGACCAAGGACATGTCGGCCTTGAGAGCGTTGCCGGAGAGGTCGCAGAGTAATTCGCTGCGGTCGAGTAAAGCGAAATGTTCCTGGCTGGTCAAGCGGGTGTCGGCGGTCATGAAGCGCATTTGGTTGAGGCGCTCGCCGTGGTTGAGTTTAACGGGGAAGGATTTGGGCGTGATTTCCAGCCAGACTTCGCCTTGATAGCCACGGGGGACAGTGTCAAAGCGGGCAGTGCCGTCGACGAGTAAACGGGTTTGCAAGTTGATGCGGCCGGAGGAGGATTTGTTGTTGGTGATGGCGTAGACTTGAGCGGGGAGGGAGAGCGTTTGGTCGAGGCGAACTAAATAGATGCCGAAGAGTTCGAGCGGGTGGTCGAGTTTGGTTTGATAGAGGACGCCATCTTTGAGAATATCGCGGATGGTTTCGCCGCGACGAGGCAAAAAAGTACCACGCATGCGGTAGATTTCGTCGGAGAGCGAGAGGTCGAGCGACGAGGGCTGCAAGTGGCTTTCGGCAGCGTTTTTAATGTTGCCGTCCGTGATTAGCTGGCGAATATGCTGCATTGCCAAACTTCCAGTAATTTGCGACCAGTCTTGCATATCGATAATTTGATTATATGTTCCTCAGAACGTGAGACTTGTCGCTCGTAACTGGCAGAGTAGTCCTCTTCCTAGCGGCGCCTCGTCAACCGCACCAGCCGTCTCACCTCGTATGACTCGGGCGCTGGCGCAGGGCCGAGGCTGGCGTCGTCAGAGGACCACCCAGCCAGTTTCTCGCTCCTACAAGACTGAGTTACTGAGAGTAGTTTGTCATGTGGCGAGCTTTCCGTTAAGGGGCGAAGTGGGGTAAACTGTGGGTAACTCTAGGCCTATGAAAATAACGCTAATAGTAGCCATGTCCGTGGATGGCCGAATCGCGGCAGACAGGGAGCAGCTGACAGACTGGACGAGTGCTGAGGACAAGCAGTTTTTTGTGCTGAAAACTAAGGAAAGCGGCGTGGTGATTATGGGCCGACGGACGTTTCAGACGATTGGCGAACCGTTGCCTGAACGGTTGAATATAATTATGACGCGGCAGGAGCCACCGTTTGACGATATTCCTGGTGTACTCGAAAGCACTAACCAGTCGCCGGCGACGGTGGTGAAGTCGCTCGAGGATAGGCAGTACACTTCGGCCTGTGTAGTCGGCGGCCGGGAAATATATTCGGCGTTTTTGGCGGCGGGCTTGGTGACGGATTTGTATGTGACGATTGAGCCATTGTTGTTTGGAGCTGGTGTGCCGTTTGTGGAAGAGATCAGCAGTCAGCGGTTGCAGTTGATTTCGGTGGAGAAGCTGGGGGAGCAGAGTGTGTTGTTGCATTACGTGGTGCTTTAGTCAGGAGGATTTGGTATAATGGGGGTATTATGGAAAATAGTCGATCGAAACCAGTAGACATTGGCAAGGCAGCTGAACGATCAGGTTATTTTCCGCGAGAAGCGGAGCTGCTAGCTTCGGCACCAGGTACTATTTTGAATCAAGGAGAGCGATCTGACGTGATGCATTTTGGCGCTAACGTGGCCGATAAGTTAGTGCATCTTCTTGACGGTAAAGACGTCGATTGGCACGAACTGGTGAGATTGGGCTCACAGTTAAGGAACATGTCGCCTTCTGAAAATCCAGAGAAACATGAGGACGAGTTGGAATTAAATTTTGAAGAAGAGCAGAAGCTGCTACTTATAAAGAATTTAATTGAAGACGCTTTCTTTGACGGTAAGCTGGCGCATTTGCATGGACAATCGGCGGCGGCCTTAGCGTTTTTGATTAACCGCGTGGCAAAGTTAGTGGATAACATGACGCCGTTGGTACGGCAAGATTTTTTGTTTGATAAGGTGAAGATGGATGCGCTGATCGAGGAGGCGAGAGAG
>CAINGB010000018.1 GCA_903848275.1 Candidatus Uhrbacteria bacterium | reverse complement strand
CCACCAAAGTCGGCAACGAAACTATGCTGGCCCGTATCATCAAAATGGTGCAGGAAGCGCAAGGCAGCCGCGCTCCCATTCAAGCCTTAGCCGACAAAATCTCGTCTGTCTTCGTGCCTATCGTCCTGGTTATCGCCGTTCTCACCCTCACCATCTGGCTAATCATCGGCAGCCGCTACCTCGGCTTTTCGTTAGCTCTTGCTCACGGCTTAACCACTTTCGTCGGTGTGCTCGTCATTGCTTGTCCTTGCGCTCTTGGCCTCGCTACCCCCACCGCCATCATCGTCGGCGTAGGTAAAGGTGCTCGTGAAGGCATTCTCATCAAAGACGCCGCTACCCTCGAAAAACTCCACCAAGTGGACACTATCGTCATGGACAAAACCGGCACGCTCACCGTCGGCCACCCTCAGTTAACTTCGATTACCAATCTCTCTCAGCAGTCCGATGCCGAGCTCATCACCATCCTCGCTAGCCTCGAGCAAAAATCCGAACACCCCATCGCTCATGCCATTCTCGATCATGCCAAGGCTAAGCAATTAACACTTTCGGCTGTAACCGACTTCTCAATCATCAAAGGTCAAGGTCTCAAAGGCACAATCGATGGTATCGAATACTTCGCTGGCAACGTTAGACTTATCGAGTCTCTCAATCACCACCCCGCTACCCCGCTACCCCGCTACCCCGCCGGTGAAACTCAGATCGTTCTTGCAAATCACGAACACGTCCTCGCCATCATCATGATCGCCGACGCTATCAAAGCCGACGCCGTTGCCGAAGTCACCAAACTGCACAAACTCGGCCTCAAAATCGTCATGCTAACTGGCGACAACCAACAAACTGCCAACTTCATCGGCACGCAAGTCGGTGTCGACGAGGTCGTGGCCGAAGTCATGCCGGAAGATAAACTCAACATCATCAAAAAACTCCAAGCCGCCGGGCACAAAGTTGCCATGGTTGGTGACGGTGTGAACGACGCCCCAGCCTTAGCCCAAGCCGACGTTGGCATAGCTATGGCCACCGGTACCGACGTCGCCATTGAATCCGCCGGTATCACCCTCCTGCACGGCGACATCAGCAAGCTCGTCAAAGCTATTCGCCTCTCCAAACTCACCATGACCGGCATCAAACAAAATCTCTTCTGGGCCTTTGCTTACAACGTTATTGGCATTCCCCTCGCCGCGGGTCTGTTCTTCCCCTTCTTCGGCTGGCTCTTAAGCCCGGTCTTCGCTGGCCTCGCCATGGCCCTCTCAAGCGTTTCCGTCGTTAGCAACTCCCTCCGCCTCAAAACCAAAAAACTCTAATATGACGACTCATATTTTCTGCATTAGCGGTTTGCATTGCTCTTCCTGTATTATCTTAACCGAAAGTGAACTCAGCGACCTTCCCCACATCACCAAAGCCACCACTAATCTCTCCCAAAACACCATAGAAGTCACCGGCGACTTCGGCGATAAATCCCTCACCACCATCGCTGGAGACCTCACGCAAGTCCTCGCCGAACATGGTTATACAGTTTCTATCGACAATAGGGGTCAGGTCGGGAATCGGGAATTTTCTAAAAACATTAACGAATTCCGTTACGCCATCCCCTTCGCCCTCATCCTAATCCTCATCTTCATCGGCCTGCAAAAAGCTGGCCTCATCAACCTCATCACCGCGGATCACGTCTCCTACGGCACCGCTTTTCTCATCGGCATTATCGCCTCGCTCTCTAGCTGCATGGCCGTCGTCGGTGGCCTCGTTCTCTCCATGAGCGCCACCTTCGCCAAAGCCGGTGACAAAATCCGCCCACAACTCATGTTCCATGGCGGCCGCTTAGCTTCCTTCTTCCTACTCGGCGGCGTCATTGGCCTCCTTGGTGCCACCTTCGCCTTCAGTTCCACCATCACTCTCATCATCGGCCTTATTGTCGGCCTCGTCATGCTGCTCCTCGGCCTCAATCTCCTCGACGTCTTCACCTTCACTAAAAAACTCCAACCAACCATACCCAAGTTCATCGCTACTCGCGCCTTCAACCTAAAAAACATCAATCACACTTTAACCCCCCTCCTCGTCGGCATCATCACCTTCTTCCTCCCCTGCGGCTTCACGCAATCCATGCAGTTAAACGCACTGAGTAGCGGTAACTTCTTAACCGGTGCCCTGACTATGACAGCCTTCGCCCTCGGCACTCTCCCCGTCCTCTCCCTCGTCAGTTTCAGCTCGTTCTCCATCGACAAGAGCCAACATAAAGGCGTCTTCTTCAAAACCGCCGGCCTCGTCGTCATCTTCTTCGCCTTCTTCACACTGCTCAATTCCCTCGTCGCCGCCGGCCTCGTTGCCCCCATCTTCTCCTTCTAATCATCTTGCCTTATGAAATCACCCAACTGGTTCGCAGTCATTACCGTCGTCCTCGTGCTCGGTGCTGGCTTCCTCTACATTCGTAATCACACATCGTCGACGCCACTCGTCAACACCGCCAGCGCTGCCAACGTCACCATAGTCGATGGCCAACAAATAATCACCATCAACGCTAAAGGCGGCTACTCGCCAACGTCGACGACTGCTCAAGCTGGCCTCCCCACCACTCTCCGCATAGCCACCAATAGCACCTACGACTGCTCTTCAGCTATGCGTATCCCGAGCCTCGGCGTCAGCAAATCTCTGCCACCGTCCGGCACCACTGACATCAGCTTAGGCACCCCAGCCGCCGGCACTATCAACGGTACTTGCAGTATGGGCATGTACAACTTCAACCTCGCTTTCAAATAGCTCAGCGCCAAAAGACCAGAAGCCCGGCTTAAGCCGGGCTTCTGGGTAAATTAATGTTTTTTATCAATAATGTGCTACAGTGTTCCCACTATGCCAGCCGTATTTCTTAAAAGCGCCACTTTACTCAGCCAACTCCCCGAGGGCAACAAGCCCCATATTGCCATTGTTGGCCGCAGTAACGTTGGCAAATCGACCCTCGTCAATCAACTTACCAAGCAAACCGCCTTGGCTAGAGTTAGCGCTAAACCTGGCCATACTCAGGCCATGAACGTCTACGAGGTGGACAAGCGTTATTACCTCGTCGACCTCCCTGGCTTCGGCTATGCCAAAACCTCCAAAGTCCAACGCGTCGACTTCCAAGACATGATCGCCGACTATTTGCGCGACACCGAACAGCTCAAACTCGTCGTCCTCATTGTCGACGCCAGCATTCCGCCCACCGTCCTCGACCAAGAAATTTTTGCCTTCTTGGAAACTATGCAGCTCCCAATCGTCGTCGTCCTCAATAAAATCGACAAACTGAGCAAGAACGAACTGGCCAAAGTCATCCCGACCATGACGCCCATCTTCCCGAACGTCACCTTCGTGCAACACTCTTCCGTTCTCGGCAAGGGTCGCGGCGAACTTAATGAGGCTATTGAAAAATCTCTTCGCTAAAAGCTAGCCAGTCGAACCAACTTCACGTTCAAACACATTCTTTACAGCTTGTGCACCTTGCACTGTTGAACAATTCACAATTGTCATCCTTCCAGCACTTCGTCCATTACCGCCTAACAGCACAACAACTGGATAACGCTGACCTATCGTACTTGCACGATTACCAAAAACAATCGTTATCGGCTGCTTGCTTACCTCGTATCCTCGAATATCTGTTTTTGCGTAGCGACGCCGAAACATCGGTACAATACCTCGCACGGTATGCAGCTCACCGTTCTCAATCCAGCTTCTTCGATCACTCTGCAACATCCAAATCCCCCAGCTTAAACAAAACAATCCCACAGCCGCAAAACCAAGCCACAGCGCCACATCAAACGACGAACCAAAAATCTGGCCACCGTTAGCCACACGATGCGTCATCTGCGTCTTCTCACTGACCAACAATCCAACACCGAAAATTAGCATCAACGGTCCGAACAACCATCGTCCAGGGCCTAGTAACGAGAACCTATACACCTTAGAATTTTCCATATACCATAAATGATACACTATAGGTCTCATTGGTCATATTCGACCTAATTATGTTCAAACGCATCCCTGTCACCATCCTTACTGGCTTCCTCGGCGCCGGTAAAACAACTCTCCTTAATCGACTCCTCAAGGAAAACGTCGACCAGAAGTTTGCCGTCATCGTCAACGAATTCGGCGACATCGGCCTTGATGGTTCCCTGCTCGACGGCGCCAAAGACGGCCTAGTCGAACTTAACGGTGGGGCCATCTGCTGCGCCGCCATGGGTGACACTGTCAAAGCCATCACTTCTCTCCTAGCTAGCGATAAGGACTTCGACCGCGTCATCATCGAAACTACCGGTCTCGCTGACCCTCTACCGCTCGCTAAAGCCTTCATCAACCGCCCCTCACTGGAAAGAGCCTTCTCGCTCGACGCCATCACCACCCTCGTCGACGCCAGCACTCTCCTAGAGCGTTTAATCGATACCGAAGAAGCCATCAAGCAAATCGCTATCGCCGACATCATCGTTGTCACCAAGTCAGACCTCGTCGACGCCCAGCGTTTAATTGACGTGGGCAGTAAAATCACCGAACTAAATCCTTCCGCCAAAATCATCATCGCTGTCAAAGGCGGCCTCAAAGTCAGCGAACTCTTTAACACGCCTCTCCCCGCCGACACCGAGCGCTTACATGCCAAAGCAGCTGAAGCCCAAAAAAATGATGGGCACCATAGCCATAGTGACATCACCTCTATTCACCTTCGCGAGACTCAACCTCTCGACCTCGCTAAAGTCAGCCGCTTTATCGGCGAGCATCTTGTCGCTAACGGCGATCATCTTCTCCGTTACAAAGGTATTTTCAATATCAATGGCCGCCCCGAACGTTTCGTTTTTCAAGGCGTTCAATTCGACTTCGAGCTTCTACCCGACCGTCCCTGGCAAGCAGGAGAAGAACGCAAAAGTGATCTTATTCTCATTGGTACACAAATCAAAAAGGCTGAGTTTGCCCCAGCCTTCTCTGCCTGCGTCATCTAACTATTACAGCGAATCGCTCGGGTTTACCATGTCAATAAAGCTATTTGGATCGTAGTCGGCCGAGCCTAGTATGTTCGCACCAAAGGTATAGTCACCAAAGCTGGCGTCGGAGATGTCATCAATTTTGGTATTCCAGCTGCTGCCGTAAAGGCTAGTAGCTGCTTCTTCTGTCATCACCCAACGGAGCACGCCGTGACGGTCAATAGCGTAAACTCTAGGCGAAGTCTGGAACTTCACCAAACGGCTACCTGGCTTGTAAGTGACATTGCTGCCAAGTGTAATACTAGCCAAATCCGCGGCCGAGATGTTAACCACGTTATTGAAGTCGCTATACCAGGTAAAGTAAACGCGCTCATTTGGGAAAGCGTGGCGGTAACCATCGGCACCAATCGAGTAAACGGCTGGAGCAGAAGCAACTTTTACTAACATGTTAACGGAAACGGTTACCGGCCAAGCGTCAATACGAGCAATGGCTTCAGGCGAAGTTACAACTGTCTCATCTGGAGTCGGCGTCACCTCTGGCGTCGTTGCCAAAGCAGTCACCAATGAGAACTGGTTACTGTAACTGGTCGTGAGAACACTAGCCAGGTCGGTACCCTCAACTTTCACCAAAGCCTGAGTAGTTGTCACATAAGGAGCCGTGAAAGTAGTCGAATCATTGTTGTTAACGTTGTAACGCATGAGCGTCCAGGAAGTGCCAGCATCAGTTGAGAGATACACGGAAATAGCCGGGATTTGCCCAGTGTAAGTCCAGGCCACAGTCATGACCGAGCCTTCAATAACGTTAGCCCCAGGAGGTGGCGCTGTAACCGTCAAAGTCCTTAGGATAGACGAAGCTGAAGGAATGGCAACACCACTGCTGTGGTCATTGTCGACCACGACGACCGTCACAGAGCCAAGAGCGAAAGCGTTATATAACGGGTCAGCCGAAGTCACTGTATTGGTAAATAGATCATCATCATGCTGCTCAATAAAATGGTCGTCAATGGCAGTCACCGTTACCGTTTGCGGTGTGGCCCAGTTGCCGGTAGTAAAGGTAAGCATGGCCGGACTTGGCTCTGCCTCACCCGTAGTACTAGCCACTGTCACTGAAACAGAAGCCGTTGGTTGAGTGGCGAGCACTATTGTGTAAGAATCGGTGTAATCACCCTCCTTAACTTCGGTTGAACCCTCGAGCTCGGCCAGAATCATGCCAGCGGTGTCGTTATCGTCATTGGTGACAGAGATGTTATCTGGGTTCATGCCGCTGTACAGCACATCACTCGACGTGGCGGCTGCCGTGACAATGAAGTAAGCAATATTCCCGTCATCGACATCATCATTAACACCGGTTGCGGTCACGGTTTGTGGGGTAGACCAGTTCCCGACTGTGAAGGTAAAGGAGCTTGGCGACACAGTACCCTCAGCTATATTCGAGCTCGAGAGACCAATGACGACATTAGCGGTTGGTTGACTATTGAGAACAATGGTCGCCGTCGCGGTCACGCCAGCTTCCGTGGAGTGACGAGAAATAGTACCGACCGTAATGCCAACGGTATCGTCGTCGTTATTGGTCACGGAAACATCGGAGGGATTCAGGCCACTGTAGACAACGTCGGAAGAAGTAATCGCCGCCAACACGATTGTGTAAGCAATGTTGCCGTCATCCACGTCATCATTAACACCAGTGACGGTAACAGTCTGTTGGCTGGCCCAGTTGACGGAAGTAAAGGTAAGAGAAGTTGGAGCAACTGTACCCTCGGCGGTATTGGAGCTCGAAATAGCAGTTACGACATCAGCGGTTGGTTGTGTATTTAATTGCACAGTGAAGGTAGTTGTGCCACCAGCTTCAGTAGTGGCGCCGGAGATTGAGGAAACGGTGACGCCAGCTGTGTCGTTGTCGGTATTGGTAACAGAGACGTTAGCTGGGTTCAGGCCACTGTAAAGAACATCCGTGGAAGTAGCAGCCGCCGTGATAATCGTATACGCAATATTGCCGTCGTCGACGAGGTCATCAATACCCGTCACAGTCACCGTTTGGGCCGAGTTCCAATTACCAGCAGTAAAAGTAACAGAAGATGGCGCCACAGTTCCCTCAGCCGTATTCGAGCTCGAGAGACCGACACCAACATCACCCGAAGGAATAGTGTCGAGCACAATAGTAAAGGTTGCTGTACCGCCAGCTTCCGTAGTGTTGCCGGTAATGACACTCACCGTTATGCCAGCTGTATCATTGTCGTCATTAGTGACTGACACGTTAGCCGGATTTATAACACTGTATAGACCATCCGCGGAAGTAGCGGTAGCTGTGATAATAGAATAGGCAACATCACCGTCGTCATAGTGATCGTCAACACCGGTCACAGTTACTGTCTGCGGAGTAGCCCAATCAACAGTAGTAAAAGTAACCGAGACTGGCGCAACTGTACCTTCTGCCGTATTCGAACTAGAAAGGCCGACGCTGACGCTCGCCGTTGGCTGTGAGGTAAGCACGATAGTGAAGTTAGCCGTACCGCCGGCTTCTGTCGTGTGGCCAGAGATAGTACCGACCGTAATACCGGCCGTGTCGTTGTCATCGTTAGTAACAGAGATATCGGATGGATTGACGCCGCTGTAAAGCAAATCGCTCGAAGTCGCAGCTGCGGTGACGATGGAGTAAATAATATCCCCATCATCTACGTCATCGTTGACACCAGTCGCAGTCACAGTCTGTGGCGTACTCCAGTTAGCAGACGTAAAGGTAAACGAAGCTGGTGAGATAGTACCCTCCGCCGTGTTGCTACTCGTCAAGCCGACACTCACATCAGCGGTTGGCTGCGAAGTAAGAACAATAGTCGCCGTG
>CAINGB010000017.1 GCA_903848275.1 Candidatus Uhrbacteria bacterium | reverse complement strand
GTCCTCAGTGCCGGCTTCCGGTTCCGTGAAAGTCTAGTCCGCAAGGCAAGAGTCCACGGCACCCTCACCTCACCACAAGTGCGGTTCCGGGACTTGTGCAAGGACCTCAACGTGCCGGCTTGCCCTGAGCTCAAGGGACTCACCAAACACGGCCTCAAGAAGAACTGGCAGTTCGCCGCCTTGTCGCCGACCAAGTTCGCCGAACTCGTCCCCGACTGTCGAGAACGGCAGTTGATCGAGTCCTTCATGGCCAATGAGTATGGCCTGTTCCACGACACGGCGTTCAGCGAGAGCAACCTGCGGGCGCTGCAGGGCCGGCCGCTCGACATCTTCGCGACGCCGGGAGTGGCGGAGTTCCTCAAGCGTCGGCTCGGCCAAGAAGTTGACGGCTTGCCGAGGTTCAGCGGGTGGGAGCTGGGCGTGTTCAACATATGTAGTGTGTACACGGTTGGTGATCTGTTGCTGGCGAATGAACAAACTCTGGACAGAGTCGACGAAGGGGTACGGCATTGCCCAGCACTCGAGCAGCTGTTCGCGCTGATCAAGAGCCGCAATTTGTGGCCTGGA
Organism: Candidatus Uhrbacteria bacterium; assembly: GCA_903848275.1. GTDB lineage: Bacteria > Patescibacteriota > Patescibacteriia > UBA9934 > UBA9934 > UBA11707. The sequence goes on along the minus strand of CAINGB010000017.1, from coordinate 6,471 downwards.
CTCAAGCTGACGACGGCAGAACAGAAGTACTGGCAGGAGCACATGAACGAGAAGTAGCTAGCGTCGTCCTCCCCCTCCGCACCGAAGCCCGGCTTACTCCCGGCTTCAGTGCGCTTCTTTTTACTTGACATTAGCCACGTTTTAGTCGACTATAGCAGCACCTCATAACCACAAGGGAGGTTCAAGTGTCCGAGTATTCCAAGCAAGATGTCAAAGACGTCGAGGCCGCGCTCGTCAATCACAGTCGCCGGCAGCTTGCACTCGCCGACCGGGCCTGGACGCAGATCTCACACGTACCGCGAGAACGGCTCGTCGACCATCTCCGCCAACCGCTCGACCAGCAGCAGTGCCCCGCGCTCGCCCGTCTCAGCAAGATTGACGTCTGTCAGCTGTGGCAAGCGGCCAACCTGACACAGGCGCAGTTCCAGGCGGCCGTACCGAGCCAGCGTGAACGCGAAGAAATTGAGGACCACTTGGCCGAGCTCGGGGTCTTGATCAACTCCAGCCTGGCCGAGGAGCTGCTCCGGGTCATCCAGAAACGGCCGAAGGACATCTTCAAGGCGCGGCCGGAGCTGCTCAGCGTGGTTGGGATGAGCACTGAAGACTTCATGACGAGGTACGGATTCCCGCTCAATGGGGATGAGCGGTGGAATCTGCTCAATCGCTTCAATTTCAGTTTTTGTTGGGTTGAACAATTATTGATGTTCAGTCGACATAGATTACTCGAGCATGTGGCCGGTAAGGCCAACAGCAACCGGTTCGCCGAAGCACTCGTCGGCAAGTTCGATGGCGCTCTCACGGCCGCCGGTCTGTGGTTCGGCTTCCGGCAGACGGAAAGCGAGCGCAAGGCCTGGCCACACCTCTAGGCGTCGAGCGGTCCGAGCCATCGTCGTCCTTCCCCTCTCCACCGCAGCCCTCGGGTTGCGGTGGTCTCTTTTTTATAGGCTTTTCTGAGTTTTGCTGTGGATAAGTGGTCTACCTCAAAGGTATATCTTTGAGGTAGACCGGAAATACCCGGCTTGGCTTGACGCAAAAGCAAAAATAGGCCATACTTTGGGCAAATTTGGGCGAATACCGTCCCTCACGAATCATTGCATGGTCTCGCCCAATATATCGGGCTGCGCCTGTGGTCAAAGTTTTCGACGTATCTATGGATATGCCTCTAACTTTGACCTTTGGCTCGCCTCGATCTATTGAACGAGCCCCAAGCAAGCATTCATGAGTGCCGGTATCTTGATGCCTTTTTTGTTTCTAATGATTACTATGGACTTCCGCAACATCGCTATCATCGCTCACGTTGACCACGGTAAGACCACGTTGGTCGACGCCATGCTCAAGCAATCCGGGACCTTCGCCGACCGCGAAGTGATCCAAGATTGTGTTATGGACAGCAACGAATTGGAGCGCGAGCGTGGTATTACCATCTACGCCAAGAACACCTCCATCATCGTCGACGGCATCAAGATCAACATCGTCGACACCCCAGGCCACGCCGACTTCGGTAGCGAAGTTGAACGTGTGTTGCGTATGGTCGATTCCGTGTTGTTGCTCGTCGACGCTTACGAAGGCCCAATGCCACAGACCAAGTTCGTGTTGCGTAAGAGCTTGGCCCTCGGTTTGAAGCCAATCGTCGTCATTAACAAAATCGACAAGCCAACTGCCCGCCCAGACGCCGTGCTCGACATGATTTTTGACCTCTTCGTCGAACTTGGTGCCACAGAAGCACAGTTGGATTTCAAGCACATCTACGCTATCGGTCGTGATGGTGTCGCTAAGATGGATATTGCCGACGAGAGTAAGGACTTGCGTCCATTGTTTGACCTTATTTTGAAGACCGTGCCACCAGCCCCCAACAACACCAGCGTGCCAATGCGCATGCAGACCGCCAACTTGAAGTACGACAGCTATGTTGGTCGTATCGGCGTTGGTCGCGTTTACGAAGGTGTTATCAAGGCTGGCCAGAACGTCACCATTATCAACTTGGACGGTAGCCGCGAACAGCATAAAATCACCAAGCTATACACCCACAAAGGTTTGGCCAAGGTCGAAGTAACCGAAGCTGAGGCTGGCGACATTGTGCAAATTGCTGGTATTCCTGGCATTTACGTCGGTGAAACTGTAGCGGAAGATCCGAAGGCTGAGGCTTTGCCAACCATCGGTATTGATGCCCCAACTTTGACCATGAACTTGATGGTTAACACTTCCCCATTCGCCGGTCGCGAAGGAAAGCTCGTAACTTCACGTCAGATCCGTGAGCGTTTGGAGCGCGAACTTGAAACCAACGTCGGACTCAAGGTTGAGTTCCCAGAAAATGGTGATGAGTTCCGCGTGTCTGGTCGTGGCGAAATGCACTTGGCCGTTCTTATCGAGCAGATGCGCCGCGAAGGTTTTGAGCTCCAGGTCTCCCAGCCACAGGTGATTATGAAGGAAGAAGGTGGCGTTAAGCAGGAACCAATGGAAACTGTCATCGTCGACGTACCAGATGAATTTGCCGGTGCGGTTATTGACCAACTTGGTCGCCGTAAGGGTGAGATGGGCAACTTGATGAGTGAGAACGGTTCAACCCGTTTGGAGTACACAATTCCAACCCGCGGCTTGCTTGGCTACCGCACCCAGTTCATGACCGACACCAAGGGTGAAGGTACACTCTCCCACATTTTCTCACACTACGGAGCGCATAAGGGTGAGATCAACCGTCGTTCAACCGGCAGCATTATTTCCGGCTTCATGGGCAAGACCACGCCATACGCGTTGGCCATGGTGCAGGAACGTGGTCCATTATTCGTCGCACCTGGTGTCGAGGTTTATGAAGGCATGGTCATTGGTGCCAGCATGAAGGAGACCATGACCGTTAACCCGGTTCGCGAAAAGCAGCTCACCAACATGCGTGCGGCTAGTGCTGACCACATCGTCGTCATTACGCCACCAATCGACATGAACTTGGAACGCGCACTCGAATACATCGACGTCGACGAGTACGTGGAAGTTACCCCAGCCAACGTCCGCATTCGCAAGCAATACTTGACCGAAGGCGAGCGCAAGAGGCACGGAGTTGCTTAAAAGTTATACACAGATTTAATTTAAGTCCCGGACTCCTGGAGTCCGGGACTTGTTTTACCCTCTGTTATCAATCATCATTTCTTGTATTAATAAGTCTTCTACTGGATTCCAGGCTCGCATGAATTGTTTATAGCCTGACGATGGATGGCTAAACATTTCAATAGCTAGTTGATCTGTAATGACGAATGACTTATCTAAACCAATGTATGCTCGATAGCTGGACCACTGATAACCCTCCAGCCCAGCAGTGCCAACAATATCGATGGGATTACGATGTATGTAGCGGGTAAGGTGGAGAAAGTAGGCGTCGTTGTGAATGCGACGAGCCTTGAAACGTCCAGCAAATAGACAGCCCGATCTGTCATACTTTTTGTTGAAGTACATGGCGTATGATAAACATACTCTCTTCATATATAATGAGACTCCATCTTGTTCTAACTGCTGAATCGCTAGATGAAAATGATTCGTCATTAAGGCATAAACAGACACTCCTACTATAGGCTTGGAATCTGCATCACATTGATAATGCAGAATATTCCACAGAAATTTGCGTCTATCTTCATCATCTAGAAAAATATCTATCTTATTTGCTCCTCGATTGTAAACATGATATCGCTCCGTATTAACAAGTGATTCCTTACGCATAATATTTATAGGCCGTGCCATAAATTAGAATGCTGGAAATTAAAAGCTCCCCAGCTTAGCTTTAAACTGGGGAGGATAGCTTCATTGTAGATGACTACATTTCCGATGGGAACCTCAGGCTGTGGATAAGTCTAAAACAAGTCCCGGACTCCTGGAGTCCGGGACTTGTTTTCAGGACTTGTTTTCAGATCTGTGGATAACTTAGTAATCTCGCAACTTGTGAATAATGTCCTTCTGCTGAATTTTTTCCAGTGCCTTGGCCTCGATCTGACGAATACGTTCACGAGTGACGTCGAACTCGCGGCCGACTTCTTCGAGTGTGTGGCTCACACCGTCGAGTAAACCGAAACGCATTTCTAAAATCTTCTGCTCGCGTGGGGTCAAGTCACGCATGGCCTCGTTGACGTAGTCCTTCAGCAACTGACGAGCCGCGGCCTTGTCTGGCGCGATGTTTTTGACGTCCTCGATGAAGTCCTCGAGCGTCGAGTCATCGTCGTCGTCACCAACGGAAGTTTCGAGCGACACGGTTTCCTGCGAAATCTTTTGGATATGCTGGACCTTCTCGAGCGGCATGTCGAGCTCCGCGGCCAACTCTTCGAGCAATGGTTCGCGGCCCAAGTCCTGAATGAGGCGACGCTCCACCTGCTTAAAGCGGTTGATGGTCTCCACCATGTGCACCGGAATACGAATGGTGCGGGACTGGTCGGCGAGAGCACGGGTGATAGCCTGACGAATCCACCAGGTGGCGTACGTCGAGAATTTGTAGCCCTTGCGGTACTCGAACTTTTTGACGGCACGGAAGAGGCCGACGTTGCCTTCCTGGATGAGGTCGAGGAGCGACAGCTGCTTGCCGACGAACTTCTTGGCGATAGAGACAACCAAGCGTAAGTTCGCTTCGATCAAGCGTCGTTCTGCCTCTTTGTCGTTGCGCTCCTTACGTTTAGCGAGGGCGACTTCTTCCTCGGCAGTCAAGAGCGGAATCTTACCGATTTCACGCAAGTACATTTGAATTGAGTCCTGGGTCAGTTCGGAAGACTCGCTGGCGGCACGCTGCTTTTCCTTGTCGGAAGTAATACGCAACTTGTCGTAGACGTCGTCGCGGGACTTGCCGCCGCCCAAAAAACCCTCCTTAAGCTCGACGAAGTGCAGGCCTTTACGTTCCAAACGATCGAGGAATTCGTCGAAGAGATCGAGGTGGTCTTCAATGAATCCGAAAGCGAACATGACCTCATTCTCCGTCACGAAACCACGCATCTGACCGCGCTCCATCATGCGGGTCAACGACTCTTCGCTTGGTGGAGCTGACTTTTTAGCAGCTTCACGGGCGGCTTCGTTGATGACTTTTTTGGCGGCTGGAAGCTGACGAGGTGGCTGCACCTTTTGTTTGGACGGTTTGATAGGCTTAGCCTTTTTGACGACTGGGGCTGGCGCTGGCTTGGTGACTCGGTTGGGCTTTTTAGCTGAGACCTGAGCTTTTAGCTGAGACTTAACCTGGTTCTTTTTTGGCGCTGACTTAGTTGGAAATTTTTTGGAAAATGGCTTGTTGGCTGTCGACTTTTTAGCTTGGGCCATAGAACAATTACCCATTTATCCATGACGGATGAGCTGGGTGTACTCGGTCAAAAGTGCCTGCAGTGTGGCCCCGTCACCGCGTAGTTCAGCCTCGCGAATGGCCGACTCTAGCGTTTTACGACGGGTGTCGACCGCAGCACCCTGAAAAAAAGCGATATGCAAGTCGAGTTCCGCCCGCACCATGGCAGGGGTTAATGTTCGAACTTGCTCTTCAAATCTGATAAGCGTGGCTTCGAGGAGGTTAATAGCCGCCTCGTTGCCCTGCTCGTGATATTCGCCTACTTGGCGCGCAAAAAGCGATTTGTTTATCGCGCCAGAGTTCTGGGGGCTAGTATACAGCCTTAAAGCGTCGGTGTAAAGCTGGCCCCAGGGGTCTGGCAAAACGATGTTTGGTGGTAACCGCTCAGCAATTTCTGGCACTACGGAGTCGTCCGCCAGCATAATACTGACAATAAACTCGGCGGACTTGGCATCGCGCTGCTGTTTAACTGCCTTAGGACCGATTGGACCGCTAGGACCTATTTTAGAGGAACTTTTCTCTTGAATAGGCATCATGCCCATCAAGACGGCCAAATCAACGTGAGTAGCGTCGGCGATACGGAGGAGATAGAGATGGCGTTCGTCGGCCCGGGTCAAACGAGCAACCTCGGGAATGAGTTCGGCGATGAGCTGTTTGCGGTCTTCAATGCTCGACGACCCCCGGAGCTCGAAGGCGCGAATAGTGTGATCGAAGAAAAATTCGACAATCTCGCGCGATTCGCTAACGATTTTTTGCCAGAGTTCGGGACTCTTTTGCACCACCTCGTCTGGATCTTTGCCGTGCTCGGGCGGAATGAGGAGACAGCGGAGAGCGACGTGCAGGGCGTTACTCTCGCTTTTCTGCAGGCGGAGGGCCAGGTCGAATACGCGTTTGGCAGCGGCAATGCCGGCAGCGTCACCATCGAGCGCGAAGATGAGGGTTTTAGTGTAACGGGAAAGGATGCGTAGTTGGGCCTCGGTTAGAGCCGTGCCAGAACTAGCCACAATGTTTTCCACACCTGCTTTATGCGAGGCGACCACATCGAGATTACCTTCAACCACGATGACAGAACCAGCCATTTTCATGCCAGTCTTAGCCAAATGTAGGCCGTAGAGTACCTCGCCTTTGTGGTAAATTGGTGACTCGGGCGAGTTCATGTACTTTGGCGCTTCGGG
>CAINGB010000016.1 GCA_903848275.1 Candidatus Uhrbacteria bacterium | reverse complement strand
TACGACGAAACACAATCCATCGGCAAGCGCTATCGTCGCCAAGATGAAATCGGTACGCCATACTGCGTCACCGTCGACTTCGAGACACTCAACGACCAAGCCGTGACCGTTCGCGATCGCGACACCATGTTGCAAGAACGGGTGGCTATAGCCGCCCTGGAGGAATACTTTAAACAAAAACTTTCACAATAGGTCCCAGTGGTCCTTTCGGTCTTATGAATGAAGTAACTAAGCTAAAAAACGGTACTCGCGTCCACGTCGTCCCCATGCTCGGCACGGAGGCCATGACCATTTTAGTGCTCTACAAAGTCGGCTCACGCAACGAGAACACTAAAGTTTGGGGTGGCTCGCATTTCTTGGAGCACCTCATGTTCAAGGGCACCAAAAAGCGTCCGTCAACGCTCGAACTGACCCAACTCATCGACCAGTACGGCGCCGAGTACAACGCCTACACCGGCAAAGATTTAACCGGTTACTACATCAAAATCGACGGCAGCAAAGCCGGCATTGCCATGGACGTGTTAAGCGACATGTTGCTGAACTCTCTCTTCGACCTCAAGGAGATGAAGAAGGAACGCCAAGTCATCATCGAAGAAATCAAAATGTACGAAGAGAACCCCATCATGCATGTGGAGGACTTGCTCGAAGACGCCATGTTCCAGGGCCACGCCCTCGGCAAGAACATCGCCGGTACCGCCAAAACCATGTTGGCCATGAAGCGCGCCGACGTCATGGCATACAAGGAACAATATTACGTCCCAAGCAACACGGTCATCGTGCTCTCCGGCAAAATTCCTGCTGACGCCATCGAACAGCTCGAAAAAACTTTCGGTAAAGCTAAGGGCAAAGTCATCCCTGCCGCTGGTCCAGCTTTCGCCCTAGCCAAGCCTCGCGCTACACCGCGCGTTAATCGCCAGGTTAAGCCAGTCGAACAAATCCAGTTGGCTTTTGGTTTCCCGACAGTCGGTCGTGGCCATGCTGATCAACCAGCTATTCGCTTGTTGTCGAGCATTCTCGGTGGCTCCATGTCCTCCCGCTTGTTCATCGAAGTCCGCGAAAAGCGCGGTCTTTGCTACACCGTTCGCAGCATGGTCGACGCTTACGACGAAGTCGGCACCTTCGTAGTGCGGGCCGGTCTCGACGCCAAGCGCATCGGCTTAGCTTGTGACGTCATAATCAAGGAAATCAAAAAGATGGCCGCTAAAGGTGTCACTGCCGACGAACTCAAGAAGGCTAAGGATCACGCCGAAGGTGTCATGAAGCTAGCCCTCGAAGACTCATCGGCTAAAGCCGAGTTCTTCGCTCGTCAGGAATTATTCTTCGGCAACGTTAAAACACTCGAGCAAAAAATCGCGGAACTACGCGCCGTCACCGTGGCCGACATTGCTCGCGTCGCTAAAGAAATCTTGGTCATGTCGCGCCTCAGTATTGGCGTTGTCGGTCCCTTCAAAACTGACGCCGCTGTTCTCCAACACATCAAAATATAATTTGTATGAAGTACATCGTCGGTAACTACAAGATGCAACTCACTACCCGCGAAACTAGTGCGCTCGTTAAAGGAGTTTTGCATGGCTTGAGCCTCGATGACGTGCTGCCCGAGATAATTCTCTGTCCAACTTTCACCGCCTTACCCGACGTCCAAAAACTCATCAAGAAAACGCCCGTTAATCTCGGCGCGCAAAATGTGGCTTCAACTGGCCTCGGTGCTCACACCGGCGAGGTTGCTGCCGCCCAATTGGTCGACGTTGGTTGCACTCACACTCTCATCGGTCATTCCGAGCGCCGCGCGGCGGGGGAGTCGGGCGACGATGTTCACGAGAAAATACTCGAGGCTCTCGCGGCTGGCCTCACGCCCATTATCTGTGTTGGCGAAACTGCTACCGAGCGCGCCGCTGATCAGACTAATGCCGTCATCACTCGCCAAATCACGAGCGCTCTCACTGACGTCGCGTTCCCCCGCAAAACTCCGTGCCTCATCGCTTACGAACCAGTTTGGGCCATTGGTGCCGCCTCACCTGCTACCGCCGCCCAAATCAGCGAAGCTCACAGCCTCATTCGTCATTTACTCGTCGGCCTCGGTTCCGTCATTGATGACATCGCTGTACTCTACGGTGGCTCGGTTGACGCCAGCAACGCCCTCGCCATTCTCCGCGAGCAGGAAGTCGACGGCGTTCTGGTCGGCGGAGCGAGCCTCAAGATTCACGAATTCAGCGCCATCATTAAAGCTGGTACCGCAGTAATGACAGCTACTCACGTATGATCTTCGAAATAACTCTCATTGCCGTTATCGCCCTTTCGATCATCATGATCGGTTGGTTGGCCGTTCGCAAGCTGCCACAGATTCGCGTGGTAGATCCGGGGTCAAGCAAAGAAGCCAAAACTAAAGAACTCAAGTACGCCATTCTCAAGCAACGCGTGGAGCGTTTGGGTGGCGAACATTTGGCCGGTTTGCAACGTGATGTTTTTAAGCCACTTGGTGGCAAAATCCAGGACAGCTTCCGGCGTGTGGCCGGTAAACTAACCGCCATTGAACGCCGTTACGCCGACCGTCAAAAAAGCGGCATAACTGTCGCTCATAATCCTGAAATTTTACGCGGCCTCATTCGCGAATCGGAGACTCTAATTGACGAAGGTCATTACGACGCCGCCGAAAAGAAGCTCATCGAAGTCGTCAGCCACGACCCTAAAAACATTCCCGCTTACGAACACTTGGGCCGCTTGTATTTACTCAACAAGGACTATCCCGGTGCTCGCGAAACGTTTAATTTCCTCCTCCGCCTCTCACCCAAAGATGCCAGCGTTTGCGCCTCGCTCGGCGAAGTCGCAGAAGCCGAAGGTAAGCTAGACGAAGCTCTCGCCTCCTACAAACTCGCCCTCGACATTAGCCCCAACAATCCAAAATATCTCGACTTCTACATCGACACAGCTATCACAACTGGTGACGTCCACGCCGCTACTTCATCCCTCGACCATCTCCGTGAAGTGAACCCCGACAACGCCAAAATCGCCGACTTCGAAGCCCGCATCGCCGAGCTACGAACCAAAAAGAAAAGTGGTTAAAAAAGGGGTCAGGTCGGGAATCGGGAATTTTACGAATTTGCTGGTAAATAAGTACGCGGCCCGTCCCTCAGAGAGAGACGAGCCGCTAGCTTCAGACCACGCGGGCCTCGTTTTGTGCCTTCTTGGCTGCGAGACAGGCGGCATCCTGCAGATCTTGCCCAGCTGGTGTGAGCTGGACGTACCTCTTGTGCGGAGCAGCGTACTCGCAACTGACGAGGCCGCCGATCTCCATGCGGTCGATCTGCCTTACAAGATCTGGCTCCTGCTTGACGAGGTCGGCGAGGACGGACATCTCCATCAACTTGGCGCAGAGCACGTCGATGATCGCCATGATGGCCGGGTCACTGCGCGCCCACTCATCCTGCTGGGGCGGTCGCATTCTGTCCACCATTTCACCGGCGAACATGTTCAGCGTTCGGCAGGCAGCCACGAGGTAGGCTCGGTCGATGATCGGCTTCGCGTAGTCAAGAGCTGTGAATACGCCATTGGCGAACTCGGCGATCTTGTCACGGTCACTCCACACCACGGCCTCGATGAGCTGAGTGCTGAGTACCTCGCACGTTTCGAGCACCTCGTCCTCCGTGAACGGGACATCGTGAGCCAGCAGCTTCGCGAGCTCGTCGATGGGGGTCCAATTCCCATCGTCGTTCACTCTTGTTACATTTTGATCAGCCATGATTTCTCCCTTTGGCAGGTTGTTTGAGCAGTTCGCGAAATGCGGTACTCGCTGCGAATAATGGCACAAAAAACGCCTTTTGTCAAGGCGTTATACACAAAATTAACTTAATATTAGCCATTTAACGTACCCATCAGCCCACCCTTCGCCTGCAGCGCCGTCACGTCGTCGTAAAGTTCTATTTGTCCAAAATATCATAATCATATATAATCTCCCATAGTCATAATATATGATTAAACATTTATGGATATCCGTACTAAACGTCTCTCTCAGCTGCCTAAGTCGGTTCTAGGACTGTTGAGTCAGATTGATCAACTGAAGGGTCAATGGATCGGCGGAGCAAAATTAAACTCGCAGGTGCTTGGTCGTTTGAAGCGCTCTGTTTTAGTGACTTCAACTGGGGCCTCGACTCGTATTGAGGGTTCTCGCTTGTCCGACGAAGATGTCGAGAAGTTTATTCGTGGACTCGTACTCCAGAAATTCACTGATCGTGATAAACAAGAAGTACTGGGTTATTTCGAGTTGCTCGAGAATATTTTCCTTTCTTGGAGGCATATCCCGCTAACCGAGGGAGTAATTAAGCAACTTCATCGAGACCTTTTGCAGTATACTAATAAAGATGAGCGGCACCGTGGAGAATATAAGAAATTAGAAAACTCCGTGGAGATGTTCGACGAATTAGGCAAGTCGATCGGCGTCATCTTCAAAACTACTCCAGCCTATTTAGTACCTCAACAAATGACGGAACTCATTGCCTGGACGACAGAAGCTCTACAGCAAAAGCAGGAACATCCCTTACTAATTATTAGTAACTTTGTTGTAGAATTTTTAGCTATTCACCCATTTCAAGATGGCAATGGTCGTCTTTCGCGTGTTCTCACTAACCTGTTATTGCTGCGAGCTGGTTACGAATATGCATCCTATATTTCACACGAAAAATTGATCGAAGATAACAAAGCTGAATATTATATAGCCCTGCGTAAGAGTCAATCAACTCTAGGCACAAAACAAGAGAACATCACTCCGTGGCTAGAATTCTTTCTTAGTGTTTCTCTGGAACAAGCTCGTCGGGCCATTGAACTTCTTTCGCATGAGAACATCGAGAAGATTCTCTCGCCAAAGCAATTGGTGGTTTGGCGCTATTTTGAAAACATCGACGAAGCAACCGCTGGCGAAATTGCCGAGGCGACTAACGTCGCTAGACCAACTGTCTCACAAGGTATTGACGTATTGTTGAGACTTAAAAAACTCGAACGAATTGGCCAGGGTAGAACTACACGCTATCGTAAAATCTAACCTTCTAGTTTACTCATCAGCTCACCCCTCGCTTGCAACGCTATCACGTCGTCATAGCCGCCTACAAACTCGTCACCAATAAAAATCATCGGCACAGTTCGCCAGTTGTGCTTGTTATTCAACTCTTCGGCCAGGGCTGGATCAGCACTCAGGTCGACGTCGGTAAAGGCGACGTTCAAGCTAGTGAAGAGTTGCTTCGCGCGGATGCAGTATGGGCAAGTGGGGGTGGAATAGATAGTGACTGGTTTCATATTAATTAAGCGTCCAAATAGCAAAATTCAAGTAAGTCGCAAAGCTGACCCAAAGTAAGTAGGGGACTAGCAGCCAAGCAGCCGGCTTCGAGACTCGACCGAAGGCGAGCATGGTGCCGAGTATAGCCAGCCACAATGCTAAGATTTCTATCAGCGCCACGGCCGGATTATGCCCACCAAAGAATATAATCGACCAGGCCGCGTTTAATATTAGTTGGAGCGAAAACAAACCGAGCGCTATTTTTACATCGACCTTCCCCCAACCCTTACGCCACACCAACCAAGCGGCCACACCCATCAGCAAGTACAACAACGTCCATACTGGGCCAAATACCCACCCCGGGGGATTGAGTGCCGGTCTAACTAAAGTGGCATACCAAGTCGGAATAGACGACATGGTGAAGAGGGAACCGATGATGCCGGCGAGTTCGCTCATTACAATGAAGCTGAGTAAACTTAAAGCGTTGCGAGTTCGCATAATTTTATTTGAAGATTTCATGAGGGAAGTATAGCATAAAGTTCTCTCCGCTATAAAACAAAAAATCCCGAAATGAATCGGGAGTTTCTGGAGCCGTTGATGGGGATTGAACCCATGGCCTCTTCCTTACCAAGGAAGTGCTCTACCACTGAGCTACAACGGCGAGCTCGCTCGCCTCGTCTGCGCTACGCTTGGTGGGGGCTGCTGAGAGAGTGCTGAGAACGGGGGTAGAATAGCAAGGCTTTTGACTTGCGTCAATGACAAAATTGGTATAGAATCGGCGGGTAATAGGGTTAGCCAAATAACTACTCCGGGATCGTCTAACGGCAGGACAGCGGCCTTTGAAGCCGTGAACCATGGTTCGAATCCATGTCCCGGAACCACGAAAATACCAGGCTTCGGCCTGGTATTTTCGTGGTTCCAGCCAGCGCCAGCTGGCGTCGCCGCGCAGCGGCGGGGACATGGATCGCGGCCTCGCGCGGCGAGCTCGCTCGCCACACGCGTGCCGCCATACATGTCGCTCGTTCGGAAGCTCGCTTGCGAGAACGAGGCGCCATACATGATACGTATCAAGTTAAAACAATCAGCCACCGGCGTTACGCGCCAGTGACTGAAGGAGTACGTGTCGTCCCTAATTCTCGCCGCGCCAGACCCCGTACCAGAGCCGGATGAAGTCGTAGCTCAGGACGACGACCAGCGGCAGCATCATGCCGATGGCCATGGGTGAGAGGAGTGGCGAGTCGTTGGACACGTATAGGTTATTGCCCGGCCACCTGTCGACCACCGCCAGCACTCTGTAGCCCAGGTTGCCGAGCACCACCGCGTAGGCCGCGAATCCGGCAATGCCTGTCTCCCACCATACGGCCACGCAGTGCCAGTATAGCACCGCTCCAACCGTCTGCCAGAAGCGTCGCTGCTTCATGACGTCGCCTCCGCCTTTGGCTCGTACCTGTCGAGCATCGCGGTCAGCACCCGCCGCCGCATGGCGTAATCGGACTCCTCGTTGAAACACTCGTTGGTGTCGGTCCGCCTGTCCATCTCGGCTCCTGCTTCCTCGAGTCTGGCCCAAGGGTTGCCGTCGGCCCCCAGCCACTCTGGCGGAAGCTTGATCAAAATTAAGGCGGGGAGCTCCTTGCTTGTCACGCCATCATCATCGATGACTCTCCGGGCGAACGACTCGACCGTGAAGGCTAGCAAGATCGGGTCGAGCTTCAGGCAATTTGCCACCAGCTTGTCGACGCCGTTGCCATTGTTCGGTATGCGGATATTTTGGCCGCCAAACCGAACGCCGATTCGGTCACTCTCCAGGCGCAGCCAACGCGCGTATTTCGGTTTGCTTGGGAAAGGCGGTTTGACCATCACGCTGGTCAAAAACGTTTGGTAGACCATGCGGGTGCCGTAGTGGCGGATCACACCTTCGGGCAAATCCTTGTAGTTCATGGCCGACACCTCGGTCAGGTGCAGTAGGATCTCGCGATAGGTCGGGGTCGTGTTGGTCTTGGTCTCGGACATTGCTCACCTCATAGTCAGCCACCACCATGGCAGCCAAACTACGCTTAAAGTAGCGGAAAGCGCTGGCCTTGTCCAACTTATTGCCGTTCGTGGCAGCTCCAAGTATTATTGAGCCATTATGTCAGCAGAATATATCATCGAGGAAGTACGTCGCTTTATAGGCTGGTCAAGTAAGAAAATAGAACTACATTTCTCCGTGCGACCTGGCCTGTATTTTTATGAAAGAGAAGTTTGGTGGGCGAGCTTGGGAGAAAATATCGGTTCCGAAGAAAATGGCAAGAATTACAATTTTGAACGTCCAGTTATAATTGTTAAAAAGTTCAGCAAAGATGTGCTGTTTATCATTCCAACGACGTCTGGCTTGAAAGAGGGCACCTGGTATCATCCTGTGGAATGTGAAGGAATAATTTCTCGAGCAGTTCTTGTCCAAGCTAGAACCATCAGCGCTAAACGACTGATCCGTAAGATTGGCTTATTACCAGTTGACCAATTCGAACTTCTGCACGCTGCATTCATAGATCTCATAAAAACGAATACCCCAGCATGAGCCGGGGTATTCTCGGAGCCTCTTGCGAAGCCAATGTAAGTACATAATAACACAATCTATCCATTGGTCAATATTGCCCAAAACAAACAGTCACCAGCGTTACGCGCCGATGACTGAGTTTGTACGTGTCTTCTACGCCCTCGGCTCGTACTTGTCGAGCATCTCCTCGAGCACGCCGCGCCACATGGCATTCTCGGTCGTCTCGTTGTTGCACTCCGGTGTGTTGGCCAATTGGGCCATTTTGGCTCCAGCCGCAATCATCTTGGTCCACGGCCTGTGCTCGTCGAACAACCAAGCCGGCGGCAGGGCGAGCGGCACCAGGCAACGGAACGAACCAACCAGCGGGTCGTGCTTCAGGATGAAGTTCACGGCCAGCGGGTCAAAGCAGGCCAGGAACAGCGGGTCGAGCTCGACGCACTGGCGGAACAGGCTGACGATCTCGCGGCCGTTGTTCGGTGGGCAGCACGGCTGGTCGTCGAACGTGGTCAGAACGGCCTTGTCGTGCAAGCCCAACCAGCGGCCACCAGCCAGTCGGCGTTCCCGTTCTTGTTGGTCGAGCAGGTTCTGCCCGTCATCCGTCATGGTTCGGATGACCAAGCCGTACAGCATGGCCGTGCCGTAGCCGCAGGGAAACTCGCTTGAAGGTCTCTGCGAAAAGTCGAGGGTGGACACGGCGTGCAGGTGGAGCAGAACTTCGCGAAAGGACGGGGCCTTGTTGGTCTGGGTCTCGGACATGATTCACCTCTTAGTCAGCTGCCTGAATGGCAACGAAACTGCGCCCAAGGTAGCGGAAACGCCGCCCCTTGTCCAACTTATTGCCCCAAATCCGTCCCCACGGTACCATAGGGTCATTATGAGCATGCCTAAAGTCATATTGGTAGAGGGCGACAATCGGCGCAAGGCTGTGCGCGAAGCCGTGCACAGTTTGGGTGAGAGTTTTGTCGACTTGGTCAAGGCCGCTAAGCGCATTTTCATTAAAGTAAACCTGGAGCATTACGAGCTGCCGCTAGCCGCCACTCACGTCGACGCTGTCCGCGGCCTAGTCGACGAAATCCGTCAGTACTCACGAGCCGATATCTTCGTTGGCGACGCGGCGCACTACGGCACCAAGCCTGCTTTTACTAACTTCGGCTACGACCGCCTGCTCGAGGACTATCAACGCGTCGCCTTGGTCGACCTCAACGACGACCAAGCAGTGGTCGGCCACACCGTCCGCGCCGACGGCAGCTTGCAGGAAATCCATCGTTCCAAAACCGTCAGCGACTGCGACCTCCGCATCTCCTTGGCGCCCATGAAAACGCACCGCGACTTGGGTGTCGGCCTCACTGTGACTAACTGGTCGCTGGGCACTTGGTTGGTACCACCTCGCATTGGCACTCACGGTCGCGTTTGGGCCCGCTTTCCCTGGTTGCAGAACGAGGGCATGACCGCCTGCCACCAAAGCATCGCCCAGCTTTATCAAGAACTTCCGTGTCACATCGCCATCGTCGACGCTGTACTCGCCATGGAAGGTGCTGGTCCAGTAGAAGGCACGCCAGTCGCCATGAACCTTGTGCTAGCTGGCCTCGACGCTGTCGCTGTCGACGCTGTCGGCGCCACGCTCATGGGCTACGATCCCTACGCCATCGGATATCTGGTAAACTGTAGCGAGCGGGGCCTCGGCGTCATCGACATGAGCAAGATTGACGTCCCACCGTTACAAGTTGAGCAGTTGAGACGAAAGTTTATCCGAGCTGGGTAGCAGGGTAGGAGCGTAGCTGGGTAGTGGCAGAAGTTCATCGAGCCAACCACCCCGCCACCCCGCTACTCAACCACCCCGCCATTAATCTATTACTTATGTCCACCTGCATCTTCCCCGGCAAGTTCCAACCCTTTCACGAAGGCCATCTCATGGTCGTCCAAGGCATGATTAAAACCTGCGGCAACGTCACCATTGTCATTTGCGACGAAGGCAAATTGACGCCCGACGCGCCCTACACCGTGGAGCAACGCCGCGAAATGATTAGCGCTGCCTTGCTCGCTCGCGACATCATGGACGCTACTATCGTTGTTGTCCGCGACGGTGGGGAAGACGTGGCCTGGGCCAAGCGTGTACTCGACGAAGCCGGCGGCAGCGAGCCGTATGTGTGGAGTGGCCGCGAGGAAATTCGCGCTATCTTCGAAGGTTTAGGCGTCCAGACCAAGAAAATCGTGCCTGTCCCAGGCATTTCGAGCGACGACATTCGGGCCAAAAAAGCCGCCGGCAACAGCGACTGGCGCAAGCATATTCCCGCTGGTGCCATTGACGTTTTGATGGGCGCCCAGTAAAGTTCAAAAACTATGAAACTCTTGGTGACAGGCGGTTGCGGCTTTATTGGATCTCACTTCATTCGCACGGTTCTGGCCGAGCGTCCAGATTGGGATATCGTCAACTTGGATGCCTTGACCTACGCTGGCAATTTGACCACCACGCTCGACTTCCAAATTCACCCTCGTTATAAATTTTGCTACGGCTCCATTACCAACAAAGAGCTAGTCGACAGCTTGGTGCAAACCGTCGACGCCGTCATTAACTTCGCGGCAGAAACTCACGTTGACCGCAGTATTACGGACGTCGAGCCGTTCATCATGACCAACATTTTGGGCACCCAGCGCCTCATCGACGCCTGCGTCAAATATAACAAACGCTTTCATCAAGTCAGCACCGACGAAGTTTTTGGCTCACTCGAAGCCAATGATCCCAAATTCACGGAAGCCACGCCGTACTCACCCCGCAACCCTTACAGCGCCACCAAAGCTGCGGCGGATCATCTCGTTCGCGCTGCCATCGACACTCACGGACTCCGCGCCACCATCAGTAACTGCACCAACAACTACGGCCCGTACTTGTACCCAGAAAAGTTCCTGTCCATTGCCATCACCAACCTCCTCGAAAGCAAACCACTTACCATTCACGGCGACGGCACGCAAGTACGCGACTGGATTCATGCTCGCGACCACGGCGCTGGCGTCTTAGCTATCCTCGAACGCGGCACCGTTGGTGAAACTTACATGATGGGCGGCAACTCCGAACTCTCCGTGCTGGAAACCGCGAAAACCCTCATTCGTGTCATGGGTTTGAGCGAAACCATGTTGGTCCACATTAACGACCGCCCTGGCCAAGACAAACGCTACGCCATCGACCACAGCAAAATCACCCGCGAGCTCGGCTGGACGCAACGTCAAACATTCGAAGAAGGTTTACGCGATATGGTAGAATGGTACCGTAAAAACGAAGCTTGGTGGCGGCCAATCAAGGACAGCAGCATCTACCGTTCTTGGCACTCGCAACAGTTCGGCAAATAACAACCCTCCCCCAGGTATGGGGGAGTTAGGAGGGGGCTTTATGAAAATCGAAAAAACCACATTAAACGACGTCGTCATTATTTCACCTGACGTTCTCGCTGATGACCGTGGCGCTTTCTTCGAATCTTTCAACGCGGACAAATTCGCCGCCCTCGGCTTGCCGACAGTCTTCAATCAAGACAATCAATCGACGTCAGTCCAAGGCGTCTTGCGCGGCCTACACTTTCAGCTTCCACCCAAAGCCATGGGCAAGCTAGTCCGTTGCAGTCGTGGTCGCATCTTTGACGTCGCCGTTGACCTCCGCCGCGACTCGTCTACTTACAAACAATGGTTCGGCCTCGAGCTCTCGGCCGACAATCATCAAATGCTCTGGCTCCCACCCGGCATCGCCCACGGTTTCTATGCCCTGACCGACTGCGACGTCGTCTACAAATGCACGGAAACCTACGACAAAGCCGGTGACGGCAACGTGGCCTGGAACGACCCCGCCTTCAACGTCACCTGGCCCCTCATCGACAATCAGGCCCCTTTACTCTCACCCCGTGACGCCGCCGCCCCTGCTTTCGCTGACTTGAATTTACCTTTTTAAAAAGGGGTCAGGTCGGGAATCGGGAATTTTGCGAATTTGCTATGAAAATATTACTCACCGGTGCCCACGGCAACCTTGGTTCGCAGCTTCTAGCCGTCTTCACCGCCGCAGGTCATGACGTTCTCGCCACCGAACGCGAAGAGCTCGATATCACCGACGAGGCCGCGGTTTCGTCGTATATCGCCGAACATCAGCCCGACGTCATCGTCAACGCAGCCGCTTATAACCTGGTCGACAAAGCCGAAGACGCTGCTGTCTATCCCATTGCTTACGCCATTAATGCTCTCGGTCCCAAGTACCTAGCCACTGCCGCCAAAAGCATCGACGCCCTCTTGGTCCATTACAGCACGGACTACGTTTTCGCTGGTAACAAAATCGATGGCTACGCCGAAGATGACATAACTAATCCAATCTCGAAATACGGAGAAACTAAAGCAGCGGGGGAGAAGTTTGTTATTGATTCTGGCGCCCGTTATCTGCTCTGCCGTATGAGTAAAATCTTCGGCCCAGCTGGCACTTCCAGTGCCGCCAAGCAGAGTTTCGTCGAGCTCATCACTAGCCTCGCCAAAACCAAACCAGAACTGCGCATCGTTAACGAAGAAGTCGGCATGCCAAGCTACACTGTCGACATCGCTACGGAAACCCTGCGCCTCATAACAGCGAACACACCAACCGGCATCTATCACCTCGTCAACCCAGGCCCCGGCGTCACCTGGTACCAGTTCGCGGAAGAAATTTTCGCCCTCGCCCCTTCAGCCACTCCACGCATTCCCGTTCTCGGCAGCGAGTTCCCGCGACCAGCGCCACGCCCCGCCTTTGCAGCTCTCAACAATACTAAACTTCCAGCCATGCGTTCGCGCGCTTTGGCCTTAAAGGAGTATATTACGAGCATCAATCTCTAGCCCCCTCTAGTTTTGCTTATGCGTCGCACGCCACCCCAAGTCTCGCCCTTCGCTACCACCGTCATGCTAATTTTTGCCATCGCTCTGGTGGTATCGATGATTGTTGTTTTACGCCGTGGTCAAGATCTTCGTTCAACTGCCTCGACCGCAGCGGACAGAGCTATCAGCTCGCCATTGCTGCCTATTGCGCACTGGAAAACCTACATCGGGTCAGTTTGGTCCATGGGCTATCCCGAAGATTGGCAGCTCATTCCGAGCAAGGATGGATTATCTTTTATTGATCCCTTTACTAATATTAGCTACTTAACTATCAGTGAAGTTGCTAGCACGCTGGCTGAAGTAGCAACCTATTATCAAGACAATGGCAGCACTAAGAGTGAGTTCTTATTTGCTGGTTACCCAGCGAATAAATTTACTTTGCCAAGCGGCGAACAGGACTATTTTGTAGCCTACAAAGATCGGATAATAAAAATAATCACGCAATATCCGGACGACCAAAAAGTCGGCATCATGCTCGTCACTTTCCAGTTTCTTAACTAGCTATTTCGTAATCGGTAATGTAAACACTCCTCTCGTGCCCTGATACTCGCCGTAAAAATAACCGGTATCGCGCGCCGCATTCAGCCAAAAGGAAAAGATAGTGGCGTCAGCTAGTAGGGAAGTTACAATTTTGCGTTCACTTAACTCGAACGCCCTCACGTCGTCATTCGTGCTGACAATTAAGGCGCGACCAGAAGCATGCCAGGCTACACTAATAATGGCCTTACTTTGTCGCGTAATAAACGTTTGCTGTTGACTCGCTAAATCAAAGGTATGGATTTCTATGCCGTCGCTCCAGGCAAATAAGCCAACAGTTGGCGCGAAGTCATAAATAGTACCCTTAGCCGAGAGTAGGATAGGGTTCTTAGCCGTCACGTCAACTAGATAGATTGACCGGTCACTACCCAACAAAACTACCTGATTATTGTCGACCTCGGCCACTGTATAATCGGCTAAAGGTAGAAAGCCAATCAAAGGCTGGGCAGCCTCGCGAGCGTCGTGTAGCTCAACTGCTTGGTTATTTTTTACTAACAAAAACGGACTCGCTTCCGCCGTCACTGGGTCATTGACTGGTGCCCCATTCAAAGTAAAAATATTACTGACGCCGCTGGTTTTATTCGCTAAAGTAATCAAAGAACCACCCTGGCTCCAGCTCAATTGTAGAGCGTCACTCGGCTTGGCCGGGTATTCTGTAATCATAGTCGACGTGGCATCTGTCAGATCCATCACCCACACAGCTGCTGCACTTGCTCCGCGCACCAAACCGACTAGCAGGGTACCATCAGGCGAAGGCGTGGTATCGCTTAAATCCTTAGCAGCCACGAGCGTTGGCGCCAAGTCATGAAATAATAAAATTTCGCCGAGCGCCGTCGTGCGACCACTTTCTACGGTCACATTAGCCTGCCAATCGTGGTACGCCTCGCGGTTGAGTGTCAACGCGTAATTGCCAGGCATGATCCGACTAAAGATAGCCGGTGTTTTTTTGTCCTGTGAGTAGTTGGGGATTAGCACCGAGGCTCCTCGTGGCAACGAAGACACAGTGAGCACACCAGTGCGGACAATATGGCCATTCACTGTATTATAGCGGTAGCCAGCAGTGTAAAGCACTACTAACGGAGCCCCAACTAAAAATGCTGTAGCGAAGCCGGTAAAAATGATATTGCGGAAAACTGGACGCATAGCTACAGTATAGCTAGATTCATCGCGAAATACTATGGGGCAAGTTATTGCACTAGTCGGGCCAAGCCAAGCCGGGAAAACAACGTTGACGTTGGCTGCTGTCGACGCTTATCCTGAAAAGTTTGCCGTGCTCAAATCGGTGACGACTCGGGCCTGGCGTGAAGCACAGGACGATCGCTTTTATGATTTTATCAGTGACGAGGAATTCACTGCTTTAGAAGCTGCTGGCGAACTTTTGACTTCGGTTACTCTGGTTGGGAAACGCTACGGCACGCCGCGCGCTGAACTCGAACGCTTGATTGCTGACCATCACGTCCTCTGGGCCATGCTCGAAACCTCGGCACTCGCCATGCGTGCCAGCTCCTATCCAACTCGCATCGTGCGAATAATTCCCGAGAATCGCGACTCCTCACTCGTCAATGCCGCCATCATCACTGCTCGTTCTGCTGAGGACGAAGCGCGAGCCAAAATCGATCTCGCTCCAGATTTCACCCTCATCAACTCCTTTACTCCCGGCGGCAAGGAACTAGCCCTACAAGAATTTATTGCGTATTTGAACGGCCTGTAAATGCGGAAGCTAGCGTCACCTCGTCGGCGTACTCAATGTCAGCGCCCATCGGCAAGCCGCGAGCCAGTCTGGTAGTTTTTCGGTTCAGCGAGCCTAGTTGCTTGCCCAAGTAGAGGATAGTCGTTTCGCCGTGGACGTCCGGACTGAAGGCTAGAATGACCTCGACGATTTCTGGATGTAGCGTCAACCGCGCCACCAGTTCATGACAACGCAAGGTGTCTGGCGTCGCCCCATCAATCGGGTTCAGCACACCGCCCAGCACAAAGTATTTGCCGCGGTAGGCATGCGTCGCCTCAATCGTCGCAATGTCACGGGACTCGCTAACCACGCATAACATATCGCCAGTCCGTGAACTATCAGCACAAATTTCGCACACTGGCTTTTCGGTAAACGCAAAGCACACGCTGCACGTCTGGACATTCTTCAGCCCCACGATCGTTGCCGCCAAATTATCGAGTTCGTACTTCGGCAACCGCAGCAGCGCAAACGTATAACGCAGCGCCGTTTTTGGCCCCACGCCCGGCAACCTTCCCAAAGCGGCGGTCGCATTATGAATTGGCGCTGGGAAATTACGCATGTTATGCCCCCAAATTTTTAATCATATCTCCCAACCCGCCGATGCCGCCCATCTCCTTCATCTTTTTCATCATCTCCCCCTGCAATTGCTTATTAGCGTCGGCGAAGGCGTCTTTAATCCCTTGAGCAATAGCGCTGCGCTCCACGTCGTCGTTAATCTGCACGCCCAAAATCTCATGACTACCGTTGATGGTAATCATAACACCACCGCGGGCGCCGCTACCGACGACCAAAATTTCGTCGAGCATTTCTTTCATCTTCTTGCTCTGATCGCGCATGTCTTTGAGTTCTTTGAGTTTGTTGAACATAATGAAATCATTAATTTATTTAATGCTGAGGTCGTCTAAACCCACCCGGAGGGGTGAAGCCCTTGGGCGGTGCGCCCGGTGGTAAGTTGAAGTTGCTCCTATCACCGACGTTGACTATGCCGGCACTGGGCGGGGTTGCATTACCACCAACTAATGGCGTTGGCAGCTCGGCCGGCTGCTTGTCGAGGTTCTTAAAGCTCGTCTTCGCGGCGTCCCAGAACAATTTTACCATGCCGGTCGGCCCGTTACGATGTTTAGCGATGTGGATTTCCGCCGACGTTCGCTCATCCGGCGTCAGTTCTTCCGGCAAATAGTTACGGTCCGCGGCCTTGCGGTACAAGAACATCACGATGTCGGCGTCCTGCTCAATGCTTCCTGAGTCACGCAAATGCGCCAGTTTTGGAATGGCCGGCTTGGTCATTTCCACCGCACGCGAGAGCTGCGCGAGGGCCAGCACTGGTACCCCAAGTTCCTTGGCAATCTGTTTTAAACCGCGGGAAATTTCCGACACTTCTTGCACGCGATTATCCGTTTGCTTACGCGCTTCCATCAGCTGCAAGTAGTCGATGACGATTAGCGACAGACCGTGTTCCGATTGCAACCGTCGGGCCTTGGTGCGGATCGTCATGATGTTAGCCGTTGGCGAGTCGTCAATGTAAATCTGGGCTTCCGATAGCTTGCCGAGTGCCTCACCAATGCGGGGAAAGTCGTCGCTCGTGTCCGACAACCGGCCGTTGCGCAGCTTCCACAGGTCGACGCCAGCCTCCGCACAAATCATACGGTCAACCAACTGTTCCTTACTCATTTCGAGCGAGAAGAAGCCCACCGGCTGTTTAGTCCGCATGGCGACCGAGCGAATAATATCAAGCGCGAACGACGTTTTACCCACGGATGGACGAGCAGCCAAGATAATCAAGTCCGACTTCTGCAGTCCCGCCAGTAAGTTATCGAGGCCCGTAAAACCAGTTGGCACGCCGCGCAACTTCCCGCGGTCACGGTGCAGTTCGTCAATGCGGTCAAAGGCTTGCGTCAACACGGAGCGCAAGGGCACAAAGCTGGTCTTCTGCACGTTGCTCGAGACGTTGAAAAGTTTCTGTTCCGCCGAGTCAATCAAAATATCTGCATCCTCCGTCTCGTCATAACCCAAGGCCGTAATCTCACTCGCCGCCCGCAGCAACCTTCGCAGTAAAGACTTCTTCGTCACGATCTCCGCATAGTGAGCGACGTGGGCCGCGGTTGCCACCTGGTTCGTGAGTTCGACGAGTGTTGTCCGACCACCAATCTGCTTCAGCAAATTCTTTTCCTCCAAGCGATTGCCGACGGTTAAAATATCAATTGGCTGGTGACGTTCGGCTAACTCCTGCATGGTTTCGTACAAAATCCGGTGCGAGTCCTTGTAAAAATCTTCAGCCGTTAAAGCGTCGCCAATCTTCAGCAAAGTTTCTTGGTCCAGCAAAATAGCGCCGAGCAGCGACTCTTCAGCTTCCAGGTTGTGTGGGGGGATTCGACCCAAAGATAGCTCGCTCATGTGGGGCTATGTTAGCCCATTTGGTAAGCTTTCGGAAGGGGACAAGCTGTGTGCTATACTGTGGATAATATGATGCAAAAAAGAAGCTTGTTTTTGGCAGGGATTAGGCCACTTGTCGGGCAGATGGTCGGGGCGGGGTTGTTTAGTCTGCCGTTTGTCTTCAGTCAGTCGGGCTTCGGTGTCGGTCTTCTGGCCCTTGGCGTCTCAGCCGTAGTTTCGATTATTACTCTCCTCATGTTTGCCGACTTGGCGCTGGCCCTCAAAGGTCACAGGCGTTTTGTTGGGCTCATTCACGAGTTTGCTGGTCCGGTCGGCGGCTTCTTTGCGGCCATTGGACTATTCGGCAGCATTTATGGCGCCTTGGTCGCGTACACTCTCATCGGCGGCAGTTTTGCTTACACC
The DNA here is from genome assembly GCA_903848275.1 of Candidatus Uhrbacteria bacterium. Taxonomy (GTDB): domain Bacteria; phylum Patescibacteriota; class Patescibacteriia; order UBA9934; family UBA9934; genus UBA11707. The sequence continues at coordinate 20,916 of CAINGB010000016.1, read as the reverse complement.
GTATTCTCGCCCGTCTTGCCGCTTCAACTTTCAGTCTATCGCTTGCTATTCTTCATCTCTTCGGCCATCTTAATCGCTGGCGGCGCTATGACCGTCGCTCGTTATCAAAAATATCTCATCTGTCTGTACGCTCTCGGCATCTGCTTACTCGCTATTGTGGCCGCACCTCACCTAGCCCTCGAACACTTCGTCATCGCCACTGGTCACTCTTGGTTCTTGCCCTTCGGCGTGACCCTCTTCTCCTTAACAGCCTTCGCCGCTGTCCCTGAGATGCGCGACATTTTAGGCCGACAAAAAGCCTTACTCCCACGAGCCGTCATCATCGGCACCATCGCCGTGGCCATTCTCTATGCCTTATTTGCCTTTATCATCGTTGGCGTGACCGGTCTCAGCACTTCACCCGAAACTCTCCATGGACTCGGCAATTCTCTTGGCCTCGGCTTTGTCGCCCTCGCTTCCGCCGTCGGACTCTGCACCGTCACCACCGCCTTCATTTCACAGGGCCTCGTTCTGCACAACACTTTGCTTTACGATTATCGTTTACGCTATTTCACCTCCTTCGCCCTGGCCCTCGGTATTCCCGTCCTCATCCTAGCCCTCGGCGTACACGACATCACTCGCGTTATCGACTTAACTGGCGGCCTCTTTGTTGGCCTCATGGGCCTTTGTATCGTCGCGGCCTACGAAGCCCTCCGCCGCTTACCACACACCAGCAAACGCTCACTCTATTTCCCACGTTGGGTCTCACTCCTCGTCGCCGGCATCTTCGCAGCGAACATGATCGTGGCCTTGCTGTAATAAATAATCAGTATGAAATTATATCAAAAAGTAATAATCGGATTAGTTTTAGTAATTTTGCTTGGCTCAGCTATCTTTGTTGTCTCGGCTATTTTGCCTGACCGAGCATATAAGGCCATCACCAGCTCAAATGATCTATCTTACGTATATATCTATCCACACAAAATCGTTAGGATATACCAAGATCTGCATTGCGAGACCCATTGCGTAGGGGATAGTCAGTCTACAATGCTCATCGATTCTTCGACGAGTATAAATGAACAGGAAGCCTTAGTTTTGAAATACGCCAAGCCAGGCGAGAAAGGTGCTAGTTATCGCGAAAGTCTTACTATGACTGACACCTCGGCTGATTATAACGGCGTCACATATTCCAGGACGACTCCTTGGTTAATATTTGTCCGATAATAGTTTAGAATAATGCTCTTCAACATTCTCCACAAATCGACTATACTCTAAATATATGGACAATATCCTCAGCCGTCCAATCAAATGGACAATCAATATCGAAGAATGGAAGCGCGCCGCTGAACGGGTTCGTGATCTTGAAGCCGCTAATGAAAAAATGAAAGAAGAAGTTTATGGGCGTGCTTACTATCGAGGAGATGAAGAAAAAGATCGAACATAAACACGTCTTACTCGATGCGAACGTACTTATTGAAGCATATCAGTCACCAGACAAGTTTACTGATCTGATTGAATTTCTTATAGCTTCACATTGTCAGCCGGTGATTATTTCACTGGTCCAATTTGAAATTTCTAGAAATATTTTTCAACCTGAACTAATTGAAGCTCATAAGGCATATTTAGCAGTTTGGAATTTCATCACTCTTCCACTGAAAGAGGAAAGCGATCTTTTACGAGATGCTCTAAAGATTGCTCGCTATTATGCGGCTAGGAAGATCAATAATGTCAGTCTAGCAGATTGTTTCATCGCGTCGTTTTTGAAAAAATATAAAACAAATTTATACTTAATTACTAGAAATCACAAAGATTTTCCAGCACCGCTGTTTGTGCGTGATCTAGTTTGGACAGTTGATATGCCAAGGGATGTAGTTACCTTCGGTTTCTATCGCTTTGACGAGTCTCAATTAGCTTAACCTCTCTCCTGCACCTCCATCGCCTTGATCACATTGAACAACAGGTACGCCACAGTCAGCGGGCCCACGCCACCAGGTACTTTGCTCAAAAAGCCAGCATGACCAATCAGCTCTGGTGCGGCGTCGCCAACCACTACGCCATCTTTTTTGTTTGTCCCTACGTCAATAACTACAGCACCAGCTTTCACCATATCGCGCTGCAAGAATCCTGCTTCACCAACCGCGACGACAATGATATCAGCCGCCCGAGTCTTAGCCGCAATTGACGTGGCGTGACGGTTCAAAAACTGAGCCTCAACTCCTGCTTCTTTCATTAGTTCAATCACCGGTTCCGCAAAAATTGCGCTGTTGCCAATGATCACCGCTTTCTTGTTAGCGAGCGGCGTATGGCTGGCTTGCAGCATACGCATGATCGCGAGGGCAATCGGCGGTACCAGCATTGGTTTATTCTCAAGGAGCAAATGGCGGTTCTCACCATGAAAGCCGTCGACATCTTTCTTCGGGTCGATCGCCGCAATCACCTTGTCGACGTTCTGACCAGGCAACGGCAACTGCACCAAGATCCCGTGAATGTCATGACGCGCATTCAACTCCTCGATGATCTCGATAATTTTCTTTTCACTTGTCTCCGCTGGCAACTCATACTTTTCTATGTAGATGCCTACTTCCTTCGCCGCATTTTCTTTAAGGCCGACGTACAAGTGCGAGGCCGGATCTTCGCCAACTAAAAGTACCGCCAAGCCAGGTGGGTGCGGCAGCTTATGGATCCGCTCTGCTGCTTTCTCGCGGATATTATTAGCTAGGACTCGTCCGTTCAAAATCTCGGTCATAATGACCTGTAGGATAGCTTAGTTAGCCAAATAACTCAACTCAGCGTAGAGCGGGAAGGCGGCGGTGAAGGCCTTCACTTCAGCGCGAATAGCCGCCAGTTTCTCGGCATTCCCATGGTTTTCCACCGCTTCATTAATCCAACCAGCCACCTTCACCATGTCGCCCTCCTTCATACCACGGGTGGTCAAAGCTGGCGTGCCAAGTCTAATTCCCGAAGGATCAAACGGGGAACGCGTGTCGTCGGGAATCATGTTCTTATTCACCGTAATCCCTGCTGCGTCGAGCGCGTGTTCGGCGATCTGCCCCGTGACACCCTTGCTAGTGACATCGATTAACAGCAGGTGATTATCCGTTCCACCGAACATCAACTTAAAACCATGCGCCGTCAGTTCACGCTCGAGAACCTTCGCATTTAGTCTGATCTGCTTAGCGTAAGTTTTAAACTCAGGGCGGAGCGCCTCACCAAACGCCACCGCCTTCGCCGCGATGCTGTGTTCATGCGGGCCGCCTTGCAAACCAGGGAAAATGGCTTTATCAATCGCCTTCGCATGAATTGCTTTACACATAATCATGCCGCCGCGTGGTCCGCGCAAAGTCTTGTGCGTCGTCGTCGTCACTACATCGAAAAGCGGCACTGGATTGTTCATTTCACCGCCGGCAATGAGTCCGGCAATGTGGGCAATATCCGCCATCGTGAGCGCCCCAACTTCATCCGCAATCTGTTTGACGCGAGCGTAATCGATCTCACGGGAGTAAGCTGAGTAGCCAACCAGAATCAGCTTCGGCTTGTTCTCAATCGCCATCGTCCGCAACTGATCGTAGTCGATGTTGCCATTGGCGTCCGTTTTATAGCGCAAAAAATTATAACGCTTGGCGCTATCGGTAACAGGGTGACCGTGCGTCAAATGTCCGCCGTGGGACAAATCCATGCCGAGTACAGTATCTCCCGGTTGCAATAGGGCAGTGTAGACGGCAATGTTGGCCGGTGCCCCAGAATGTGGTTGCACGTTCACATGCTCAGCACCGAAAAGTTGTTTGGCTCTATCTATCGCCAGCTGCTCTATCACATCAATATGCTGACACCCGCCGTAGTAACGCTTACCCGGATAACCCTCCGCATACTTATTAGTGGCCACAGACCCCAAGGCCTCGAGCACAGCGCTCGACACAAAATTCTCGCTCGGAATCATCTCCAATCCCTCCCGTTCTCTATTCAACTCATCTTCTAACGCTTGCGCCACAGCTAGGTCTTCGGCAAAGAGGGAATTCATCATAATACGAGTATGGTAACGTATGCCAAGAGAAAGCTCCAGACGGGTTGTGTATGACTGCCTGAAATGCTACTCTTTCCCCATATGGAATTCGTCGATTCTCTGCAGACCCGGTTCGGCACCAAATTTAAAGAACAGGAAATACTGGCCAAACATGTCAATTTCCGCATTGGCGGCCCAGCCCGTTATTTCGTGGAAGCCGTGTCGAGTCAGGATATTGTCGACGCTGTGGCGCTCGCCAAGCAGTACGGTCAGCCCTGGTTCGTCCTCGGTGGTGGCAGCAACACTCTGGTCGCCGACGCTGGCTTTAACGGCCTCGTCATCAAAGCCGCCAATCGCCAAATGAAGATCGACGGCCCTCGCATCATCGCCGAGGCTGGTGTTATTTCTGCCGCCGTGGCTCGCGCTTCAGCGACTGCTGGACTGCGTGGTTTTGAATGGGCTATTTCTCTCCCTGGCACTATGGGCGGCGCAGTTCGTGGCAACGCCGGTTGTTTTGGCGGCGAAATGAAAGACAACGTCGAATCCGTCCGCGTCCTTCATGACGGCGCTGTAAAAACCCTCCTCCCCGTCGAAATTCAGTTCGCCTATCGCGACAGCCTCTTCAAGCACTCGGGCAACGACGACGTAGTTCTCGACGTCACCTTATTACTCAAACCAGGCGATGCAGCCGAAGCCATGTCAGCCCTCGAAAAGAATCTCGCCGGCCGCAAAGCCAGCCAACCGCTCGGTTCTTCCTCCGCCGGTTGCATGTTCAAAAATTTCGAATTCACTTCTGAAGGTGACATCGCCAAACTCGCCGCTAAATACCCAATCCCACCAGATATGCTCGCCCGTCGTCGCTTAGCCGCCGGCTGGATCATCGATCAGCTTGGACTCAAAGGCACGCGCATCGGCGACGCCATGGTGAGCGAAACGCACGGCAACTTCCTGGTCAACAAAGGCGCTGCCACCGCGGACCAAATTGTGCAACTCATCTCACTCATCAAGTCAAAAGTCCGCGATGAAGCTGGTATTGAGCTACATGAAGAGGTTCAGTACCTGGGTTTTTAAAAAGGGGTCAGGTCGGGAATCGGGAATTTTGCGAATTTATTGGCAGATATGGTCAGGCCACTCCGTCTTCAATATCCAGGCGCCTTCTATCACATCACGGTTCGTGGTAATCGTCGGCAAGATATTTTTATTGACGACTTTGATCGACGGCACTTTTTGCAGGTTCTGGCAGAGATTGCCTTTATTCGAAACATTATCTGCTATGCGTATTGTTTAATGGGTAATCATTATCACCTCGAGATCGAGACCCCAGATGGCAATCTGGCGGACTTCATGCGTGACCTGAACGGAATCGTCAGCCAAGATTACAACAAGCGTCATGAAAAAACCGGTCATTTATTTCAAGGCCGATACCATAGTTTCCTTATCGAAAAAGAAACTTATCTCATGCAGGTTGCTCGTTATGTCGTGCTTAATCCAGTTCGAGCAGGATTGGTAAAGAAGCCAGAGCAGTGGCGGTGGAGTAGCTATCGAGCAACTTTGGGCGAGATCGAATCACCGTCGTTTTTGGCCACTGATTCGCTCTTAAAATTCTTTCATCACCGTCGACCACAAGCTCAAAAGAATTATCGTAAATGGGTAATCGAAGGCCTCGACGCCGCCTCGCCATTCGACGAAATTGAACAGGGAATTATTCTCGGCAGCCCACAATTCGTGCACGAGGTGTGGAATTGGAATGATACGACGGATGATATCAAGGAGCTGCCCCGAGCAGATAGAATAGTCGGACGACCAACGCTAGAAGATCTGTTCGACGAAAACATGACTAAGGAGGAACGTGATCAAACCATTGTCATCGCTCATATAAGATGCGGGTATTTATTGTCAGAAATAGCTCGGCATTTAAAGCTCGACAGGTCCACAGTAGGTAAAATAAGCCAGCAAATTCGCAAAATTCCCGATTCCCGACCTGACCCCTTTGTAAAATAATCACTACCTATGAACTACGAAGCTCGCATGTACGCCGACGGGGGAGCGCGAGGCAATCCAGGCCCCGCTGCTGGTGGCGCGGTTATTTTCAAGCTCGACGCTGACGGCAATCAAATTGAACGCCTAGCCGAAGTGGGGAAGTACTATGACCACGCCACCAACAATGTCGCCGAGTACACCGGCATCATCATCGGTCTCGCCAAAGCCCATGAACTCGGCATCAAGAACCTCGACGTCTGCCTCGACTCTGAGCTCTGCGTCAAGCAGTTGAACGGCATCTACAAAGTTAAAAATCCGGCGCTCGGTAAATTATTTTTAGAAGTGTATAACCTCAAGCAGCACTTTCGCCACATCACTTTTAGGCACGTCCGCCGCGCTTTTAATACGGAGGCGGATGCCGTGGTGAATAAGACTATCGATAGCAATCTCCTAATGTGATAGAATGGTGTCACTATGAGTCTTTTTAGCGGCAACAAGAAAGAACATTTTGACGGCTTGCTGGGCATCGACATCGGCCCGTCAGCCATTAAGATAGTTGAGTTAGTAGAAGACAAAGGGCGACTACGTTTGTCGACGTATGGCTATTCGGAATCTGCTACAACCGAAGAAAACTCCGCGTCGCTGCTCAATGATCCAGCTAAAGCAGCCGAGATTATTAAGCAGATCATCAAAGAATCCGGCATGAAAGCCACGCGCGTAGTGGCTGCACTCCCTTCCGCGCAGGTCTTCCAAACCATCGTCACCATTCCGCCCGGCAAGAGTAAAGAGGAAATGAAATCGCTGATAGAGACGCAATCAAGCAAGCTGCTACCCATGCCCTTGGCGGACATGATCGTTGACTCTAATATTCTAGATAAAGATTTATTGCCCAAAGAGCTGAAGGATCTGGCCGTTGGTGGCGACGGGGAGGCGGCGCGTGAATCCGGCAAAAATATTCGCGTGTTAGTCACGGCCGCGCCTAAAGTTTTGGTGCAGAAATATATCGACCTCTTCCGTCAAACTAAGCTCGAACTCGTCTCTCTCGAAACTGAAGTCTTCGCCCTTATTCGTAGCCTAATTGGCAAAGATAAATCGCGCATCATGTTGGTCGACATGGGCTACGACCAAACAAACATTTCCATCGTCGACAAGGGCGTGCCATACCTACATCGCAGTATGAAGGGTGGCGGCCTGATGATCACGAGCGCTATGGCAGCTAGCATGGGCGTCAGTTTTGCCGAGGCGGAACGGGTTAAGTGCGACCTATCACTCTCGAGCCATGAGGCCGAGCCACCAAAAGCCGTGCAGGACGCACTCACCGCTTTAGTCCATGAACTCAAATATTCCCTGGAGCTTTACGCTAACCAAGCCTTCCACGACAACCAAACGGTAGAAAAAATCGTCATCACTGGCGGCAGTGCACACTTGCCAGCCCTCGATCCATACCTAACCAAAGTCTTGAACGTCAACGTTTACATTGGCGATCCTTGGGCTCGCATTGCTTCACCTTCCGGCCTCCGTCCCGTGCTCGATGAAGTTGGCCCACGTTTCAGTATTGCTGTCGGCTTAGCCATGAGATTGACCGAGAATGACAAGTAGCTATGACGACTAAGCCCAGCATTCTCTTATCCATCCGCGATCTGCACTTGGCGGAAATTTTTGCGCATCAATTTGAGCGTGACGGTTGGGAGGTAGAAGTAATCGACAAACTGCCAGCTGCGGAACTGCGAGCCGTCCAGTTTCGGCCAAATATCTTGGTCATCGACGCCCAGGCCTTGCCGGATGTCACCTCTGAACTGCGCCGCTTGCGGACCTTACCTACTTTGCTAAAAACTAAAATAGTTTTACTAGCCGACCAAGCCCATCACGCTAGCGTGCATCAAGCGCTAACCGCCGGTGCCGCCGAATATGTGTTGACGGGTCACCTCACGCCAAGCAGCTTGGTCACCAAGATGAAACGTTTACTCGCGGTGTGATATAATGAACGTAATATGACAAAAATCGAAGTCCTCGTAGTCGTTCTAGTAATTGGCGTTTGTGGTAGTTTGGCTGCCAGCGCTGTCCTCACCGCTCGTCTCCGTACGCGCGACGCCACGCGCTTGTCGCACGTGAGAGAGCTACAAGATTCACTCGAATCTTATTTTACAGATCACGCCGGTTATCCCATGTCGGCCGATCCTCTGGCCCTTGGTCAAGGCAGCACTCAGTGTTTATCTGGCGACGGTTTCGCCTGCAGCATTGCGCCAAGTAATTCCTACTTGCGAGTCGTGCCAACACCACCAACCACTGGTCTCAGTAAGAAATCTAGCTGCAGCGGAGTTAGCAACGCTTATTGCTATACCGGTGACGCCACTTCATATCGTCTCCAGTTCGAACTAGAGGCTGCTAATAGCGTACTCGGTCTCGTTAAGGGCGCTAACTGTGCTACGGAAACAGCGCTCAAACCTGGCGCCTGTCCTTCACTCTAGTCTTATGTCAATAATCCTCGCTATCATCCTGGCCGGTGTACTCGGTATCCTGACCGGCAGCATCGTCAACGCCACCGTCCTCCGCACCAAAGCTGGTTTGCCCCTCATGAGTCGGGCCCGTTGCTGGAGTTGCGTCGAGCCTATCCACTGGTTTGATCTCATTCCAGTTCTCAGCTATTTCGTGCTCAAGGGTCGTTGTCGACGTTGTTCCGCGGCTATTGAATGGCAATACCCAGCCGTGGAATTGGCCATGGGCTTACTCTTCGCCCTGTTTGCTGCCCGCGTGGTACTCGGACTTGGCATCCCTTCATTTATTACCGGTACCGAAACCGGTATTCTCTTTGTTCGTGACGCTGTCGTCGCTGTTTTCCTGGTCATCATCTTCCTCTACGACTTCCGCTTCAGCGTCATTCCAGACAAATTTTCAATTCCAGCTATCATCTTGGTTATTCTCTTTAACGCCTTGCTTGGCGCCTCGGCTTTCTCCATGTTGCTTGGCGGCTTGTCACTTGGTGGCTTCTTCGCTATTCAATACCTTGTTTCACAGGGTCGTTGGGTTGGCGGGGGAGACATCCGCATGGGCTTATTAATGGGCTTCCTGCTCGGTCTGCCTATGGGCATTGTCGCCCTCTTCCTGTCCTACGTCATTGGCGCCCTCGGCGGCGTTCTGCTGCTGGCTGGTGGTCATCGCAGCACCACGAGCCACGTTCCTTTTGGCACCTTCATGGCCGGCGCCACCGTCATCACCATGGTCTTTGGTCCGTGGTTGTTGAATACCTACTTGGCGCTTTTACAATAAACTTTTTAGCCAGACGGAGGCCTTTAAGAGTGGGAACGAACTGCGCCTAGAGAAGGCCTCGTAATTAAGCTTCCTCTAATCGGCTAGAGCTCGTAGTCAACGAAGACGAGCGGGATGTCCCTTTCGTCGACCGAGGGACGCGCATTTTGGTGGCGATATTTCACTCAAGTAGTAAATATCGATCGTCAAAATGCCCGACGGAGAAAGAAAGGGACTCCCCGAGTCTCGCGTTGACCGAGGCCTGTATACTATACTAAATTCTTCCGCAATCTCTTCGTCTGCGTCCGCCGTTCTTTGCTATCCCTCTTCCGCAACTGCGAAGCCCAGGTCGGCCTAGTCGGAATCCGCTTAGCTTGCGGTGTCAACGCATGATCAATCAGACGATAGAGTTTCTCGAGCGCCGTTTCCCGGTTTTGACTCTGCGTGCGTTGCTCACTAGACGTCAGCACAATCTCACCCTCATTCGTTAAACGATTCTTGAAAGCTGCTCGCAGTTTAGCTTTTTCTGACGCATCGAAAATAGTGCTACCAGCCAGGTTCCAATGCAGCTGAGCCTTGGTCGACACTTTGTTGACGTTCTGCCCACCAGCTCCCGAAGAGCGCACGTAAACCAAGCTAATTTCATTCTCCGGAATTTTGCGGTTGCCGAGCATAATGGTACTATTATACAGCATAGGCCCTAATGATCCCATAGGTCTTATTTTTCTTATATGACCCATTCTGAAGCCGCCAGCCGCATTGCTAAACTCCGAGAAGCCATTAGCAAATATCGTTACCAGTATCACGTTTTAAACGCGGCGGATATTTCGGAGGCAGCCCTCGATGCCCTCAAACACGAACTCTACCAGCTCGAGCAAGAGTATCCAGATTTGATTACACCAGAATCGCCAACCCAGCGCGTGGCCGGCGTCGCCCTAGCCAAATTCAATAAAGTCACGCATGTCGTCCCCATGCTTTCCATGGAGGACGTATTTTCGACGGCAGAAATGGGTGAGTGGCTCGCTCGTATTGAAAAGTTATCCGAAGCTGCCCAGGACTACGTCGTCATGCCTAAAATCGACGGCCTGGCTGTGTCTCTCGTTTACGTTGACGGCAAGTTGGTCAGCGCTGCTACTCGTGGCGACGGTCGCATCGGCGAGGACGTCACCATGAACATTCGTACCATCGAATCCATTCCTCTAGAGTTGCGTGAACCTCTAGCTGGTCGCGTCGAAGTGCGCGGCGAGATTTACATGCGCAAGGACGACTTCGAGCAATTGAATGCGGCGCGGAAGGCTGCCGGTGAAGAACTTTTTGCTAATCCTCGTAACGTTTCGGCTGGCAGTATTCGTCAACTCGACCCCGCTATCGCCGCTAGCCGACCCCTGCGCTTTTTCGCCTGGCGCCTCGAATCCGATCTTGGCCAGCGCACCCAAGTCGAGAATCTCAAGCGTTGCCAAGAGCTAGGTTTTGCCACGCCTCCCTTCGTCCACGCTAAAAACTTCGCCGACATCAAAGCCTATTTTGCTAGCCTCGGTGCTGAACGCGAGAGCCTGGACTACTGGATTGACGGCGTCGTTGTTCGTGTTAACAACGCTCAAGCCTACGAGTCGCTCGGCGTGGTTGGCAAAACTCCTCGTGGTTTAGTTGCCTGGAAGTTCGCGCCGGAAGAAGCTACCACCAAACTGGAGAGCGTCGACTGGTTCGTCGGTCGCACCGGCACTCTGACCCCGGTTGCCACCGTTGGCGCTACTTTCATTGCTGGCACGACGGTCACGCACGCCACGCTCCATAATGCGGACGAAATTGCTCGCTTGGGCCTCAAGTTAGGCGACACCGTCATCTTAACCAAAGCCGGCGACATCATTCCAAAGATTACGAAAGTCTTAACAGAACTGCGCGACGGCTCGGAAAAAGCCATCGAACTACCAATCAACTGCCCAGTTTGCGGTTCGGCCGTCATTCGTCGCAGTGGGGAAGTCGCCTTAATGTGCAGCAACAAGCAATGTTTTGCCGTGGCTAGCGAACACATCTTGCATGCCGCTCGAGCTTTCGGTATTGACGGACTCGGTGGCAAAATCGTCGAACGTTTGGAAGAAGCCGGCTTGTTGAATAGCGCCCCGGATATTTTCCGTTTAAGCGTCGACGAAATCAAGAACCTCGAAGGCTTCGGTGAAGTCTCAGCTAATAAACTAAGCGAAGAAATCGCTCGCAAGAAAGCTATCGACCTCGACGCTTTCATCTTGTCCTTGAGCATTCGTCATGTCGGCGAGGAGACGGCCTTTGCCCTAGCTGCTCATTTCGGTACTCTCGCCTCATTCATCGCCGCGGACAAGAATCGCTTACTCACCGTGCCAGACGTGGGGGAGACGGTTGCCGACGCCATCATCGAATTCCTACACTCCGAGCACGGTCAGAAGCTGCTCGCCGAATACCAAGAAGTCGGCGTTGAGGTCAAAGAAGCCAAGAAAATCGAGCAAAAACTAGCCGGCCAGAAGTTCGTTGTGACTGGTACGCTCGCCACGATGGGTCGCGAAGACGCCAAAGATCGCATCCGTTTAGCTGGCGGCAGCGTGGCTGGATCCGTCAGCAAAAACACGAATTACGTTGTGGTTGGCGACAATCCCGGCAGCAAGGCCGACGACGCCACGCAACTCGGCGTGCCCATCTTGTCGGAAGCCGAATTTTTACGTATTCTAGGCGAGTAGTAATGCAGCCCGCAGTCAACGAAGACGAGCGGGATGTCCCTTTCGTCGACCGAGGGACGCGCATTTTGGTGGCGATATTTCACCCAAGTAGTAAATATCGATCGTCAAAATGCCCGACCGAGTAAGAAAGGGACTCCCCGAGTCTCGCGTTGACCATGTAATCTTATGAATATCGACATCGACCACGTCGCCAAGCTCGCCCGCCTCCAGTTAGGCGTCGAGGAGAAGACTAAACTAGCTGAGCAGCTGCCAGCCATTTTGGACTACGTTAGCCGTTTGCAGGAAGTCGACACCTCAGCCGTTTCCACTCGCGACTACTTCACCGAGGCCTTCAACGTCCTTCGTTCAGATGAAATCGTTATCATCAATCAAGCCGAGCACGACGCCCTAATCTCCGCCTTTCCCGTCAGTGCTGCCGGCGCCTTACAAGTTCCTGGCGTTTTCGAATAACTTATGACTTTCCCAACTATCAATGCCATTATCGACGAAATCAAGAGCGGCCGCACCTCGGCTACTCAGCTTGTCGAATCAACTTTGGCCGACATCAAAGCCCGCGATGGTGCCATTGGTGCTTTCCTCGAAACTTTTGATGCCGACGCCTTAGCTCAAGCCGCCGCCATTGATGCACTCGTCAAGAGCGGAGCCGAGTTGCCGCCACTAGCCGGCGTCCCTGTCGCTATCAAAGACAACATGTTATTTGCTGGCCACAAAGCCACCGCTTGTTCCTCGATTCTCGTCGAGCACACCGCCGCCTACACCTCAACCGTCGTCGAGCGCTTAATCGGCGCTGGCGCCATCATCATCGGTCGCACCAACATGGACGAATTCGCCATGGGATCCTCAACCGAAACTTCAGCTTGCCAGAAAACCTACAATCCTTGGGACGTAACGAAGATTCCTGGCGGTTCATCAGGTGGCGGGGCAGCAGCCGTAGCTGCCGGCTTCGTTCCCGTCGCCCTCGGCTCCGACACTGGTGGTTCGGTTCGTCAGCCCGCTGCCATGTGTGGCGTGGTCGGTATGAAGCCTAGCTACGGCCGCGTTTCCCGTTACGGCATCATCGCCCTCGGTTCCAGCCTCGATCAAGTCGGCACTTTCACTCACAGCGCAGAGGACGCTGCCCTCGTCTTATCCATTATCGGCGGCCGTGACGAGCACGACGCCACCTCGGTTGATCGATTATGGGGTCAGGTCTGTCCTCCGTCCTTTTCTGGTCTCCGTGTTGGCGTACCAAAAGAGTATTTCGTCGACGGTATGGACGACGAGGTGCGAAATCGGATCAACGAAGCTATCGAGGTCATGAAGCAGGCTGGCGCTGAAATCGTCGACCTGAGCCTGCCCCTAACTCCTTACGCTCTCCCAACCTACTACATCATCCAACCCGCCGAAGCTAGCAGCAACCTCGGTCGCTACGATGGTATGCGCTACGGCACTCGTGCTCCCGGTAGCTTGGAAGCCAGCTACGTCAACGCTCGCGGTACCGGCTTCGGCCCGGAAGTGAAGCGCCGTATTATGCTCGGCACCTTCATTCTCTCCGCCGGTTATTACGACTCCTACTACAAAAAAGCCCTGGCCGTTCGCACCGCCATTCGCGCGGAATTCGACGACGCCTTCAAACGTGTCGACGTTATTGTCAGCCCGACAGCTCCTGGCGTGGCTTGGAACATTGGAGAAAAGATGGATGATCCTGTCGCCATGTACCTCGCCGACGTCTTTACGGTCGCTGCTAATATTGCTGGCATTGCGGGCATCTCCGTCCCCTGTGGCTTGGCGCACAATCTCCCCGTCGGTCTCCAGTTTCTCGCTGGCTCGATGCAAGACGAAAAAGCTCTACAAGCCGCCGCTGCTTATCAAAATATAACGAAGTGGCATGACCAACATCCTCTGGTTTAGCGTCGACATCGATTACACCAAACTCGGCTTCTCGGTCGCCGCTTTTGTCATTATCATGGCCGTCGTTTGGTATCTCATCTATCGCCTCAAGCGCTGGTACAAGCGTTGGCTGTTCGGCAAAGAGGGGGAGCAAGTCAAAAAGTCGTGGGCAGAAGTGGAAGGCCTATTGGCTCGCAATGAAGACATGGCGAGCAAGTTAGCTATCATGCAGGCTGACTCGGTGCTGGACCAAGCCCTCAAACTCAAACACTTTCCAGGCGAGACCATGGCCTTCCGTCTCAAGTTTGCGGAGCGCAAATATCGCAAACTGGCTGACGTCTGGTGGGCGCATAAACTCCGCAACACACTGGCCCACGAACTCGGCTATTCACTACGCCGTGGTGAAGCCACTAAAGCTGTCGCCGCTTTCAAATCTGCCCTCGTCGATCTCGGTGCTCTATAGCCTATGATCCCATACTTCGCTTGGACATCAATCGTTATCGGACCATTAACTCTGCAAGTCTGGGGCCTTTTTATAGGTCTAGGCTTTCTTTTCGCGGCTGTCATGGCAGGGAAGTTAGCCAAGCGACGTGGCCTCGACGCCAGCATCATTTACGACCTTACGGTTTGGATGGTCCTAGCCGGTATGATCGGTGGCCGCCTAGGTCACGTTCTTTTTTACGCTTTCCCTTACTACCTCGCCAATCCGTTAGAAATTTTCGCTATCTGGCACGGCGGCCTCTCCATGTTCGGCGGCCTCATTGCTTGCGTCATCGTCGGCCTCTTATTCCTTCGTCGCCGTAAAGTAGACGTCTGGCAATACGTCGACGTGGCCGTGTACGGTTTGCCCTTCGGCATCATGATCGGGCGTATTGGCTGTTTTCTCATTCACGATCATCCAGGCACTGCCACGCATTTCTTTTTGGGTGTACAATATCCTAGCAACGTGGTCCGTCACGACTACGGTTTATATGAAATGCTCAACGGTGCAGGGATGGCCGTCGCATTTATCTGGTTGGCTCACAAGAAGGCTAAAACCGGAACGTTTATTGGTGTCTTTAGCTTGTGGTACGGACTCTTCCGCTTGCTGACGGATGGCGGCAGATTGGTGGACGTGCGTTATTTAGGGCTAACACCAGGTCAGTATTTAGGCGCCATTTTAGCCATCATCGGCCTCTGGTTGTTGTGGATAACTAAGATGCGAAAAAAAGAAAAGGTGTTAAGATAGTTGCGAAAAATAATTAATCTCCTATGAGCGACGAAGTAATTGAAGTAACGCCAATCACCAGCCAAGCCCCAGTCGTGAACGAGGCTGCCAAAAAGCAACTAGGTTTCTTTGACGGTAACCCTAAGATGATCTTCGTCTTCGGCCTCGTCGCCGGTATTGCTCTCACCTATATTGGTGGCGACGTCCTCCGCGGTACCGCAGGACCTGCCGCCGCCGCTGCTCCAGTTGCCGTAACTGCCAAGCCAGATCCAACTGCCCCAGCTGCTACCGGTAAACTCGCCGCTGTTACCGCCACAGATCACGTCCGCGGTGACCTCAAAAAAGCCAAGGTTGTCCTGATCGAGTACTCCGACTACGAATGCCCATTCTGTAGCCGCCATCACCCAACCATGAAACAGCTGACGGACAAATACGGTACCGATGTCGCCTGGGTCTTCCGTCACTTCCCCTTGTCCTTCCATCCTGAAGCGCAACCAGCCGCCAACGCCGCCGAATGTGCTAACGAGCAGGGCAAGTTCTGGGAGTTCACCGACGCGCTTTACGAAAACCAGGACAGTTTGAGCGCTGATTACTACGGCAAGGTTGCTGACCAGCTAGGCCTCAAGCGTTCTCAGTTTGACGACTGTGTCAAAACCAAGAAGTACCAGTCCGTCATCGACGCTGACACAGCCTCTGGTCGTGCCGCTGGCGTCAACGGCACACCAGCCACCTTTGTCGACGGTCAGCTCATCTCAGGCGCCGTACCACTTGATAGCTTCACTTCTCTCATCGATGCCGCAATTGCTAAGCTCAAGAAATAAATCGTCAGTCAAACAAAAAGAGTCTGCACCGCGCAGACTCTTTTCTATTCTCAATTATTTCCTTCTTGGGGCCTCGTACCTGTACGCTGGCCTGTCGTCTTCATCAACCGTTTCTAAGCGGCGATAGGTTGGCAATGGGCGAGCGCTTGGGGTAGGTCGACTCGTAGCTGGGCGTGTGCCGTAGCTTGGACGAGCGGCTGGAGCAGCACCGCGATTGGCGCCGTAAGCTGGACGGGCACCGTATGGCTTTGCGGCCCGAGCGCCTCCGCCGTAACCACCAGATGATTGACCATAGCGGTTACCACCAGGTGCTGGACGACCACGACCATTGCCGCGACGAGTGTCCTCATCACGATCGGTGTGTGGCATGACGCGAGCCACTGGGAGGTCCGCTGGCATCTTACCAACTGGCAACTTTCCGCGGATTAAACGCTCAATCGCGCGAATATCCTGTTGCTGGTCTGGGGTGGCGTAGGACACAGCCTTGCCTTCCAAACCGTTACGACCAGTACGGCCAATGCGGTGTACGTAGTCCTCAGAACTATCTGGCAAGTCATAGTTGACGACCAAGCCAATGCCGGTGACGTCAATACCACGAGCAGCAATGTCGGTGGCGACGAGCACGCGATACTTGCCGCGCTTGAAGCCTTCCAAAGCCTCCTTACGTTGGCTGAGTGACTTGTTGGCGTGGATTTCCGCGGCGGTATGCTTCATGCTGTGAATAGCGCTGCAAATCTTCTTGGCACCGTGCTTGGTGCGGGAGAAGACGAGCACGGTTCCCTTAAAGTCCTCGAGCATCTTTTCGAGCAAGCGGATTTTATCTTCCTTGCGGACTATGAAAATCTCCTGGGCGACGCGTTCGGAGGCAGTTCCGGCTGGGGCAACTTCCACGCGGACGGGGAGCTGCATGTGCTTGCGGGCAATTTCCACAATGTCGTTAGGCATGGTGGCGCTGAACAGCAAGGTCTGACGTTCCTTTGGTACGGCCCCAAGAATACGGTTAATTTGTGGGGCAAAACCCATGTCCAACATGCGGTCAGCTTCGTCCAAAACGAGCACGCGCACCTCGGTCAAAGTCAACGTCTTCTGCTCCATGTGGTCAATTAAACGACCAGGTGTAGCAATGATGACGTGTGGCTTAGCTTTAAGCTGACGCAATTGCTTCTGGATATTTTCACCACCAATCAAAACGGCTGTGCGCATGCCCATCGGGCGGCCCAAACGCTGCAAAGCTTCGTCAACCTGGAGGGCGAGTTCGCGCGTTGGCAAGATAATCAAACCCTTGCCCTTGTGCTGGGCCAAGCGTTGGATCATTGGAATGCCGAAGGCGAGGGTCTTACCAGTACCGGTTTGGGCGATACCAATAATGTCTTTTCCTTCAATAGCTGCCGGAATAGACTTCTCTTGAATTGGGGTCGGAACAGTGAACTTAGCGTTGTTCAAAATGGTGAGGAGCGTGGGGGCGATCCCGAGTGTCGAAAAACTTTTTACGACTGGGGCCGCGACAACAGGCGCCTCGGAAGCCTTGATAGCTTCAGGGGTGGAAGTTAATACGGTCATAGATTGTCTTGATCGAACGACTGGATCAAGACAACTAGGTGTCGACCGTGAAGTTCAGGCCTGCCGCGATTAATTAAGCGGTGGCAAAAATCAAGGCTCTAACTATAGCCTAAATACGGTAAAATGTCAAAAAACTTATCGTTTATTAGCGGTTTCCAGCCCTGATCCAGGATTCTAACCGAAGAATCTCATGCGCCACCAGCTTACCGTCATACTCGGCATTATGAGCGTGACTGCCGCCGTAGCTAGCCTTTTTCTGGTCCAAATGCAGGCTAAACTTCACCTTATCGCCTTTATCCTCCACATACAGGTGAAAACGGGGGTAAAGCCCACCAGTCAACCTAATCATC
Source organism: Candidatus Uhrbacteria bacterium (assembly GCA_903848275.1). GTDB lineage: Bacteria > Patescibacteriota > Patescibacteriia > UBA9934 > UBA9934 > UBA11707. Next base: position 3,196 of record CAINGB010000016.1, on the reverse strand, counting down.
CAGCTATCTTCCTTAGTCACCGGGTCGACGCTATAACCATAACCCGCACTCCGCAGCACGGCGACCGGGTTGGAGCACTTTTCTTTGGGGAGGATGATATCCATAACTGCAGGTATTGTAGCATCTTTTACGGAAAACAAAGAGCGCGTCCCTGGGCCCAGCAGGCCGAGGGACGGCTTGCCTTGGGCGCTAGGACGCGCGAGTCTCGGTGCTGTTCGTCACCAGCTTGCCGTTCATCTCCTTGGCGATGAACTTGGCCAGCCCTTCCGCGACGGCCAGCGTAATGGTGGGCGTCATCTTGGTTTGACGACCCAAGTGACGGTACTTTGCTTGACGATCCACCCACGGCGACCGTACGGGACGCGCCAACTAGAGCTACTCGGTGCGCGAACCGTGAGGCCTCGCGGTCGAAGCAGTTCGCCGATGGCTTGAAGGACACCATCCTTCCGAACGGCACGTGCGACTTCCTTCGATACCGTGATAGACATAGCGTCATGCGTCACGGTTGTGAGTTCTTGCCGAAATAAAGTGTAGATGGTGGCGTATCTCGAGCTCGTCACTCGATTCCAATTCGTTTCCACGAGGACATCGCCGACTTGAAGATCGTACGGCATTTGATTAAGCTTGAACATGAAATCCTCCTTGAAGGTGTGCAAAAGACACCAAAAGCGACGCCGTTTGACCAAAAAAATATAACAAAAATCAGGGCTTTTGTCAATAAATTTCCAGCTTAAACAACAAAAAACCACGCAAAATGCGTGATTCTCTGGTCGGGCTAGTGAGATTTGAACTCACGGCCTCTTCGTCCCGAACGAAGCGCGCTACCGCTGCGCTATAGCCCGTCGCGGCTGAAATATTGAAAATTACCTGGCGGAGGGAGAGAGATTCGAACTCTCGATACCTTGCGGTATACACGCTTTCCAAGCGTGCGCACTAGGCCGCTATGCGATCCCTCCAGGCAGCAGGATTGTAGCCCACCGGCTGGCTATTATCAAGTTTGTGGAGTAATCTTTGTCTGTCACCAACCTTCATTTGGCTAACTTACGGGCTATAGCGCAGCGGTAGCGCGCTTGCATGGGGTGCAAGAAGTCGTGGGTTCAAATCCCACTAGCCCGACCAATAAGCTTCAACTCGGTTGAGGCTTTTTGCTTTTTATGGGATTATGCTCTTTGTCAGCATGAGCATTCCGCTTGGCTGACTAGGGGTCATCATGAACATTTTTCGTCACCTCGTCTTCTTCGGTCGACTCTTCGGCGCCATCTTGTGGTCGATCCTAGGCCTATCGCTCATCATCCTAGGCCCTGGGATTGCCTGGGATATGAGCCGCAGCTGGCTGTCGGTCCTCGAGCCAATTGCTATTGGCGTGTCATTCGTGGTGTTTGGCTATTTCCTCGCCTTCCCGCCCAAGTCGTTCTCGCGTGTTCCCTGATTTCCTGAGCCTCCGTGGCCTCGGTCACGGAGCACGCTCTTCATTTCATTACTATGAGCGGGTGATCGTTAAGGTGCGTTTTCTTTTTACCCAACTTTTGGTACCATACCCATATTATGGCCTACTGGCTGCTGAAGACCGAGCCTTCCACCTACAGTTGGGACAACCTCGTAGCAGATAAAAAAACAGTTTGGGACGGTGTGCGCAACTTTCAAGCGCGCAATTTTTTGCTGCAAATGAAGGCCAATGACATCGCGCTCATCTACCACAGCGGGGAACAGAAGAGCATTGTCGGCATCGCCAAAATCATCACCGGTCCGCACTCTGACCCCAAGGACGAGAAGTGGACTGCCGTCGACTTGGCCCCCTGGAAAGCCATCGCTAAGCCCGTCACCCTGCTCGCCATAAAAATGCGCAAATCACTCTCGCACTTACACCTCGTCAAACAATCCCGCCTCTCCGTCATGCCCCTCACCATCCCGCAAGCCAAGGCGTTGCTCAAGATGGGGCTGACCGAACTCGAGCGCTAATCTCGATAATATAAAAACAAGTCCCGGACTCCTGGAGTCCGGGACTTGAATTTTTAGTAAAAGAAAGGAGCCGACATCGTCAGCTCCTCCCGTTGGCTAGGCCAGTCCGGACGGACTCTGACGACTCGGCTCAGTTGGTGACGACGAAGTGGGGGAGATAGCTCGGCCACGGGTTGGGCGGGATGCTTGGGTAGGTGACGGTCAGCGGTGGTGTTACAGGCTTCGGCCGAACCACCTCAGTAGGGGAGACGACGACCTGTTCATCAGTGACTGTTGGCGGGGCAAAGGCGACTACGGCGAGCATACTGAACCTCGGGTGATAGATGCCGCTTCATGCGGCAGCTAAGGGACAATTATAGCCCAATAGTGCTTCATCGTCAATCTTTGAATACCGTCCAGCAGTTGACATTTCTGTACTTTATTAGCTACAGTTATCCGTCGACTTGGCATCTCGCCTCGTCGTCTACCACCGGAGTCAATCATGTCACAGATCATTGCAGGTTTCTTGTGCGCCGTTGGGTTCAGCCTGGGGTTGTTCCTCCTGGGGCACTATCTCCCGCAGATCAGCCAGTGGTTCCGGCCGACTGTCAACTGCGACGGGGACCCCAAGTTTGAGACCGGTCTCGTCGTGCGGTACTGGGCCCTGGACCAGCTGCCAAATCGCGTCGAAGGCGAGTACAAGCTCAGCAACCTTCGGCTGTGGTTGGTGCCGCAGGTCAAGACCTTGGGGAGCGCCATCATGCTGGGCCTGCGTGCTCGTCCGGTAGTGCCGGCTCATGTCCTGTATTGGTACCTGTTGCATCCAGATACGATGCCGGTTGAGATGTACGGTCGGACAGTCATCTTTCCCACGGTGTACCGCGACACCGAGCACCAAGCCTGCGTGTTCGGCCTGAGCTGTGCCCGCGAACGTCATGGCGCACCGCGGCTGAAGAAGTTTCTCTTGAGCGAAGAATGGGGAGACAACATCTACATCGCCGTTGACGCCAGCGATCTCGTCGAATAGAGCCACAACCCGTCCTCCAAGCCGGAGCGCTGCACCTCGCAGCCTCCGGCTTTCCCTTTCGGTGAATACCCCTGGTTTATATCCCAGGGGTATTCACCTCCTCGATAACAAAAGAGCCAAGCCTCAGCCCGGCTCTTTTTGTTACTCGTTGCGCAAGTTCTACTGCAAGATCGTATCAATCTGGTTCACACTCGCATACACGGACGCCGAGTTATAGTCAGCGCTGCTCGT
>CAINGB010000015.1 GCA_903848275.1 Candidatus Uhrbacteria bacterium | reverse complement strand
GGCTGGCACTGCTAGAAGTTGACCAAAACGGCCACTTCTGCTACCTTACTCCCCTGGTTCCACTCCGGCGTACCAGCGCCAACAAGGAAGCGCAATGCTCATCCTCATCACCCTCCTAGCCGCTTGCGGCCTGTTCAACCCTTCAACCGACAAGGTCGTCATCGTCGAGAACGGCCAGATCAACCACGATGTCCCCGTCCCGCCCACCCCGTGGCAGGACGCCTACCAGCCCAACAGCCTGGTCGAAGTCACGCCTGCCAACGTCCAGGACATCTGGGAGAAGGCCCGCTGGAATGGCCTGGTCGGCGAATGGTGGGCTGTCCCCGAGGTGCCGAACGAGCGCCCCGCCGACTTCACCACAGCCATGCAGGACTTGCTCATCCTGAACAAGTGCTTCTGCGGCGGCGGCGAGATCATCGGTCCGAGCGAGAACCCGCCCGAACCAAGGACAGACGATCGAGGCCTCACCATTCTCGACAGTCCTGACTGGCTCGACGTGCGGGAAGGCGGCTGTGTCGAGTTCAGCCAGCACGACGGCCACTGGTGGCGCGGTCTCACCAAAGTGACGATCGCCATCATGACGGACAACGAGGACAACCGTCAGAACCTCGACACCCCGGCCTGCTACACCTCGGCCGAGTAACCCACGTAGCGTGCACCCGCACTTGCAGCAACCAACGACTCTCTTCGGAAGTCGACGGAAGCTGCTCGTGTCGGGTGCTTCTGTTTTTGGTCTACCTCAAAGATATACCTTTGAGGTAGACCACTTATCCACAACTACGTTTTTTACCTAATATTAGCCATTTTCGCATTGACCCACATTGACAAAAGGCCATTTTTATGGTATACTCCTCGGTCTTGGACACTCCGTCCTCGACCTTCCAACCCCAGTCAACGAGACCAAAATGCGTTCACTTTCCCTCCTCCCGCTCCTCGCTCTCACCATCGCCTGCCGTCACGAAGTCGACACCGGCCGCCCCTACCACGGCCCGGTCATCGACGACGTCGACACCGAGCAGATCGTCGACACCGCAGGCGACTCTGGCGACACCAGCCAGGACTCGGCCACGGACAGCTCGACGGACAGCGTGGCCGACACGGGTGACACCGGCACTCCGCCTGTGCTCGACATCACCGTAACCCACGCTGCGCCCTGGGGCGAAGTCGACTATCCTGCCACCAGCGGCCGGGCCCAGGTCTACTTCGGCTTCATCATCGAGAACCCGAACACCGCCGCCGTCATCCTGACGGGCCTCACGGTCAGCGTCCACGGCAACGTCGACGCCGCCTCGCGCCACCAGGTCTGCGAGCTGCACGGCGACAACAACGATGACCTCTCCGAGAACATCATCGAAGTTGTGAGCGACGACAGCCAGTCCGTGACCTTCGGCGATGAAGTGTTCTTCGGCCAGATCATCCAGCCGAACGGCGGTACGATGTACATGTCGGTCAACTGCCTGCGCGACCCGACGCTCGGTGTGCCGGAAAGCGGCGAGATGTACTCGCTCGACATCGACAACAGCAACCAGGTCCGCATCACGGACATCGACTACAACCGTCTGTCGAACGTCAGGACACAGAACGAGGACGGCGTCGCGGGTCACGTCAACGACGATTCGCTCTTCACCTGGGTCAGCTACTTCCCGTAGTCCCAACTCCTTCGCCTACGAGTTCTAAGCTCGCCAGGCCAACCAGTCAGTAGCTCATGCACCCGCACTTGCAGCAACTCTCGTCCCTCCCCAGGGTCGACGGAAGCTGCTCGTGTCGGGTGCTTCTGTTTTTCATTGCTAAAAACTGGCATTTCTGGCACATTACCCGCGTCTGCATTCCGCCGACAACATCACCAGGAACTCACCATGTCCATGAACCAAGAAGAGATTCTCAAACTCCTCGCCCGACTCAATGCCATCATTGTTGACAGCCACGTCGTCTATGCCTCCGGCAAACACGGCAGTGCCTACGTCAACAAGGACGCCATCTTCCCCCATACCAGAGACACCGCCAACCTCTGTCGCCAGATCGCCGAGTCTTTCGGCAACCATCACGTCGAGGTGGTCATCGCTCCGGTCATCGGCGGCGTCATCATCTCCCAATGGGTCGCCCACCATCTGTCCTTCATGACCGGTCGCCCTGTCCTCTGCACCTACGCAGAGAAGGAAACCGAATCCTTCAAGCGACTCGATGGCCGCCAGTGCTACTTCGAAACCGGTAACTTCGTCATCAAGCGCGGCTACGACCAGCTCATCAGCGGCCGCAACGTGCTCGTCGTCGAGGACATCCTAAACTCCGGTGGCACCGTCGAGCGGGTCGTCAACGCCGTCCGCCAATATGGCGGCAACGTAGTCGGGGTCGGTGCCTTCTGCAATCGCGGTGGCGTCACTCCCGCACATCTCGGCGGCGTCCCGTCGCTCTACTCGCTCGTTAACGTCACTATGGACGCCTGGGAAGCCGCCGACTGCCCGCTCTGCGCCGCCGGCGTGCCGATCAACACCACTGTCGGCAAGGGCAAGGCCTTCCTGGACCGGCAAGCAGCCAACAAGTAGCCTTCGTCTCGTCAAAAGCCCGCAGTCGACATCATGTCGTCCGCGGGCCTTCTCTTTTTCTACGTTTCATCCGTCAATCCCTTCTCAATTCTCTTCTGCGACTGCCTGGCCTCAGCATCGGCCCGACTCCACGGGTAATCATTATGGTCGACAAAACCCATTAACCCAGCCTCCTTCAACCACGGTGCCTTCGTCGTTATAATCTTCTCCATGGTCTGACACACCCGGCGATAATCCGGGTGACCCTGTGGCACAGTCCGGATCTCCAAAAAGTGTTGCGCTTGCCGCAAATTAAAGCCCATCGTAAACCGAATGTGATGGCCAAACGTCACGCAATACTGCGCCACTTCCGGCCCGACTGATACGACTAGTTGATCGTAGAGCTTGCCGATTTCGTCAACGAGGCCGCGCACTTCATCACCCAACCCAATCGCTTCAATATCCGCTGGTACGGTAAAACCAAGATGCGGATTCAATAGCTGGCGCTGCTGCGTCATTATACGGTGGCGGTGCAAGTCGCGGAAAATCCCAAAGTTACCAGTAATCTCAAACGTAATCGGATAACCCAACTCCAAGCCCCGGCCAATACGATCACGCCGCGTCGCTCGCATACCAACAATTTCTTTTATTAGTTCGATGAGCTTAGCCTTCGGTAACGCCACCAACGTCGAGACCATTGTTCGGTAAGTTGCTCGCGTAAACGGAAAATATGTCGCCGCCAAAGTATGCGCAATCGGCTCTGCGTTATCAGCAATAATGTCTGGTAACTCCTCCCACGTCACTTCCGCCGTCGACTTTTCAAATTGCATGAACTGCGGGAACTCACGGGCAATCTGCTGCCTCGTCCGGTCGTCAACGCCCATCGTGTATTTCTCACCAGCTGGATCTGCTCGTTTAACGTACTTGGGAATTACTTTGTTGAGCGTGCCATGCAGACGCTCTGCAATATCATGAAACTCACTACTGCCGGAGGAATACATCCGCTTCAGCAAGTGCTCAAAAGTTCGGCCATTCGCCACCATCGCCACGTTGGTCAAGGTCGAAGCTGGCAACACCACGCGCGCCACGTCACACGCTTTAGTCTTCAAATCAAACTTATAAACGCGCTTGAATTCTTTAATCTCCTTCTCGTCCGTCAAATCCACCAACTTCAACTTCGCCGCATCTCCTGGGCGAATGGCATACTCCGCCGTCTCAACCGGCTTAATCTGCTGATAGTATTCCGTCAAAGCGTCGACCAACCGGCTGTACAAATCAAACGCTTTATCCATCAAAATCACATAAGTCCCAGCTTGCGGCAACTTCATAATCGCAGTCTCGCGCAAATACCACCATCGCCCAGTTACCGGATCGCGTTCAGTGTAATAGACGTAACGGCTAGATTGTTCAATGAAGCCGCCGAGCCTGCGATCCTCAATAACCTTCGTCGCTAAATTGCTGACCGAATTAAAAAGCACAGTGGCCCACTCGAGTTCTTGCACTGAATCGTCGCCGTACTGAATAAGAATACGCTCAATAATTTCATTGAGTTTCTGCGTTTTCAGTTCGCCGACGGGGGAATTCAGCGCTAGCGACTCCTCGGGCGTGGTAATTAGAAACTCATTCATGAGTACATCTACGACCGTGCCCTGAATACGGCTTTGGCGAGCAAGCATGGCACCCGCCACTCCGTGGAGTCGTTTCATGTCGAGTGCAGTCACTGTGCTTTCCGGCGATACTAGATACGGTCGGGCCAGCGCAAAAGCCGTGTCGCTCACAAACGACCGGTACGGCAAAGCCACGCCATCGCCGTACGCGACCTGCGTTGTGCTCGTGCCATCGGCCGCTTCAACCGCAAACGTCGCCTGCTGATCACTCTGATCTACTTTACGAAATTTTGCGCCTGTTTGCGACATAACTTTTTTACGCTTAACTCAACCTGCAAGCATCTTACACGCTGGCCTCGTCTGGTCAACGAACGGGTGTGGATAAAGACTGGGGTCAGGTCGTCGATCGTCTGATTTTGTGATATTGTTCAACAATATGTCTCGTCCTCTACGCATAGAATATCCTGGTGCCTTTTATCATGTCACTTCTCGCGGCAATAAACGTCTCCCAATTTTTCTCAACGATCTTGATCGTAAACATTTTCTCACATTATTAGCTGCCACTTGTGTTACTTTCAACTGGCGCTGTCATGCCTATTGCTTAATGGACAATCACTATCATCTTCTCATCGAAACCCTCGAAGCCAACCTCTCCGCCGGCATGCGCAATCTCAACGGCATTTATACTCAGGATTTCAACTACCACCACAACACTGTCGGCCACCTACTGCAAGGTCGTTACAAGGCCATTCTCATCGAGGAAGAAATCTATCTGCAAGAAGTCACCCGATATATCGCTCTCAATCCCGTGCGTGCTAAACTTGTTCGCCAACCAGCCCGTTGGAAATGGAGTAATTTCGCTGCTACCAGCGGATTGATCGCTGCACCAGCTTTTCTTACTGTCAACGCAACGCTACAAAAATTCTCTAAGATAAAAATTAAAGCTCAGCAACGGTATGCCGAGTTTGTACTGACCGGCATACATGAACCATCACCGTTTATCGAACTCTCAGCTAAAAATATTCTTGGCTCGCCACAATTCATTGCCGCTACCTGGGAAAAAGCTAACACATCAACTCATATCACCGAAATTCCAGTAGTTGAAAGACTGGTAGGACGTCCTAGTCTCGATGACGTATTGAGTGACTTTAAAACTAAAGCTGAACGCAATCAAGGCATTTTTATAGCTCGACAATACTGCGCCTACTCACTCACAGAAATTGCACGCCATTTACATCTTCAACGCTCAACAGTCTCAAGTATATTCAATAAATTATTAAAACTAGACGATCGACGACCTGACCCCGTATGTTAATCTCTTTCAAAAAAACCCACCCCGCCGCGCTCACCCCCACCTTCCAAACCGCTGGTGCTGCTGGCTTTGACCTCGCCTTGATCGAAGACCTCACCATTCCGCCTCACAGCCTCGTTAAAACCTCCACCGGTCTCATCATCCAAATCCCCACTGGTTATTTTCTCCTCATCACTTCTCGCAGCTCCAACTCCCTCAAAAAAGGCATAGCCTTAGCTAACGGCGTCGGCGTAATCGACTCCGACTACTGCGGCCCGAACGACATCATCGGCCTCATCATCGAAAATATCACTGACGCCCAAGTCTCTCTCAAAGCCGGCGATCGCGTCGCTCAAGGCCTCATTCTCCCCATCCCCACCGTCACCTTCACAGAACTAGAGGGCGACGTTTCCGCCCCCGATCGTGGTGGATTTGGGTCAACCGGCTAAGCCTGCTATACTACCCTCAAATATATTATCCCCTATGGCCTCATTGATTAGCGTCGGACAAGTCGTCGACCAAACCGTCCACCACTACCAAAAGTACTTCAAACAACTGCTCAGCATCTCGCTTTACGTTTTTGCCGGCACCCCTTTCTTCATCCTCGGAACAGTAATCTATTCGGCGGATAATCTACCTCGCCTGATTATTAGCGCTATCTGTACACTATTCGGGACAATCACCTCCGCCATCGCCAGCATCTGGATATTTAACGCCCTAATCTTCACCGTCGACACCGAACTTCAGACAAAAAAAACCAACGTTTCAACAATCAGCAAGCTAGCCTGGAAAAAATTCCTACCTTCGGCAGCTCTGTCAATTATTATCGCTCTCACGCTCATTATTATCACCACCCTCTGTCTCCTGCCAGGCACTGCCATCTTCCTCATTTCTACGGCCATGCAAAGCAACAGTTTACTCCCCTTCTTAGCCGGCGTCATCTTCCTGCTCTTCGGCACCGTGATCGCTGCCTGTATAGTTGCCTGGATTGGTATCACCACTATTTTCGCTCCTTACGCCTTGATGCTTGAAAACACCAAAATATTCGAATCTCTCCACCGCGCCCGTGCTCTTGTTAGAGGTCGTTGGTGGGCTATTTTACTACGCATCATAATTCCTAACCTTTGCGTCGCCATTATCCTCTTCCTAGCCCCCACCATCATCCATTTCTTCTTGTCATTGTTAGCCACCGGCTCACCCAGCTTAATCATGCCCCTCTTCATTATCAACGATATAGCGAACGTTGCCCTAACAGCACTGACCGTTCCTTTCTTAGTGATTGCCGATTATTATGTCTTCCAAAGCCTTGTCGACACCTGCAAACCAAACGCTGCCTAGTCTCTCTTCCCTTCTTTTTAACAGTCTTCGCCTAATCCGCCAAAACTTCAACTCAATCCTCGGGTATACCGGCTGGCTTTTATTGCCTATCATCGCCCACATCATCATCCGCACTACACTCGGCCTAACAGACCTCAGCGCCACCCTCGACCTCATTGCTAATCTTGCCCTCATCTTTATTGGCGTCAGCATCTACAATACCATCGCTCTGCACGTTCCAGTTTGGAAAACCCTCCATACCAATGACAGCCTCCGTTTAGCCGCCAGCACCACCGCCAGCAGCACAGCGCAAAAAAATATCACCTCAGTCGCCTGGGTCATGATCATCTCTGGCCTCACCTCCTTGATCGGCTTTGTTGCCGTCGCTATCCCCGGACTTCTGCTCGCCACCTGGTTTGCTTTTGCACCATTAACCGTACTCTTTGAAAACACTCGCGGTACCGCTGCACTGCAACGCAGCCGCAACTTAGTCCGCGGACGCTTCTGGAACGTCGCTTACCGTCTCTGGAGTTTCAATTTCATCATTCTTCTCACCTACCTAATTATTGCTGCCATCATTCTCTTTGCTTTCGGCTTTCAGCCAACCGCTTCTTTTGGTGAATGGACGCCACCACTAGCCGCCGACACCCTCATGAGCCTCCTCGAAATCGCCAGTTTTCCCCTCATCATCGTCTACACAACCCTCCTTTACCAGGCCTTGAAAGTCGAGTAAAGTAGTTTTATTATGAGATTCCTTCCAGTTATCGGCTTAGAAACTCACGTTCAATTGAGTACCAAAAGCAAGCTTTTTTGTGGCTGTTCTACTGATATCGAAAATAAAGGGCCAAACAGCAACGTCTGTCCTATTTGTTTAGCTCACCCTGGCACCCTGCCCGTTCCTAACGAACAGGCCGTTCGCTTTGCCGTTCTCCTCGGCCTCGCCCTAAACGGCACCATCACCGCCCACAGCAAATTCGACCGCAAGCATTACTTCTACCCCGATCTCCCCAAGGCTTACCAAATCTCGCAGTTCGACCTCCCCGTCATGCGTGAAGGCTACCTTGATCTCGAAGTAGTCAGCTCCGCTACGCCCGCCACGTCGGTCGCGACCGACGTGGTCCGCATTGGCCTCGAGCGTTTGCATTTGGAAGAAGACGCTGGCAAAAACATCCACGGTGCTGACGGCAAAACATACGTCGACTTTAATCGCGGCGGCACAGCTCTCTGCGAGATCGTCACCAAGCCCGACTTCCATTCAGCCGCCGAAGCCAAAGCTTATCTTTACGAACTTCGCTTACTCGTCCGCACGCTCGGCGTCAGTAACGGCGACATGGAAAAAGGCCAACTCCGTTGTGACGTCAACATTTCCCTGCGCGAGGTCGACGACAACAATAACTTCATCGGCCCCCTCAACACCAAAACTGAACTCAAAAACCTCAACTCTTTCCGGGCCGTCGAGCGCGCCATTGCTTACGAAATTACTCGTCAAACAGAACTCTGGGCCGCTGGCACACCACCTCTCAAAACCACTACTCGTGGCTGGAACGACGTCGCTGGTGTCACCGAAGAACAACGCGTCAAAGAAGATGCTGCCGATTATCGCTTCTTCCCCGAACCAGACATTCCACCTTTGGAATTAGCCGACTTGGCCGCAGAAATGCGTCGCCTCATGCCAGAACTCCCCGCCGCCAAACGTGCCCGCTTCATTAGCGAATTCGGTTTCAAGGCCGACGACGCTCGCCAGCTGGTAGAAAATCCGGCTCTCTCCAACTTCGCCGAACAAACCTATTCCGAGCTTATCGTCGACCTCGAGCCTAGCCCCAAGCTGACCAAAGTTCTGGCCGGCTGGCTTCTGACAAAACTCACCGCCCTCCTCACCGATCGTAAAGTAGAAATCGCTAACGCAAAAATTACTCCAGCTTATTTCGCCGAATTCTTAAGCTTCATTACTAATGGTCAACTGACCGCCGCCAAAGGCCTCGAGGTTCTGGGAGCCATGCTCGACAACGGCTGGAGTGCCGCCCACACCATGGAGAGCCTGGGTGCCGTTAAAATCGACAGCAGCGCCGCCTTACAAGAAATGGTAAATGACATCATCGCCAAAAATCCCAACGAAGTAACTCGCTACAAAAACGGTGAGACTAAACTTCTGCAATTCTTCCTAGGCCAGCTAATGCGCGCCACCAAAGGCAACGCCGATCCCGACCTCGCCACCCAAACCATTCTCGACGCTCTAGCCTAACCATTTTTTCGCCTCAGTTAGCGCCTGAACAACATTCTTAACCCACACAATACGACGGTCGGCCTTAAACCAGGTCAGCTGTCGTTTTGCGTAATGGCGGGAATCAATCTTAATCCGTTCAATCGCCTCTCTAAGCGGCAACGTTCCAGCAAAAAAGCGTGCCAGTTGTCGGTAGCCAATCCCGCTCATCGCCTGACTTTCAGCTCCGTACTTATCGAGCAACCCTCGCGCTTCATCTATTAGCCCGCTGCCAATCATCACATCAACGCGAGCATTAATGCGCTCGAACAAAACTTCACGCTCCACCTCCATGCCAAGATACAAAACCTCGTACGGCGCTTCCACCGTCTTCTGCTGACTCTTGAGCGTGGCCCCCGTCGTCATGACAATCTCGAGTGCCCGCACAATCCTCCGTCTATTCTTTTCATCAATCGTACTCGCCGCTTCCGGGTCGTGCTCACCCAAAAGTTCAAGCAAGTCTTCCGTACTCTTTGCCTCCAGTTCAGTTCGGAGCGCCGGATCCGCCTCCACATCCGTCAACGTCAATCCATCAAGCAACGCCCGAAAATACAAGCCAGTTCCACCAACCAATATTGGCAGCTTCCCTCGTCGACTAATATCACTAATCTTCTTCTTGGCATACTCCACAAAATCCGCCGCCGTAAAAGCCTCATCCGGCTGCACCAAATCAATCCCCCAATGCGGCACTTCTTCCACCATTACTGGCCGAGCCTCAAATAAATCATTCATCAATAACTCACCATTACCAACTGCGATCCGCGAAAATCTCTCACCAGTCACTTTCGCCGTCCCAATATCCATGCCTTTATAAACTGTCCGCGAGTCAACGCAAATAACTTCCCCTTCCAGGGCCTGTGCCAACCTGACTCCCACGTCAGTCTTACCCGACGCTGTTGGGCCAACCACGGCAATGACTTTAATCTTATTCATAATATATTTTCGAGCCATGGACAAGCGAGCAACTGTCGTGTCTCCTGTGACGACGCCAGCCTCGGCCCTGTGCCAGCCCCCGAGTCATACGAGGTGAGCCAGCTGGTACGGTTGACGAGGCGCCGCTAGGAACAAGAGACACGACAGTCGCGAGCGCCGAGTCTCGCGTTGACTGGAGCTAATAGTAAGTAAAACCTCTAGAAAAAGCAACGCGGCCTCCCCAGAGTGGAAGACCGCGCGACGCTTGTTGACTCACCCGGTTCTGGCCCGACGGTGGCCCAGCTCGAGCAAGTTCGTGATGGCGAAATTGTCCGTCATGGCCAACCAGCCCATCCGGAACAGCACCACTGCCAGGCGGTACTGCTGGGAATCAGCGGCCAAGCCACACGACCCACGCAGAACTTCATGCAGGCTTTTCTCGTCATCCTGCAACTCGTTGTACAGAAGTGGGTAGGTCTTGGTCAAGGAGTCGAGGTTCGAGTAATTGCACTGCAAAGCGTTTATGTCAGCCAGACGTGACCGGCTCGGATCCGTCACTCGTTGACGCCGCAACAACGCTTCATGCAGGCACTCAACCGCCACCGCGAATAGCCAAGGCTCGAGTACCGTCTTCTGCTTGGCCGCCATCGACCAGGCGCGCTCGGCAGCTTCCTTGAGGAAAATGTCGAGCGCTGGCAGGTACAGCAGACGATACTGCTCATACGGCGCCATTTCGCGGCCTCCATCGAGCGCCACCAAGCGCCCCATTGGCTTCCCGGCATGCGCTCGCCTCGGATTTCTCTCGTTCTTGAAGTTGTCCATGTAACCTCCTTTGGTGCACTAACCGTAGCCAAAAAAACCAAAAATGTCAAGTTCGTGCTATACTTTATATAATAAATTATATGACTGAAACCTCTCCAGAAATCACAGAACCCCATGATCTATTCCCTAAAATGGCCTTTGCTTCTGGCTTCACCAACCCCTCCCCTGAAGTCTCGGTCTCTGACAGGTCAGGTGATTCAGTGTCTCAGCCTCTCTATAGCGACCACCAAAGCCTAGAAGAGTACATCCGTAACCTCGAAGGCATCATTGAACACGGCGTCAGTACCCCCGCTGAGAAACAACACACCATTTCCCTCCTCACCAACGCCAAACAAAAACTTTCTCAGCTCTAGCCTATGGCCCGCAGTAATCACGACTTCGAACTCTTCTCTAATCAAAATGGCCGGGATTTTAAAGTTAACCGCCCTCCAGTCTCTCCGAACGACATCACTGAACATTTTCTAATCAAAGAACTTCCTGGCGACGTACAAGGTGAGGAAATGCTCAGTCGAGCTGTAGTTCCCACTGGTCCTAAAAGTTTAGAATTTGGCAAGATTAATCCAGCTTCTGATCTCGAGTACACCGAAGTCGATCACGGCGAAAAAACTAACGCTGTCGAAATAGAACGCAACAAATCCGCCCGTCCAGAAGACGTAGACATGCCGCCTGAAATCGTCAGAACCAGACCACTAACAGAGTCCGAGATTTCCAAAGAGAAAATCATCGAAATAGCAAAAAACAACATTAAAAAAATTAACGCTAAACTAAGTGAAGACGCGACAATGTCACCTGATATACGAGAAATTTATCGAGAAGTCTTAAAAAACAATCTTCAGAAATTTAAAAACTTAACCGGAGAAGAACATGTAGCTATCAAAAACCGTAACCTCACCAAAGAAAACTTCGACAAAAAGCTCTATCAAGAAACTGCTGAAGATAGAGCTGCTAAGAAAGCCCGACCCAAAGAAACATTCACCAAGCCAGCGGCAATGACTGACCAGGAATTGGACGACTGGCAAAAGCGAAAGGTTGAAATGGCTAAAACTGGCCAGTACCAAGAATCCGTCAAACTCGAACAATACCGGAAAAGCCGCAACAAACAGCTCGCCGAAGGCATCGGCAAAGAAGATGCAGCTTGGTTCCATGACGACAATCGCGAAACATACCTAAATCGTGCTAAACCAGAAAAGAAGCCAGCCAAGGCCAGCCTCTTCTCTCGAGTCACCAAATGGTTCAAAGCCTAGCGAGGCAAAGCCGCAGCTGCCACAGCTTCGGCTTTTATATTTGCCGCCGCGATGATAATATCCGCCTCTTGGCCAAAGACCTTCACCTTGAAGTCCCCACCCTCAGCTTCCTTACCACCAATCACAATCGTCCACGGTACCTTCTCCATGGCCGCACTACGAATCTTCTTACCCAACTTCTCATTGCTATCGTCAAGACTTACGCGGAGTCCAGCGTCGTCCAACTGCTGACGTAACTGCTTTGCAAACGGCACAAACTCGTCCGCCACTGTCGCCAAACGGATCTGCTCTGGCGCTAACCACATTGGAAACGCCCCAGCGTAGTGCTCAATCATTAGTCCGATGAAGCGCTCGACAGAACCAAGAATCGCGCGATGCAACATGACTGGACGCTTCTTCTCATTATCGCTATCGACATACTCAAGCTCAAAGCGCTCCGGCAAGTTAAAGTCCAACTGCACTGTTGCTAACTGCCACTGCCGGCCAATCGCATCCGTCGCGATGAAGTCAATCTTCGGGCCATAGAAAGCTGCCTCACCGACGCCAATCTCGTACTCCTTGCCCATCTCGGCCAACAGCTCTTTAAGCGTACCAACGGCCGTTTCCCATACCTCAGCACCACCTAAATAGGCTTCTGGCTTAGATGGATCGTTCACGGACAATCTGACCGCCAACGGCATCTGGAAAGCCGCGTAGAACTTGCTAATAATTTCCGCAATCGCTCGCGCCTCGTCCTTCACCTGATCTAGGCGACAGAAAACGTGAGCGTCATCCTGCGTAATCGAGCGTACGCGTGACAAGCCCTGCAACTGACCAGTATTCTCGTCACGATAAACCGACGTCACCTCACTGAAGCGCAACGGCAAATCACGATAGCTCCTAGCGCGGCTAGCGTAAATCTGCGTGTGGTGTGGGCAGTTCATCGGCTTCAGCACAAACGCGTCGTCCGTTTTCTTGCTCGACACATGGAAAATATCGTCCGCAAACTTATCCCAGTGACCACTCGTTTTGTACAAATCACTCTTGGCCATGTGTGGAATATTCACCTTCTGGTAACCATACGGTTTCATCAGACTCCACACAAAAGCCGTCAACTGGTCACGCAACACAGTGCCGCGTGGTGTAAACAGTGGCAAACCAGAACCAACCAAGGGCGAGAAAGCAAACAAGTCTAATTCGACACCAAGCTTGCGATGATCGCGGCGCTTAGCTTCTTCTTGCATGGCCAAGTAAGCCTCTTTCTCAGCCTTGGTCGCAAAGGCAATACCGTAAATACGGGTCAGCTGGTCATTCTTTTCATCGCCCCTCCAATACGCCCCGGCCAACTTACTCAAACTAAAACAGTCCGGGTCAACTACGCTCAAATCATCCGCATGACCACCACGACACAAGTCGTTATAGTTGCCGGATGTATAGAGCGTCAAAGTCTGTCCTTCGCCAGCAAACTCATTAATCAACTCTAGCTTATATTTGTTATCTGCAAACCTAGCTCTGGCTTCATCTGCCGTAATTTCTTGGCCGACAAAACTCTTCCAGCTTGGCATCAACTCTTTCATCCTAGCTTCAATCTTCGGCAAATCAGCGTCGCTGATCGGCGCCCCAAAAGCAAAGTCGTAGTAGAAGCCATCATCAATCGCCGGACCAATAGTGCGTTTAGCATCTGGGTAAAACTCTAATACCGCGGCTGCCAACAAGTGAGCTAACGAATGTCGCAAGTGTTCTAATTCGTGTGAGTCCATATTGATTAAATTAAAAACGCCCGAGCATTACGTTTAAACGCAATGACATCGGGCCCCGGGCACGGGGGGTTCCACCCAACTTTTCTTCTTGCTGACCTTACGGCCAGTTTCGAAGAACACTTTATTTTAATTGTTTATCCGCTCCAGAGTTGGTAGCTCTATCAACGCGAATAATTCTATTCTATGAGTCTTCTTAATCTTCGTCAAGCCACGTCGTTCGCGAACGACGTGGCAAGTCACATTTATGGCGCTGCTGGTGCCTGAATATCAATCGTAATATGATCTTTCAACGTTGGCACACGCTTCAACCAGAAAGGTGTAAAAGTCACATTTGAACTAGCGACTCCTTCCGAAGCTGAAAGTAATGTCATCACCTCTTGCGCTGAACGACCCACAAATCTGTCCTTAGCAAACACGTCAGCCGTCTCAGAGATCACGCCAACACCGTCTAGATAAACCGACAAACTAGCCGTATTCTTCTTGGCATCAGCCTCATCCACCGTCACTTTCAAGCCATCATTATTAATACTCGACATCACATAACCTGTTGGCAAATGCCTGGTCAAGTCAGCTGCTACTGCCTTTTGCAATAATGAATCGCTATAATACACGGCCGCTACTTGTACCGACAACGACACATTGAAAGATCCAGTTTCAGTCCCTGGTTGCTTATCACTCTTCCTCTCTAACACTTCAATGCGGTAAGCTTCACCTGGAAAAGTATTACGGTCGACGCCAGTTGCCAAAGTCGTCTTAGCTCCATTTACAATCTCATCCGTTAACGAGTTAACTGCGTCATTCAAATCTTGCTCAGATAACTGATGCACATACGTCAAGCCGCCAGTCATACTATCCACACTCACCGCGTAAATATCCTTTTGCTGCGAAGCTGGCAAACCAGGAATTGTAAACTGCGCTGGGCCAATATCTCCGCCCGTTCCAGGCTGGTCCGCATGCACTGTCGTCTCTATCTGTCCATTCGCCGGCACTGTCACATAATTATCAATCCGGAAAAGTGTCGCATTATCGTTCGACAGTAAACGCGTGTTACCGACCAAAGTCTGCGGTGCACTAGTCTTGTTAATCAACGTCACTAAACCGGTCGACTTCTGCGGTACCGGCGTTCCACCATCACTTGGCAGCGTAAAAGCCTTAGCCTGACTAAACGTCTGTTCAACCACCACGCCAGTCATATCGCCCTGCGCCACCGGGTTTGGCACCACCTTAATCGCCGTCGTGGTACTCACCAACTTCGGATTAGGCACCACATGAATAGTTGCTCTAGATATCGATAAATACAACACCACCAACAAAAGCAGGAACGTACCAATCACAAACGCCACAGCAATCCGCTGATACATTCTTAAACTCCTACTGAGCGGTTTCCTCCCCGCCCCACTCCGCTTGGGCAAACTTTTCACCATACTGCTAACAGTATAGCACTTTTATTTTTTAGCAGCGAGCGACTGCCATATAAATCCTTAGAGCCTCCCGAGCCCGTAGTCAACGAAGACGAGCGGTGTGTCCCACAACGAGTCGAAAGGCCGACCCGAGAAACACTTGACTCGCGACATTGGCTTCTCTTTACAAGCGAGTCATTCTGTACGGTGTTTCTGGGCTGAGGCCTTGAGCGAGGAGTGGGACTACCCGAGTCTCGCGTTGACTACTTAACATTCTTCTCTCCCACCACCCCCGCAATCTTCGCCAACACCCCATGCTCCCGCCTTATCTTATACTCGGTGGCAATCTTCCGCATCACCCCACCTGACTCCACGAGCAAATAAACCTGCTCACGCCCTGGCGAGGCCTCAAATATTTCTCGCAACTTGGTAATCATTTCAGCGGACGGGCTAGCTGGCGGCGTAATCACAATCCCTTCGTCGACGTTGACTGGCATTTTTACGCTGCCGTCATCTTCACTGCCATCCGGGAAACCAAAACGCAACTTGCCGGCTAACTCCGGAATATCTTCTTCCAAGAAAACCTTGAGCCCATCGCACAGCACGGAATGCTCCAGGGCCGGCGCCTTGTCGTCCTCATCCTCACCAACCTTGCCATAACTCCTCCCCTCCCGCACGGAAACCGTACCCTTAATCACCACCAACGTATCCGGCACCAACACATCACGTATCTGCACATAAATCTTCGGGAACACCACAATCTCCATCGCGCCACTGTCGTCCTCAACGCGCACAAACGCCATCGGCTCATTCTTCTTTTTAGTAAAAATCTGTTTAACCGAAATTATGACGCCAGCCAGCAGCACCGCCGACTCGTCGTCCATTACATTCGCCTCCGCACAAGTCTTTACCAACCCCTTAAACTGTTCGGCGAAAATCGCGCCCGGATGCGCACTCACATAAAGCCCAAGCAACTCTTTTTCCCAACCCAAAATATGACTCTTCGGCACCGGTGGCATATTGCGCAGCGAAATCTTTTCCTCGACAACCGTCGGCGCCAAGTCAAACAATGACACCTGATTGCGATCTGCTCCGGCCGTCACATGCTTGCTATATAACAAGAGCGTATCCAAATTGTGGTACAGCTTGCCGCGATCTTCAAATCTGTCCAAAGCACCAGTTTTAATCAACGCCTCTAGCGTTTTTTTATTAAACGACGTCGTCCGCATACGGCTCAAAAAGTCCGCCAAGTCCACAAACGGTCCGTTTGTTTTTCTTTCCTGCACCATCGTCTCCGCAATATCACTACCCACATTTTTAATCGCCCGCAGTCCCCAACGAATATTATTCGTGCCTTTCACCACCGCGAAACCAGGGAACGACTCGTTCGCATCTGGCGCCATCACGTTCAAACCAACCCGTTTGCATTCATCAACCTCAATCGTAATTCGGTCCAAATTACCCGAATCACTATTCATCAGGGCCGCCATAAACTCGGCCGGGTAGTAGGCCTTCAGGTACGCTGTACGGTAAGCGATCATGGCGTAGCAAGCCGCATGCGACTTGTTAAAACCATACGCCGCAAAATCTTCCAACTTTTGGAAAATCTTAATCGCAATATGTTCTTTAACACCTTTTTTCATGGCACCCTCCACAAACTTCGTCTTCATCTTGGCCATCAGTTCCGCAATCTTTTTACCCATCGCCTTACGCAAAGAGTCAGCCTCGCCGCCCGTAAAACCAGCTAGGTCTTTACTGACTTGCATGACCTGTTCCTGATAAACCGGAATACCATAAGTCTCCCGGAAGGCATTCTCCATCAGCGGATGCTCATAAATAACCGCCTCTTCGCCATGCTTACGCCGAATAAACGTCTCAATAAACTGCATCGGCCCCGGACGATAAAGCGACACCATCGCAATAATGTCTTCAAATACGCTCGGCCGTAGTTCTTTAATATAACGCTTCATGCCGTCACTTTCCAACTGAAAAACACCAGTCGTGTCCCCTCGTCCTAATAGTTCAAACGTCTTCACGTCATCAAGTGGGATGGTGGCAATATCAATTGTCACGCCATGCACTGCCTTAATAATATCGAGCGCATCCTGAATCACCGTCAAGTTGCTAAGTCCCAAAAAGTCCATCTTGACCAAGCCCACCGCCTCGGCTGAGTTAAGCGAATACTGCGTCACGAGCGCCATATCCTCATGCTGCCCAGCTTGTAGCGGCACCCGTTCTCCCAGCGGTACGTCACCAATCACAATACCACAAGCGTGCTGCGACGCGTGCCGTGGATTACCTTCCAACTTCATCGCCAGGTCAATCACCCGCTTGGACATGGGGTTGCTATTGTAGAGATTCGCTAAATCTGGCGACTCCACAATCGCTTCCTTGAGCGGCGTATGTTTGCCTTGAACTGGGGGCGGCACACACTTCGCAATCAAGTCTGCTTCCTGAAAACTCAAACCAAGTACACGCGCTGCATCACGCACGGCCGCCCGAGGCATCAATGTTCCAAAAGTAATAATACCAGCTACACGATCCGCCCCATACTTCTTCGTCACATATTCCATCACCTCACCACGCCGGTTATCCGCAAAGTCCATGTCGATATCTGGCATGGAAATACGGTCCGGATTCAAGAAACGCTCAAACAATAATCCGTAACGCAAAGGATCAAGATCGGTAATTTGCAACGCATAAGCCACAATGGATCCCGCTGCACTACCACGGCCCGGACCCACCAAAATTCCGTTATCCTTACCAAAATTAACGAAGTCCTGCACAATCAAAAAGTAAGACGCGAAGCCCATCTTCTTGATCGTCTCGTACTCAAACGTAAAACGCTCCATCACGTTCTCTGGCACGGGATCTGCGTACCTCTCCTTCAACCCCGTCACACACAAATCGTACAAATACTCATTGTCATCCTTGCCCAGTGGTAACGGAAAAACCGGCAAATAGTTATGGCCCAACTCCAGCTGAAAGTCGACCCTGTCCGCAATCCGCCGCGTATTCAAAACCGCTTCCGGCACGTCCGCAAAATAAGCAATAATCTCCTCCGGCGTCCCGAACGACAAATCAACATCATCCGTACTAGTTCGTCGGTAATCCTCGAGTGTTCTACTTCGCTGAATACACAACTGCGCCTCATACCCTTCGCGATCCTCCGGATTCAAATAAAAAACATTGCGCGTGGCTACAAGCGGCACATTCAGCTCTGCACTCAACAATTTATAAGCATCATTAATTTCCACCTGGCGCGCCATGTCCGGGTGTTGAATCAATTCCAAGTAAAAATTCTCTACGCCAAAAATATCCTGATACTCCGCAATCAGGGCCCGTGCCTTCTCATGATCGTCCGCCAAAATCGCCCCAGCCACGTCATTGCTCACACTTCCAGACAAGGCAATCAGACCAGTCGCATGCTTCCGCAAAAATTCTTTGTCGACCCGTGGCTTATAATAAAAACCTTCCAAAAATCCAGTCGAACTAATTTTTAACAAATTGTGATAGCCTTCATCATTCGTCGCTAACAACACCAAACGGTAAGGCCTGTCGTCCACCCTTGGTCGACGATCCGTCATACCGTGCTGAGCTACATAAGCGTCCATGCCAATAATGGCTTTCATCTCTGCCTCCTTGCACGCCTTATAAAACTCCACCGCCCCGTACATTGAACCATTATCCGTCAGCGCTAGCGCTGTCATCCCCAATTCTTTGGCGCGCAAAATCAGCTTCTTGGGTTTGGCCAAAGCCTCCAAGAGCGAGTAATGCGAGTGGTTATGCAAGTAAACAAAATCCTTAGGATCCATAGCCATTTTTCCCCCTTCTATCTGGGGCCATGGTAACAGAAATCCCTCAAAATTGCATGGTCAAAAACAAGGCTAATCTAAACGCAGAAGGAGCCCGCACATCGCTGTGCAGACTCCCACGGACGGTCTCGGTTCAGATCACTCAGGCTCAGTCGGCCTGACGCACACCAACGGCTTCTTGGCCGAGCTCGAGTAGCTCAACTTGCGCACACCAATGTACCACTTGCCAACAAAACCGAGGACCAGGATGGACTTCTCGCCCTGACAGTCCTCCACCTCGGTTCCCGGAAAACCGATGGTAGTGTACCGCTTCCACTCCTCCGGGATGAACTCCTGATGGTGGAACAAGTGCATCAGCATCACGATGTTGGCCGGCAACTCATCCTTCGCTGCAGCCACCGCCACCGCGCAGGACGCAACCAACCCAACCTCCTGCTCCGGCGTGAGGTAAATCTGCAACTTCCGGCAATCCACCAGGCCACCGACTACGTGGTCAAGGACGCGGCGAGCACACGGCGGCAGATCGGTCGGCGCGACACTACAGTCAACAATCGGAGACGCGGGGACATTCGTAAGCATCTGAAACTCCTGGGTTATACCGCTGGGACCATCCCAACGACAGAGCAGTAAACCAAAAAAATAGCCTAAAGTCAAACTTTAAGCCGTTTTCAACATATTTCTTCACTTAAAGCGAGCGACTGCCGTATCTCCTGTAACGACGCGATGGCCGACCCGAGAAAATCTTGACTCGCGGCATTGGCTTTTCTTTACTAGCGAGTCATTTTGTAAGGAGTTTCTGGGCTGAGGCCTTGAGCTAGGAGCAGGAGACACGACAGTCGCAAGCGCCTAATCTCGATCACGTTTTACCGCATCGACCACACTCTTCAGCCCGCCAACTACTGTACTAAACATACTCGCCCCAGTCTCAAACTTGGCCTTGATGGCACTCACCGAGCGTTCCAGTAAATCAATCTTGCGCTCAACTCCTTCCAACACCGCATGAGCCCGACGTACTACGCTTACAATCTGGAAGATCAACCAACACATGAAGGCTGTAAACCACAGCGCACAGAACATGAGGACAATGTAGAGGATGTCTTGTGTTTCCAACATATCAAGCGATTACGAAGTTTTATAAACTTCTATGACCTGAGTATACCGCCAAACCTAGTTTTCAGCACTTCACCAATCTCCTCTACAACCTTATTCGCTTCTTCCGCCGTCAAAGTCTTGTCTTGTGCTTGCAATGTCAACGACAACGTCAAACTCTTCTGCCCGGCCTCAACTCCCTTGCCACGATAGACATCAACCAAAGCAACAGCCGTTAGCAAGTCATTCTTAAATTCACTCGTCAACGCCGCAAACTCTACTCTCTCAGCCACCACGACCGACAAATCTCGCGTAATCGCCGGGAACTCGCTGCTCGGCGCATAGTGGTGCGTTAACTTCATCTCCGCAAACAATTTTTCAATTTCCAACGTGACCACGAACACACGATGGTCGACGCCAAAACTCTGTTGCATCTTCTCTGTCACTTCACCAATCGTGCCAACTATCTTATCGTTAATAACAATATTCGCACTCCTCGTCGCATGCCACTTCTCGTTCGCATCTCCTCGCGACAATTTCATCTCAAGTCCCGTCTTGCTAATGAACGTTTCAAGTGTCCCTCGTAGTTTCCGATAAACCTCTTCAGCATCGGTATAACCATACTCGCCAAAAACAAGGTGCGTTGCCTCCTCTGGTAAATCATTAACTCGTGGCAAATACACGCGCGACAGCTCGAAGAACTTCGCAACTCTGGTATGCCCTTGATTGCCCTCAATTGCCCGCAAAATTCCCGGCATTAAACTAACGCGTAAATGACTTTGCTCCGACACTAACGGATTGAGAATGGCATAAGCCGTCGCCGCGTCATCGCCATACTTCGCAATATCTTCCGCATTCGTAAACGAGTAACTAAAGAACTCGTCGTAACCAGCTGTCACCAATAACCTCTTAATGAATCTTTCCCAAGTTACAGCAATCGGTTCAAGCGTTGTTGGTGGGCAGCCTGTTGGCAACACACCAACCATCAAGTGGTAGCCGTACATACGAGCAATCTCTTCGCCTAAATCAACCTCAGCTTC
>CAINGB010000014.1 GCA_903848275.1 Candidatus Uhrbacteria bacterium | reverse complement strand
TTTTAAAGATTTGATGGAATTTATCCTAGGACTAGCAGCGGATGACCTCGATGCAATCGCAGCGCTGGTCAAAGAGGCCAACCAGCTGCCGCCACTTAACCGCGATGCCGTCTTTCAGGCATTGAAAGAGCGGACCGGAATACCACTACGCACTTTGCGTGATCAGTCCAAGTCGGACAGTGATAATGCTGTCGACCAACTCGACATCGCAAAGAAAACGATCAAGCAGATCGGCCGAGACAACATCATTTGTACGTCATCCAGCATTTGGTTGTGGGATCAGCGCGGCGTCTGGCGTAAATGCGAAGACCGCCAAGTGAAGCGGTCAGTCCAGTCAACTATTGCAGAATTAGATTTGAGCGTTGACGCATCTCAGGTGAATGGCGTGCTGGATGTCTTGAAAACTGAAATATTTCGTCACGACCATAAGTTTAATATGGGCGACCCCGAAGCCGTCTGCTGTTTAAACGGAACAGTCGTGCTGCAAGATAACCACTGGAAGTTAGGTCTGAGTAAGCGGCTCGATTATCGCACGACACAGATTCCGGTCTCGTTTGATCAGAGCAAATCCGCTCCGCGTTTCGAACTATTCTTGAACGAAGTTTTTCGTGACGATCACGACAAAGACGAGAAGATAGCGGCAGTTCTCGAGTTGATCGGATACACACTCATGTCGCACACTCGTCATGAAAAATTCATCGTGCTAATTGGACCGGGCGCTAACGGGAAGAGTGTATTGCTTTCGGTTATCGAAAGTTTGTGCGGACATGACAATGTCGCCGCTGTGCAGCCGAGCAACTTCGACAGGTCATTCCAGCGCGCACATCTCGACCACAAGCTTGCCAACATCATCACGGAGCTTCGTCAAGGCGAAGTGATTGCAGACGCTGAACTTAAGAGCATCGTCTCTGGGGAGCCGTCCACCGTCGAGCACAAATTCGGACATCCATTTGTCATGCACCCGTTTTCGACGTGTTGGTTCGGCACAAATCACATGCCAAGCACGCGTGACTTTTCCGAAGCCCTGTTCCGGCGTGCCGTCATCATCAACTTCAATCGGACGTTTACCGCAGACGAACAGGACAAAACTCTCAAGGAAAAACTACTCGCCGAGTTGCCGGGCATTCTCAATCTGGCAACGAGCGCTTACGCTCGTGCGTTGGTGAAGAGCTTCACTGAGCCGGAAAGTTCTCGTACCGCGAAAGATGAATGGCGACTGGAAGCCGATCAGGTGGCGCTTTTTATTGCCGACACCTACGACCGCCATCATGAGGGGAAAGAGACGTTTAAGGCCGTGTTTGCCGTGTATAAAAATTGGGCGATTGATCAGAACATTGGAAAGCAAATGACTGCCAAAGGGTTTCGGAATCGTCTTGAGAAGCTCGGCTTTGGTGGGGACCGGACATCGAAACAGAGGTTGGTTACTGGGTTGTTCTTAAAGGCGGCGCCCCAGTGACGGCAATGACAGGTGTGACGGGTTTTCCTATTTAATGCCCATAGGAAAAAAGAGAGACTTATTTTTATGCTAGAAGTTTCTAAGGATGTAGAAGTAAGGAAACCCGTCACACCTGTCATTCGTCGGCCCGGGCTCACAGGCCAGCTTTGTCTGTAAACCTATCCGAGACGGATTTTGATTTTAACGTACCAGCGGGCTTGAAAATCGATTTAAA
>CAINGB010000013.1 GCA_903848275.1 Candidatus Uhrbacteria bacterium | reverse complement strand
GGCGGTGGAACTTCTCAAAGTGGCCTTGGTGGCCACTTATGAAGACGGTTGGTGCGATGGGCATCACGGTGCCCATCCAAACCCCCCCTAACTACTCGGGGTAATGAGCAGCGCACGTCCCGCAACCACTAGCACTAGCTGGTTGCGGGGACTCTCAAAACCCATAATTACCCAATCGTGGCTTTCGAGAGCGCTGAGTTCCGCACTACACACAGTCAGTCTGGCATTCGCCAAGCCCTGTGTTAGTGCCGACTTAACGTTCGTTTCCTGGAGTCTCAAATGCGAATCAGCTTCCGTTACGGCATCACCATCGCGTTCTCTGACATGTC
Source organism: Candidatus Uhrbacteria bacterium (assembly GCA_903848275.1). Lineage (GTDB taxonomy): Bacteria > Patescibacteriota > Patescibacteriia > UBA9934 > UBA9934 > UBA11707. The sequence goes on along the minus strand of CAINGB010000013.1, from coordinate 3,861 downwards.
CACCAACTCCATCGCTCTCGACGGGGCCTGTCAGGTCCCGCAGATCGACCCCGCCACCCGCCGCTACTCCTTCGACCACCACGCCGGCTGTTTGCGATTCGCCACGCTGGCCACCTGCCAGCAGGTGGCTCTCGCCATCCGCATGGGTCTCGTCACCGACGAGGACACCGAAGTCCTCTGCAACGACTGGGACGCCGACACCGTGTTGGCGATCTGGCTCTTGCAGAACCCCTCGAAGGTGTCGGAGGTGAAGGTCGTTGAGCTGGTGGAGAAGGTGGGCATGATGGACGCCCACTTCATGGGCCCCGCCCACCCGGTCCACTACCTGCTCACCCCACGCTGGGGAACGGTCCAGACCCCCGAGCAGCTCGAGGGGTTCCTCGCCACGCTCGATGCGTGGTACGAGGACACCCTCCAGTACCCGCCGGCCCGCCAGCAGACGGGGCAGGCCTTCGGCTGGAAGCCCGAGTTGGGCTGGCAGAACATCGGCGAGGTCACGGACGGGTTCAACGACGTCTACGCCGCCGGCTTCACCGCCGGCATCGTATACAGCCCTGCCCCCAACGGCACCGTCCTCTACACCGTCGGACGCCGGAGCGATTTCGTTCCGGTCGCCACCGGGCCGAGCCACACCGATCGGCAGGGGGATCCGTCCTCCTACCGTCCCGAAACGCTCCTCGGAGCACTCGGCCTGGCCGAGATCGAGGCCAACCCCAGCCAGTCCCACAGGACGAACTGGGGCGGGGCTTCTACGGTCGGTGGATCCTGCCGCAACGAGGGGAACGTCGGATCTGTCCAGACCCCGGCGCAGGTCTTCGAGATCTGCAAGAAGTTCGGCGGCTAGGACCAGCCGAGCAAAAAATCCCCTGCTAGTTGGGGTCACGAGAACTAGCGCAGGCGCCACCGGGTCGCCCTAGGCAGAGCAGCCTAAAACCATACCCGTTGCACTCAAGCCGAACTCTCCGCCATGCACAGCGCGTTGAGAGTTCTCCTTGATCGACCACTTGAACCTCTTGATTGAGTTCGTTCGAGTCGTCAGTCGAGGAGCCTGACGCTTGTTGACCAAACCGGATCCCCCGGCTAGGCAACTTACGTCACGTTACTCACCACCTTCCGTCTTTACGGAAATGAGCTTCTCATGTCCTACTTCATTCTCAACGGACTCCTCATCGAAACCGACCTCCAGCCATTGGGGGCAGAAACCTTGAAGGAGACGGTCATCCGCCTCCTGGCAATCCCCGGTCGTGTCTACGATGAGTGGGGAAATTGCAGTGTTCAAAATGAAAATATAACGCTGGCCATCAAGGCTAGTTATGACATGGAGGAGGGACTGTATACAGTCCGACCTTCATTTTTTTTTGACAGAATGGGAGTTGAAATCGACATCGAATCGATGTCGGAGTTTGACGAACTAGTCAAGTTCGTCATCAGCATCGACTAAAAAACTCAACTCCCCACTCAAACTCTCGCGCGTATGCATATGCACACGAGGGTTGATTTTTATAGCCTCGAATTTCTTCGGCGCTGTGAATCTCGGGCACCTCGCCCACCCGGCCATTCTGGCCACACCCTTACCATGGGGTTTCTCACCACGGAGGTGAATCATGGAAGCATTGATCAAAGCGGCCATCGAGGCCGCCTGCCGCGCCATGGGCGCGGCGGCTGACCACAACGGTCAGCCGAACTACGCGGTGGAGGAGGCTGCGGCCGCCTCCGCCATCAAGGCGGCCATCGAGGCCGCCTTCATGACCGGCTTCAACGCCGGCCGAGCCAGCGTCGATCCGGGGGGTTTTTACCCCCCGGACGACGGACAGGAGGATCTGGACCGCTTCCTCAAGAAGTAGTCCAGATAAACGGCGCCTTGGTCGCGTCGTGACGGTCACCCCAGCCGTCAAAGGGTCGCAAACCCAACACCAAACTCAGAGCTCGGCGTCGCTGCACCGCGTCGTCGAGCTCTCCTCTATCGACCACTTGAACCTCTTGACTGAGTCAATTCGAGTCGTCAATCGAGGAGTCTTCCAGCTTCTCACTTAATTCTTAAGAAAAATCCTCCTTCGTCAAACCAGTCTGTCGCAAAATAGCCGAAAATAACGCTGGCTTGACCGACTTATTCTTGCCATGAAATGGCACCGCTGTTTGCAAACCAAATTCATTACGATACATCCTGTGACTGCCTTGTTGACGAAAAAAGCTAAAACCATGTTGCGCTAACACTCGTTCAATCTCCAAAGCACTATGCTGTGGCATAAGCCTTCACCCGTCTACCGACTCGTATCTTGTTTCTACGCTTCGGCACCTCACGAGCCACAATATGTTGCATAATTGCTTCACCATGGCCACCATAATCGACAATCTCAGCAGTATCAGCGCACGACAACCACAACTCCAAAACTTCCTCTGCCATCTTAGTCGCTTCCTCAAACGTCTCACCCTGTGTATAGCAACCAGGCAGCGTCGGGAATAGCACCGAATACCCCCCGTCCTTCTCAGGTACAAATACTGCTGGATATTGCTTAATTTGAGCTTTCATATACCCACAGCATAACACAAACGCCCAATCATTCAACCAATTCGCCTCCTCGATCGACTTTTTGAGTAACACTCGAAACGTCAATCGAGGAGCTGAACAACCTGTCGTCACCGCGGATTCTCCGCTCTGACTTCACTCGTTCCGTTTCTCACCATGCCGCAAGGCAAGGAGGTGCCAATGCACCCATCCGAAAACCCACACCTCGAGCCCTGCGGGGCTCCGTCCTGAAGTGCTGCCTCGCAGCTACTTCAGGGACTCTCCAACTTCGTAATCACCCATTACGCCGTTCGAGAGTCTCGAGCCTCAAAACTCGCAACTCCTGTGATCAGCCACGTACTCGGTTGACTCTCTCCTCTGCCTACTAGGCTCATCACAGTAAACAAACCCGACTGTTCTCGCAGCCGGGTTTATTATTTACAGCATTTTTCGTAACTCTTCTTCAGACAAATTAATATCTTTCAAAATCTGCCTCACCGTTCCTGTCGCTATATCTCCAACATGCATTGAGACAGTCGTTATTCTACTGTCTGGATGTTTGAAAATTAAATGACTACCTGTTTGATGACAACGGACAAACCCTAAACTCAATAAAATCTTAACAAATTTCTTCGCCGTCATCACTGGCGGCCTAGACATAGGCTGGGGCCAGCTGCTTAACTGCTTTTCTGTTCACTATTTTCCGAACTTTATTTTTTGGTTCTGTTAACCTTACCGTCGTCAAAGTTTGCAAAGAATCGTCAGCCGGCACTGGCATACCAGCTTCCAATAAAGTAAAAATATAAGCTTCCATCGCCTCACCGATGTTCTTCTGGGCCTCTTCTATGGTTTTTCCATAAGTATGGCAGCCAGGCAAAGCAGGCACCGAAGCCAACCAATACTTCTCATCTGGCTCAATTATCACGCGATATGTGTAATTCATAGCTGCTTCGAGCATACCACAACCTGTACATTTTCCTCAACTTTTGCTATCATTCCACACAATATGGAACCAATGCGCCTCAACAAATTCTTAGTCGACCAAGGCGTGTGTTCAAGGCGCGCCGCGGACCGGGCTATTACCGAAGGCCGGGTCACCGTTAATGGCCTCAAGCCAGAGCTTGGCGTCAAAGTCGACGGCAGCGAAACCATCACCTTTAACGGCGCTGTCGTCGGTCAAAACCGCAGCAAACGGATCTATTTAGCCTACCACAAGCCGGTCGGTATTATTTGCACCAGCGACCCGTTGGCCAAAGACAACATCATTGAAACCATAAATTATCCAGAACGTATTTTTCACATTGGCCGCCTCGACGTCGCCTCAAGCGGCCTCATCCTGCTCACCAACGACGGCG
>CAINGB010000012.1 GCA_903848275.1 Candidatus Uhrbacteria bacterium | reverse complement strand
TCGTCGACGATAACTCGTGGCGAAGCTCCGTAAACTACCCCGCAAAAGGGACAATCCGGCATCGGGATTTGCTGACTAAAGTCCATAGCGCCGCTAGTGTAGCATCGATTCTGACAATTTACGACCAGGGGTGAGAGTTACCGCCACGCTTTCCGCTACTCCTAGCGCAATACACGACAATAACAGCGAACTACCGCCGTAACTCACAAAGGGCAGTGCTACCCCAGTCGCTGGCAAAAGCGACAAATTTGCCCCAATATGCACCAAAGCCTGCGCTAAATACAGGCCAAAAACACCCAATACCAAGTAAGCCGCAAAGTTATCGCGCGTACTTCTGGCCGTTATAATCAACCGCACAAACAGCAGTGCTAACGCTCCAAAAATTGCCGCCACTCCAATAAACCCCAGTTCCTCCGCAATCACCGCAAACACAAAGTCCGTTTCTGCTTGCGGCAAAAAACGTAACTGACTTTGCGACCCGGCTCCGAGTCCAGTCCCCAAAACCCCACCTGAACCAATCGCAATCTTAGCTTGCGTCACATTGTAACCAGTATCAAGCGGGTCAGAGGCCGGATTCAGAAAGGTTGCAATGCGCTGCTTCTGGTAATCATGAAACACCACAAACCAGCCAAGCGTAAAAATAACACCACCAACTAGTAGTAAAGAGCCGAAGTGACGCAACTTGGCACCCGCAAAAAACACCATCACCAACCAAATTAAACCAAGCAACATTGCTCCACCCAAGTCAGGCTCCGCCATCGCCAAGACTAGCGGCACGAGCATAATCAAACCACTCCGGCCAAAATCCTTCCAACTAAAACGTCGCTCTGCATGCTCACCAAAATAACGTGCCAATTGGGTAATCAGCGCAAACTTCATGAACTCAATCGGCTGAAAAGCAAAACCCGCAAACACGAACCAACCAGTCGAACCATTCAACGTGCGGCCAAAGATCAACACAACTATCAACGACAACACGCCCAAAAAGTACAACCCGCGCCCATAGTTCCTAAAAAACTGGTAGTTCGTCCGACTAATCACAAACGCCGCCACCAAACCAATCACTAAAGCAATGCACTGCTTCCTAATCAACACAAAACTCCCACCATGCGACAGCTCCACGGAATAAATCGCGGAAATTCCAAAAGCAAACAGCACAAAAGCTGCCAAAATCAACAACCAATCCACCCGCTGCCAGTGTCGACTCAAGGATTCCATACCTAACTAGCCTATCACATCGAAAAGAGTATCTCTAGAACTTTCTCAGTTGAGACTAGTTTCGATGAACGTCGAACAAATCTCTTAAGGCTTAGTTAATGCTAAGATGAAAGAGTCTGTGAAGACGTGAGTCGAAAATAGGCCAACTGAGGAAGTTCTATCTTGTTTTAATCAAATCCCTTGGATCAACCAATATATCACTCGGTGGTTTCGTATACACCGTTTCGTCAAAATAATTAATCATCGGCACAATCTCCACCGTCCCGCTAGTTGGGATATCGCCAAACCAATGCACCTCAACTGCTCGGGCTTCGCCGGTTGTGAATTGCGACAAAGTTACTTCGTTAATCCCAATTACTACTCCGCCGCGTTTTAGTAGCACGGTAAACGTCGGCGAAAAGTAACTATACGCCGTGGCATTCTTGAGAGTAAATGTAGATCTCCCAACCGTGCCAGCCGTCAACACAACATCCGGCGCATACACTTCATCGGTTACTTGGAAGTCATTGCGCACCGCTAAGTATGCCGCTGTATCAGCAATGGCGTGATGGTCAATCCGCTGCCACACCACGTCATTAACCACTAGCTGAGCACCAACTGGCCGCGTGTCTGCTTTCACATTGAGCGCCGTCAAATAACGGCTCTCGCCTGGCATCAAGTTCCCCTCTTTAGTCGCGGTAATAATCTGCCCGGCTGTAAAATGATAATTAAAAGTGGCATACCATTCCGTATTCGGATTCTCCACCACGGCGTACATGTCATACGTCGTAGCGTCACACGTCAACACGTGAGCATCATTCGTCAAAATGGGTTGCGCTAGTCTAGCCACAGCCATCGTGTGAGCTACGCCCGCATTTTGCCCAATCGAACCAATCGTCCGCGCTTCATCAAACGACCCTTGTACTACATACGTCGCTACAGTCACCAAAAAGAAAATCACCAACGCGGCGTCAACCAAACCCCAAGCTACCAAACCGATCATTATCAGCTTAGGCCGCCAAGTTGTCACCGCTACTTCCTCCTTATAGCGTTTTTCAATCTCGGCAAAATCTCCTTGTAGCTTTGGCTCCACCATATACCAGTAGTATAGCATGAGTTCGTGATAGAATGTTGTATATGCCTGACTACTCGGTTAACTTCGTCGAGCAAGCTAAACAATTCACTAGCGAGCTCGATGCTATTGCCTACGCCAAAGTCATGAAATCAGCCACTTTATTTTATAGATATGGTGGTAATTTAGGCTATCCACATAGTAAGAAAATCCATGTCAATCTCTTCGAACTACGCATTCCAGGTCATCCTGCAGTCAGACTCTTCTACACCGTTAAACAACAAACCGTCATCATTTTTTACGGATTCTACAAAAAGACAAACAAACTTCCAAGAAAAGAATTGCAAATGGCTCTCAAGTTATTAGCATCACTTGGCTAATAATCACATATATGTTATAATTTTTATATATGAAAATGACCTCACTCGAAGATTTCAAAAAAGAAACATTTGCCAAACGTCCTGACGTTAAAAAAGCCTACGACGAACTCGAGCCAGAATACGTCCTCATCGCCAAACTCATCGAACAACGCCTCAAAGACAAACAATCGCAAGCCGCCATCGCTAAAAAAATGGGCACCAAACAATCCGCCATCTCTCGCTTCGAAGCTGGTAATTCTAATCCCACTATGGCTTTTCTTTATAAACTGGCCGACGCCTTAGACGTCAAAATTAAATTCTCTATTTCTGGCTAAGCAAGTTATCAACTAGCCCTCGGGCCACAGGCATGATAAACTCCCCCTGACTTGAATTATTGTCTCTATGGCTGCCAAAGGAAGTGAATATAGTGCAAAGAACATTACTGTCTTGGAAGGACTCGAACCAGTCCGCAAGCGCCCAGGCATGTACATTGGCTCAACTGGGCCCGAAGGTTTACATCACCTCATCTGGGAAGTGGTGGATAACTGCTTTGACGAAGCTATGGCTGGTCACGCCAGTAAAATTGTCGTTCGCTTACTGCCGGACAACTGGGTTAGCGTGGAAGACGACGGCCGCGGTATTCCGGTTGACCTCCATCCCGAACAAAAAGTTTCTGCTCTAGAACTCGTGCTCACCAAACTCCACGCTGGTGGTAAATTTGGTGGTGAATCAAGCGGCTACAAAATTTCCGGCGGCTTGCACGGCGTCGGCGTCTCCGTCGTCAATGCTCTCTCCGACGACCTGCTCGCCGAAGTCTATCGCGACGGCCAAATCTGGCAGCAGCACTACAAAAAAGGCATCCCGCAGGACAGAGTCACCGCCGTTGGCAAAACCAAAAAACGTGGTACCACCATCCGTTTTCACGCCGACGCTACCATCATGCAAACCATCGTCTACGATTATGGTTATATCTTGGAGCACTTGCGCCAACAAGCCTACTTAACCGCTGGCATTCACATCGAAATTACGGATGAGCGCGAACCAAACGTCAGCATTCCTTACGGCTTTTACTTCGAAGGTGGTGTCTCGAGCTATGTCCGCCACCTCAACCAAAAAAAGGAAGCCAAGCATCCTAACGTCTTCTACGTCAACAAACCGTACGAAGAATTGTTCGTCGAAGTCGCCTTACAGTACACCGCCGAATATTACGAAAGCGTTCATTGCTACGCTAACAACATCGTTAACCCTGAAGGCGGCACCCACTTGGCCGGCTTCCGCACCGCCCTCACTCGCGTCCTCAACAGCTATTCCCGCGACAAGGGCTACTTAAAAGAAAAGGACGCCAACCTAACCGGCGAAGACGTTCGCGAAGGCCTCACCGCTGTCATCAGCATCAAACTCGCCGAACCACAATTCGAAGGTCAGACCAAAGGCAAACTCGGTAACCCTGAAGCTAGGGCCGCCGTGGAAGCCGTCTTTGGTGAAGCCTTTGGCGTCTTCTTGGAAGAACATCCACGCGATGCCGAAGAAATCATTAGCAAGTGTTTACTCTCCTCCCGCGCTCGCTTGGCCGCCCGTGCCGCTCGCGAAACCGTCCTCCGCAAAGGTGCTCTGGAAGGCCTCACCCTCCCGGGTAAGTTAGCCGACTGCTCGAGCAAGGACTCCGCCAGCACAGAACTCTACATTGTTGAGGGAGACTCTGCAGGCGGCAGCGCTAAGCAAGCCCGCAACCGCGAGTTCCAAGCCATTCTCCCCCTCCGCGGTAAAATCTTGAACGTCGAACGTGCCCGCTTGGACAAGCTCCTCGGCAACAATGAAGTCAAAAACCTAGTCATTGCGCTTGGCACCAACATCGGCGAAGGCTTCGACCTGACTTCCCTCCGCTACGGCCGCATTGTCATCATGACCGACGCCGACGTCGACGGCGCTCACATCACCACGCTCCTCCTCACCCTCTTCTATCGCTACTTCCCCGAACTCATTGCCAAGGGCCACATTTTCATCGCCATGCCACCGCTCTATCGTGTGCAGGTCGGCAAGCAAGTAAAATACGCCTTCAGCGACAAAGAGAAAGCTGGCGTCATTAATGAACTGACCGGCGGCAAGGTCGAGGTTAAGGAAATCAAGCCAGGTGAGGACGAAGAAGAAATTGTCACCAACGGCATCAAGATCAACGTTCAGCGCTATAAGGGTTTGGGTGAAATGAACCCGGACCAGCTCTGGGAAACCACCATGGACCCAGCCACTCGCATCATGAAACAAGTCACCGTGGACGACGCCGTCTTCGCTGACGAAACCTTCGACATCCTGATGGGTAGCGAAGTCGCCCCCCGCAAAAAATTCATCCAAACCCACGCCAAAGACGTCACCAACCTGGACGTTTAGTCTCCCCAAACCCAGAAGCCCGGCTTA
>CAINGB010000011.1 GCA_903848275.1 Candidatus Uhrbacteria bacterium | reverse complement strand
TGAACTACGAAATTTTGCGGCCGACGTCGACTAGGAGGCAACTTGAGGCCTGGGTGGATAGATCAAAAACACAAGAAGAGTTGGCGGAAAAGGCGACCGGATTTATTAATTCTGGTTGGTATATAATGACGCCAGCAGTTAAGAATTACGTCGACGATATTTTGCCGATTTCGAATGAAGCGCATATTTGGCCGAAGCTGGCCGCGTCGAGTGAGACGGTTGGTTTTTATCACGCGACTGAGCCGTGGTTTGATTCAGGAACCCATGAGAGGTTAGCGAGGGTTGAAGACTTCCTCAGAAATAATCCAACTTATAATTTTGGCTATGGCGAATAAGCTGGTAATTGGTGGCGTGGCGGTGGTGGCCTCGATGATTATTGTTTTGTCGATGGCAATTCATCAGGTGAATCGTTTTTGGTTGGCAGATCCGAAACCGAATGCGGCAGTTTACGAGGTTCAGATTTTGCCGGGTGACTCGATCAGTAATCTAGCGCCGTTGTTGGCCGAGAATAAGTTGGTGAATCCGTTTTGGTTTAAGTTTTACGCTAAGATTTTTGGCGGCGCGCCAGGCATTGATGTCGGCACATATTCGATTACGAAGGGTATGAGTTATGCGGCGATGATAGCGACGTTGCATAACGGCCAGTCAGCTGAAGTGACGCTAACGATTCCGGAGGGTTTTACGATTAAGCAAATGGGTGAACGGGTAACTGCTGCTTTTCCGTCGCTAACGGCTGAGGATTGGACGCACGCGACTGGGCAGTTTTCGGCGGAGGAGGGTTTATCGTTTGTAGTTACTTCGGGTAAACCGGATGGCGTGGACCTTGAAGGTTATTTGTTTCCTGATACTTATAATTTTGAACCGAGTGCGACGGCGGATGAGATTGTAAAGAAGATGATCGATGAGATGGCTGATAAGGTTCAAACTGTTGGTTTGCGTAATCAGGTAGGCGAAGGCAAGCCGTTTAAAAGTTTGCACGAGGCGTTGACGTTGGCTTCGATTTTGGAGAAAGAGGTGCGGACACCAGCGACCATGGCGCAGGTGGCTGATATTTTCTTGAAACGTTTGGCGATTGGTATGGCCTTGCAAGCTGACAGTACCGTTAATTATGTGACGGGTGGCGATACGCCGAGTGTGTCGTTTGCTGACTTGAAAATTGACTCGCCGTATAATACTTATATGTATCCCGGCTTGCCACCAGGCCCGATTAGTAATCCTGGGCTTAATGCGTTGGCGGCGGTGGCGAACCCGAGCCACAATGATTATTACTATTTCTTAACCGATTCAGCTGGTAACGTTTACTACGCCGCGACGAATGAAGAACATGTAGCAAACAAGGTGAAGTACATGAAATAATTATGAAAGAATTTGTTTTGCAGGGTAGCGGTGGTTTTGGCACACGGAAGATTGATTATGAACATGAGTTGAACGATGAACAACGACCAGCGGTGATGGAAGGGGACGGGGCAGCTTTGGTATTGGCGGGTGCAGGCAGTGGCAAAACGCGAGTCATTACTTATCGTGTGGCTTGGTTGTTGGATCATGGAATTCCCCCGGAGAGGATTTTACTTTTGACGTTTACTAACAAAGCGGCACGGGAGATGGTCGGTCGAGTTGAGTCGCTGCTCGGCGTTTATCCGCATGGGTTGTGGGCTGGTACGTTTCACTCGATAGCGAACCGCATTCTCCGCATGTATGGCAGCCATATTGGTTATGGCTCGAACTTTTCAATTTTGGATGAAGAAGATGCGAATGACCTCATTAAGTTGTGCGTTAAGCAGCTCAAGATTGATAGTACGGCCAAGCGGTTCCCAGGTGCTTCAGTTTTGAAAAGCATTATTTCTTATAGGCGGAATGCGGCGATTACAATGCAGATGGTGCTAGAGCGCAAACATCCACATTTTTTGCCACAGGTGGCAGACATTCAGCGCGTTAGTGATTTGTACGAGCAGCAAAAGCAGGAGCAGCAGGCCATGGACTTTGATGACTTGCTGACGATTCTCTTGCGTTTGCTGACTGAACAGCCACATATTAAGGAAAAATTAGCGAACCAGTTTGCCTATATTTTGGTGGACGAGTTCCAGGATACGAACGTGATTCAGGCGGACATTGTGCATGCCTTGTCGTCCATTCATAATAATGTGTTGGCGGTGGGCGACGACGCGCAGAGTATTTATTCGTTCCGGGCGGCAGAGATTAGGAATATTTTGGATTTCCCACGGCGCTATAATGACGCTAAAATGTTCCGTTTGGTAACGAACTACCGGTCGACGCCGCAAATTTTAGCCGTCGCGAATAGTGTGATTGCTAATAACGACAACCAGTTTGCCAAGGAGTTGGTGGCGGCAGTGGGGGATGGCGATTTGCCGTATATGGTGCCAGCTAATTCGGCCAGCCAAGAGGCGCAGTTTGTGGTGGAACAGATGACGACGTTGCTGAATCAGGGAGCGAGTTATGGCAGTATGGCCGTGTTGTTCCGGGCTGCATATCACTCGCAGCAAGTGGAATTTGAGTTGATGAAGCGCGGTATTCCGTATGAGTATCGCGGCGGCATGAAGTTTTTCGAACGGGCACACGTCAAAGATGCTTTGGCACATTTGCGGGTGATGCAAAATGTGAAAGATGTCATGGCTTGGAATCGCGCTTTGATGTTGCAACCAGGCTTAGGGCTGACGACGGCGAATAAGATTGGAAGTACGGTCGCTAAGTTTAAGGATATTGATGAGGCGGTGCTGTCGACGCCGACGACTGGCGCTAAGGCTCAGCAAGGTTGGGCGGGTATGCAGCGCATTATGACGGCGATGTTGGCGGCACGACCAAGTATTGCTGATATGTTACGGGCCTTTGCGGGTAGTGATGATTACCATGCTTATTTAGAGAATGAGTATCCTAACTGGCAGGAGCGGTTGGATGACGTGGAGCAGCTGGCGGCGTTTGCGGAACAGTATGATGATTTAGCAGTGTTTTTGGACGCGGTGAGTTTGACGGCAGACTTTGGCGCCAGAGTCGACGATCCGAGTAAGCCTAAGCGAGAGAGCGAAGAGGATAGTGTTATCTTGTCGACGATTCACCAAGCTAAAGGATTAGAGTGGGAGACGGTGTTTATCATCAACTTATCTGAAGGTGGCTTTCCGAGCGGACGGGCGATGGATGAAGAAGGGGGATTGGAAGAAGAACGGCGCTTGTTTTATGTCGCGTCGACGAGGGCGCGGCAAAGACTCTTCCTGACTTACCCGATTACAGCTGGTTACGAGCATATCGAGTTGCGTCAACCGTCAATCTTTTTAAGTGAAATTCCGAAGAACCAGTACGAGGAAATTAAGTTACGTTACGGCGGAGATTGGGCTAATACTAGTGGGTTTGGTGGTGGTATGGGCGGGCGACAGTCCAGGGTAGCGGTGGCTCGCGGCAACGTCGACGACTGGGATGAACCGACGATTGTCCTCGACCCCGTCGGGGAGGCTATCAACAGGCCAATGCCAGGGTCGTTTCTTCGAGGGATAAATGAGTTATAATACAATCCTATGAACTACTACGAAACATCATTGGCGGCATATAGGAAGAATCATGGTGTTTACACGACAGCGAGTAAGATGCCACTGGAGACTAAGGACGAATTGTCTGTGGCATATACGCCAGGTATCGCTGAGCCGTGTCGACAAATTGCCAAGGACCCGAGTTTGGCTTGGGAGTTGACGATGAAAGGCAACTCGGTTGTTGTAGTCAGCGATGGTTCGGCGATTCTAGGTTTGGGCAATATTGGCCCGTTGGCGGGCTTGCCGGTAATGGAAGGGAAGTCAGTGTTGTATAAGAAATATGCGAATGTTGATGCGATTCCAATCGTGTTAGCTAGTCAGAACGTCAATGAGATTGTCGAGGCGATAAGAATGATTGCGCCAACGTTTGGTGGCATCCATTTGGAGGATATTGCGGCACCGGCTTGTTTTGAGGTGGAACGCCGACTTTCTGCTATGCTAGATATTCCAGTGATGCATGACGACCAGCACGCCACGGCGATTATTACTTTGGCTGGTTTGTGGAACGCGCTGAAGGTTGTGGAGAAGAAGATTGAGGAAGTGAAAATTGTGGTGAACGGAGCTGGTGCGGCAGGGTTGGCGATTACGAAGTTGTTGCTGGCGGCTGGGGCTAAGCAGATGGTTGTACTCGACTCCAAAGGGATTATTGCTGTGGGACGTGAGGGAATGAACAGCGATAAAGATGAGTTTGCGGAGATAATCAATCCGCTGAATGAGACTGGTACGTTGGCTGAAGCGATGAAGGATAGTGATGTGTTCATCGGCGTCAGCAAGCCAGGTTTGGTGACAGCTGAAATGGTGCAGACTATGAAACCACGAGCTGTCATCTTTGCTCTAGCAAATCCAGAACCGGAGATTACGCCAGAGGAAGCTAAGAAAGGCGGAGCTGAGGTGATTGCGACTGGACGATCTGACTTTCCGAATCAAATTAACAATGTGCTAGTGTTCCCGGGTTTGTTCCGCGGCTTGCTTGATAGTCGAGTCAAAACTTTGACGGATGTCATGCGGATTGCGGCTAGTAAGGCGATTGCCGATTTAGTTGAAACGCCGACGGCCACCCAGATTGTGCCAGCGATTACAGAAGTTAATCCAGCGCCATTTGTGGCTGCGGCTATCAGCAAACTATGAACCATACTTACCACAGTGGACACAGTAGGCGAACGCAACGTGGGCCGTCGATGATTGCCAGTGCGTTGAAGATTTTTGTGTTGCTGGTGGTGGTCGTTGGAGCATTTATTCTGTTAGTAAAATGGTTTAGGCATGATGGTAATGAAAAGCCAATTAAGACCGACGATATGCCGGCTATTGCGACTGCAGCGGCAGCTGGGGCTGGAGATTCGGTAGTAACTGATGCTCCGCAGACTGTTCAGCTGACAGGGGTTAATCAAAATTCATCCACAGCTACCGCAACTAAAGCACACGAATTAGGTGTTTATACGTTAACGATGCTGGCGCATTTACCAGTTATCGATAACGCAACCGAGGCGTATGAGGCTTGGTATATTAAACCTGGTTTAACCGATTTCTTTTCACTGGGAGAGTTTTACCCGCGGGAGGACGGAGCGTGGGGCTTGGTGTGGAGTGTGACGGATGCGTTGGCCAGGCCTGATTTGGGTGAATTCGACAAAATATTGGTTACGAGAGAAGCTAGGGACGGGAATGCCGCGCCGAGCAGTAATCAACAGTTACAGGGGACTTTTACCAAATGAATTGATCGATAGTCATCTTCGTCTTTGCGAGCGTCAGCGAAGCAATCTTCTGTACGGCCAAGGCTCGTCGCTTGCAACTGCCAATCTCCTATTCCTAGCGGCGCCTCGTCAACCGCACCAGCCGTCTCACCTCGTCTGACTCGGGCGCTGGCGCAGGCCACGTCGGTCGCGACCGACGTGGCAGGGCCGAGGTTGGCGTCGTCATAGGAGATATGGCAGTTGCTCGCTCTTAAAGGCCTCCATCTGGCTAAAAAGTTTAATCTACCAACTACCGACTACTAACTACCAACCCATAATATTATTTATGAAGATTGCGATCATTGGCACGGGTTATGTTGGTTTGGTGAGTGGCGCTGATTTTGCGAGCAGGGGACATGAGGTGATTTGTGTAGACATTCATGAGGCACGGATTGAGGGGTTGAAGAAAGGGGTGATGCCGATTAGTGAGGTGGGGTTGCCGGAGTTGGTGGCGGCGGGGGTAAGGGCTGGAAGATTGGAGTTTTCGACGGATTCGTTGAGCGCGATAGCAGAGGCAGAGATAGTATTTTGTTGCGTGGGGACGCCACTTGGTGAGGACGGACGGGCTGATTGTGCCATGATTTACGAGGTAGCAAGAACGTTTGGTCGGGCAATCACGAAGCCGACGGTGTTAGTTAATAAATCGACGGTGCCGGTGGGGACGGCGGTAAAATGTGAAGAAATAATTAATAATGAGCTTAAAAATCGTAAAATTCCCGATTCCCGACCTGACCCCTTTTTTTCTGTAGTTTCTAACCCCGAGTTCTTGAGTCAGGGGACTGCAGTGCGAGATACGGCGAATCCGAGCCGGTTGATTATTGGCTCCGACGACGCTTGGGCGATTGGGCAAATGGAGTCGGTCAATGCTTCGTTTATTGCGGCTGGCGTGCCGAAAGTGATTATGTCGCGAGCTAGTGCGGAGTTAGCGAAGTGCGCGGCGAATGCTTTTTTGGCGACAAAGATCAGTTTTATTAATGAAATTGCGAATTTGTGTGAGAAGGTTGGCGCCAACGTCGATGATATTGCGGCGAGCATGGGACTCGATAAGCGGATTGGACCAGCTTTTCTGAATGCTGGGATTGGTTATGGCGGTGGTTGTATTCCTAAGGATACGGCCGCATTGATTGCGACTGGGCAGGACGTGGGCTACGAATTTAAGATTTTGCCAGCCGTGCAGGCAGTGAATGAAGCGCAGCGGCAGATTTTGTACACAAAACTCGTCGAGTTCATGCCAGAACGAGCTGGTAAGAGAATTGCTGTGTGGGGTTTGGCGTTTAAACCAGGGACGGATGACGTGCGAAGTGCGCCGTCGTTACAAATTGTGGAAAAGTTACTGGCTGATGGGGCAGAAGTGATTGCCTATGACCCGACAGCGCAAAAGAATGCGGCGACATTGCTGCCACAGTTGGAGTTCGCGGATTCGCCAGTAGCGGCTGTGAAAGAGGCGGATGCATTGCTTATTTGTACTGAATGGCCGGAGTTTGCGAAATTGGGTTTGGCTGGGATTGCTGAGGTGATGCGCGGAAAGCTTGTCTTGGATGGTCGTGGAGTTTATCGAAATGGAAAAAGGCCTGACGATGTAAAATATTGGACAGTCGGCTGTTGATAACTTTCTTGATTGTTGGGCGAGGATGTTTATTAAGGAGTATAATATACTCAATTAATAAATCTCTTTACTTCTATGTTAGAAAGTACTCACTCTCTTCGTCTGGTCCTCAGACAGGCCAAACTGTTAACTTACGTCTTGGCTACTATCACAGCCGCGTTTGTGTTCTTCCTCATGACGTCGTCAGCCTTTGCGGCAGCACCAACGATGACGGTGGCGCAAACTTCTGATACCAATAACGACGGAACGATTGATCAGATAACTATTACTTTGAGTGGCACATCTGTAGTACAGGACGACAGTGGTGCTGGGGATGGTTTTACTAGTTTAACTTTGAGTAACGGCTGTTCTCTCTCAGCAACTACAAGCATTAATAGTGCTGGCACGACCTCTATTGTGCTAAGTGGTTTGACGGGTTGTACGTCCGGCAATACATCTATTACGCCAACTGTTACATATACGGCGGTGCTAGACTGTACCACTAATTTTTCTATCTGTGATAGCGGTGACACCACGCAAATGGCCAACGCAGCAACAAATGCGTCAGGCGTTGATGGTGCGGCTCCAGTTTTGATGACTCTTTCTCCGGTAAATGGGGCTGTCGGTGTCTTAAAAAATGCTGTCGTGACTGCAACTTTCTCGGAAATTGTTGCGAGCATGACTTACAGCGTAGTTGGAGCGACAACTGCTA
>CAINGB010000010.1 GCA_903848275.1 Candidatus Uhrbacteria bacterium | reverse complement strand
TTGTGCGTGCGGGCTTACCGCGGGATTACGGCGCCGAATAAGGCTGGCCTCGGCTTTTACCGCGACCATGTTTACCGTAGCGGTTTTATGGCGGTGCAGGCGGCGCACCGAGCGGGTGGCATGAAGTTTTTGGGTGAGGTGTTTAGCGGCAATATTAGCGTCGAGGATTTGCCAGTACTCGCGGAACTGAAAATACCGGCGGGGAGATTGCCGGATTTGGTGGCGGAGAAGGTGGTGAAGAATGAGCTTATAAAATGCAAAAACCGACAATCAACGACCTGACCCCAGTCGATTCTTACTTTGAGTTTTAGCGTCTAGTTGGGCATCTTTGAAAGCCTGTTCGTTAAGAGCGACGCCGCCGGTGTTACGTAACCACCAGTAGTCCATGATTTTGCCCGAGTCGGCAGCGAAATAGCGATGGTCGACGCCGAGACGTGGGACGGTTTTGATTTGACCCTTGATGCCCAGTTCGCGAGCCATGGCCTGCACGAGGTGAGAGATTTCGAGACAGCTTGGATCATTCTCTGGACTTAAAGCGTCGGCTAATTGTGAGCTGCCGGTGAGAATGCGACCAGCGGTTTTTAGTTCGACAACACCCGACTTCCACTTGCCACCCTGTTCGCGCTGGATCCAGAGACCGATAGCTAGCAGTTTTTGCGCTTCCTCGTCGACTGGAATGCCCGTTTCTGCTGACTGTAATTCGAGTTTGGCGAGACCTTTTTTGATGTCATCGGTATGAATTTTCTCTTGAGAGACTTCAACAAGTTTAGCGAAATCACCAGTAGCAATGGCGTCTTTTAAGCTGTCGAGTACAGCCGTGACTTCGCCCTTCCACTTAGCCATGACCTCCGGAGATTCACCGCGAATTTCGTATTGGCGTAATTTTATTCCGCCCACTTTAAATTTAACCGAACCTTCAATAGGCTGATTGGCGTCGGCTTCTTTGATAGCTGTTTGGGTGGCAATGGCTGGCGATAACTCTGGACTTTGCTGGTGGATGGCGGCAGTTTTGGCGTCGATGAGAGCTTGGCGACGGGCGGCCTGCTCGGCGTTGAATTTGTCGGCGGCTGCAGCCTCGGCATGATTTTGCTCGTCGGGGGAAGGCATACACTATTTTTAACTGGTTTCGGTTTTCAATTCCTTAATTGCTTGCCCGATTAGATAATTATAACTTTCCATTATTCTATCATACCTATAACTATCACCGCCCTTCGTCATTGGATGCCCGGGGTCAGATAAAGGTCTTTTACTCAATAAGGCTGCAACTTTTTCTATTATAGGTTTTTGATCCTCGTCGGATAAATTTTTAGTCAATGATGACTCTTGGACTGACTGATCTGCTAAACGCATAGGCTCTCCAGAAGCTACATATGCCTCGCGGTCTTCATCACGGCAAATTTCAACTATTGCCTGTTCACGTAGCTGTTCATCAGTCATTTTTGATTCTAGAGGAACTGGTGGTTGGTCCCCATGTCCGAATTGCGTTCTAAGTTCCGGAGTTAGTTTATTATAATGACTAACAGCATCTTCGTTATATTTATTAAATTTTTTTGTTTCTTCACCACGGATTGCTGCGATTTTTGCTAAAATTCGTCCTTCATTTTTAAATAACCATGGTTTTGAGCCTTGTGCGAAATCAATATTACCCTCGCCCTTATTAGAATCACGATTATCGATGCCCATATATCGTCAATGAAGAAATTATATGAGAAGCATAGAGTAGAGGGGGGGGGACGCAACCTGGTTATCCACAGACGCATGAGTTGTCCGAAAATATCGGACAACTGATACAGGCTTCAACTAAACCGTGGCAAAATGTCACGGTTTGAAAAAAACCAGACGATCGACGACCTGACCCCAGTCTGAGTCTAAAAATACAAAATCGAGTCTCGGGTGAGACTCGATTTCGTTATTCGGTGGCAAGGATAGCGGCGGCGGCGAGTTGGGGTTTACTGTAGAGAGCGACCGTTTGGAGAGCGAGGTCGTCCCAGTTGTAGTCCTGCTCGACGAAGGTGCGAGCCAAGTGGCCGAGAGAGGCAGCCTGCATGGGGTCGCTAGCTAAGTCGACAATTTTTTGAGCGAGGTCGTCCACGTTGCCGGTGGCAAATGGCACACCGTAGTCCGCGACAATTTCCAGGTGGGCTGGAATGTCACTGGCGATAACGGCTTTACCGTAACTCATGGCTTCGAGGACAGCGATGGGCAAGCCTTCGCTAGTACTTGGGTTGATGGTAAAGCGCGCGCCGGTGAAGATGGCTTCGAGCGTCTCGCCCTGTTGGTAGCCGGTGAAGATGATGGACGGATCGTTGATGGCTTGAACTTTGAGAGACTTGACGTAGCTGTCCGTGAAAGCCGAGTCGCCGACGATGGCCAACTTGAGATCACGCATGACAGCCGGATTCAAGACGCGAGCTTTTTGCCAGGCGTCGATGAGAGTGTGAGCGCCCTTGTGTGGCACCAAACGAGAAACCATGGCGACGTAGTGGTAGGATTGCAAGTTGAAAGGATTCAAGAGCAAGATGTCGGCCGTGGTGCGACGTGGGGTGATGCCGTTTGGAATGTAGGTGGAAGGGAGACCGTATTCGGCAGCGGTGTACTTTTGGAGGGTGCGGCTGACCACAATGCAGTCGTCAGCGAAGGTGAGACAGGCTTTTTCACCTAGTTTGAGCATGAGGCGAGCAACGACGTTCCACTTGCTATGCTGACGGTCAAGACAGTGAAGGGTGGCGATGACGCGAGCCTTTGGCGCAAGGATTTTGGGAATCCAGGACAAGAGGGACGGACCGACGCCGTGGAAGTGATAGATGTCAGGACGGACAATAAAACAGGCGTGCAAGGTGGCCAGCAAAGTGTGAGAAATGGCGTCCAAATGCTTGGTATGGAGGGATGGCAAGAGGATAAGACGGACGCCGTTGTAGCGGTCGTTGGCAGCTTTGGCGCTGTACCAATTACGGCCGTAAGCGACCACAGCAAAGCCTTCGCGGACCAAGCGGGTCGCGAGTTCGGTGACGTGAGTTTCGATACCGCCGTAAGCGCTCGGAACTCCTTTTTGTCCTATCATGGCAATTTGCATAACTGAGTACCTTAGCCCAAAAACGGGCTTTGGTCAATGCAAAAACCAGAAGTTATCCACAGGCAGCGGTGTAGACAGCAAGGACGGTTTTGAGGTGTTTTTGTGGGTTTCCTAGGGCTTTGGCGCGTTTTTTGGCGCCAGTGCTGAGGGTTTTGGCTAGTTTGGGGTTGTCGATGACTAGTGAGAGCTTGAGTGCCAAGTCCCCCGCTTCCGCAGCTTTATAGATGAGGCCGCTGACACCGTCCTCCACAATCTCCGGCAAACCGCCGCGATTACTGACAATAACCGGTACGCCGCGCGCCATGGCTTCGAGGGCGACGAGACCAAATGGCTCGTACCAGAGGCTTGGTACGACGCTGACCCGAGCGCCAGCGTATTCGGCCCAGAGGGCTGCGCCGCTCACAAAACCGACGAAAGTGACGTTAGTCATGCCCTTGGCGAGGTTTTTGAGACGAGCCTCGTCGGGGCCAGTGCCAATGATGCGCAGTTGGGTTTTGGCTAGACGCTTGGATTCCATGGCGGCGATGAGGGTTTCCACGCCTTTGTAACGCTCGAGGCGACCTACAAATGATATATATCCTTTATCTTTCCGGACGCTGCGCGCTGGAATGCTGATGGGCGGATAGGCCACGGTGATGCGCGACTCGTGAACACCGAGGAGCAAGAGGGCGCGTTTGATAGCCTCGGACGGAGCAAGGTAATGATCGATACTGCCGTCGTAAAGCTTGAGCAGGCGATGGAGGCGGAGAATGGCCTCGTTGACGCCGGTCGCGAGGTAAGAGTGTTTGATGAAACGAGTTTTTAGCGTCGTCCAAAAGCTGGGAATAGCGAATGGCAAAGGCCGGCTAACGTCCCAGAGTGCGTAATCGGCTGAAAGTAGAGCGTAGTCGTGGACGGTCATGACGACGGGTACGCCGCGACGTTTGGCGACGGCGATGACGGACGGAGAAAGATGGGTGTAGATATTGTGAACATGGACGACGTCGGGCTCGAAAGCGTGGAGGATGGCGTCCATTTTCTTAGCGGCTTGGTGCGACCAGATGGCGCGGGTGAATTGCTTGAAAGCATTAAAGCCGAAAGTGACGCGCGAGGTGTCCAAATGGGAAATGAAATATTTACTCCAGGGCGTCGGCAAATTATCCGGGCCTTGCATGGCGAACGGAGCGACCGTGTGACCGGCGCCTTCTAGCAAACGCATGAGGCCGAGCATGTAGCGGCCGGCACCATCGCGTTCGTGAAAGTATTTGTGGACTTGGAGAATTTTCATAATGGCCCCCTCCTTACTCCCCCATGGCTGGGGGAGGGTTGTAAGTTAGTAGCTCGTCGCTTGCAACTGACAAGGTGATCCTCTTCCTAGCTGCACCTCGTCAACCGCACCACCCGTCTCACCTCGTCTGACTCGGGCGGTGGCGCAGGGCCGAGGCTAGCGTCGTCAGAGGACCACCCTGCCAGTCGCTCACTCCTACAAGGCTCAGGCTCTTACCGTTGAATGTCGGCTCGTGAGGTCAGCGCGGACAGTGACGAAACCGGCGAGGATCCAGAGGTACGGGGCGAGGGTGCGGGCTTCCAAGAAGGTGGCGAGGAAAGCGTTGAGAGCGACGGCCAACATGACAGCGGCGACACCGAGGGCGAGGGCTTTGTCTTCAGCGGAGGTGGCCCGACGCCAGAACTTGAGGCAGAGGAGGAAAAGAGTCACGTACATGGCGACGTAAGCCACGAGGCCGAGGGTGCCAGTTTCGCCCCAGAGGCTGAACCAGTTGTTGTCAATGTAGCCTTCTGTGCCGTAGACGCCGAAGGGTAACGCGAGATTGTCGTAAACGCGAGTGTCGGCCACCGCGGCGACTGCTCCCCCGCCGTAGCTGGCCGGCCCGAAGCCGAAGAGCGGTGATGAGGGGACAACGGTGGTGACAGTTTTAGCAAACCAGTAAACGCGACCGAGGCCGAAGTATTCGCCGGTCCAGCGCTCCGCGGAGAAAGTTTCGAAAAAACGATTGGCAAAAGTTTGACCAGGAACGTCGATGAGAGAATTGACGGCGAGACCCGTCACTGCGAGATAAACGGCGAGTAGGCCAACGACGATAGCACTGCCCCGCATGACTCGACTGTCGCGCTTGGCCCAGATGGCAATGAAGAGAAAGCCGAGGACAAAACCGAACCAGGCGGAACGAGAATAAGTGAGAGCTAGAATTGGGAGGGCGACAGTGAGAGCTAGCCAGTAACGCCGGGGGATGGCGGCGTCACGATGTTCGTAGAGCCAGGCGACGAGTAGCAACAAGACGAGGGCCATGAAGGTGCCAAGCTGATCGTAGCGACCCATGGTGCCGAAGACGCGTTGACCCGGGTCCCAGAATTCGACGGTGCCAGCGGTGAGTTGCAAGGCGCCGAGTTCGCGGTGTTCGCTTGGCAATAAGAAGCTGTCGAGTTTGTCGCCGACGATGGCCTGGCCGTAACCGAGGGCGGTTTGTAACATGACGATCGCGAGGAGTGAGGCGATGGCGATTTTGATGAACTTGGCGCTCGGCTGGAGTTGAACGGTGATGAAATACAGAAGAACGAAACGCAGGATTTGACGGAGGCCGAGCATGGAAGTGAGCGGATCGTGGAGGTTGAGTAAAGTGCTGGCCAGCAAGAGAAAGCAGAAGAGGCCGAAGATGAGATCGATTGGTGTGCGGCGCCATTTTTGTGCACCCGACACGAGCTTCCAGAGAACTACGGCGACAAGGAGATAGACGATTAGCTCCGAGGAATAGCGGGCGTAAACGTAAATGTTGTCTGGTACCCACTTGAGAATGAACGGTTCAAACGGGAGGTAAAGCATGAGGCCGTAGAGCGTCCAAGTTGGCCTAACGAAACTGACGAAGATAATGATGAGCGCGGCCATGAGAGCCAACGTCAACGTGGGCGAGAACCAAACAATGCCAGCCAGGCCGACGAGGAGTAAACCGATTAAACCAAAAACAGCGAAGCGTGTTCGCTCTTCCGACAGATGATAAATGTCGCGGAGATTCTGCACACGATTATTTTACCATAAAAAATGAATCGCGCGCAGACTTCCCGAATGAGGGATGTCTGCGCGCGAAGGTTTAGGGGCGTTACCCCTAGTGGACGTTCTTGTCGGCGTCATCGATGTCCGTGCCGTCCGGGACGTAGAACTTGCCGTGGCTGTCCGCAGCCGGCTGGTCGCACGTGGTCACGTTGTCGCTGGCGTTCCCGTAGGTGTCGCCATCGCCGTCGTAGTACCAGGTGGTCTGGCCGGTGATGCTGGGGTCAGCGTCATCGGTCAAGCCGTCGCAGTCGTCGTCGATGTCGTTGCAGACTTCGCTCGCGCCGGGGTTGATCCCATTGCTCGCGTCGTCGCAGTCCGTTGCATCGCTGACGTAGCCCGCGGGCTGGTCACACTGGCTGACGTTGACCGCCTCGTTGCCGAAGCTGTCGCTGTCCGCGTCCTGGTACCAGGTGCTGGCGTCGGCCGCGCTCTCGTCCACGCTGCCGTCGCAGTCGTCGTCCACGTCGTTGCAGTACTCGCTCGCGCCGGGGTAGATGGTGGCGTTGGCATCGTTGCAGTCTCCGTCGCAGGAGAGCACACCGTCGCCGTCGCCGTCCACCGAGTCGTCACTGCCGTCGCAGTTGGCATCGACGCCGGCCGCGCAGACGGTGGGAGCACCAGGGTAAGTGGTAGCCACGGCGTCGTCACAGTCGTTGTCGTCGCTGACGTAGCCGGAAGGCTGGGAGCAGGACAACTTGGGCGAACCCACGTTGCCGTACTCGTCGCCGTCAGCGTCCTGGAACCACACGCTCTGCCCGTTGACCGAGGCGTCGGCGTCGTCCACCAACTCGTCACAGTCATTGTCCACACCGTCACAGACTTCGCTCGCACTCGGGTTGACCCCGGAGCTCGCGTCGTTGCAGTCGGTGTTGTTGCTCACGTAGCCCGCCGGCTGGTCACACTGGCTGACGATGGCGGTCACGTTGCCGTAACCGTCGAGGTCTGCGTCGTAGAACCAGTTGGTGGCGTCCGTGGCGCCGACGTCGACCGTGCCGTTGCAGTCGTTGTCCAGCCCATCGCAGATCTCACTCGCGCTGGGGTTGATGAAGTTGTTGGTGTCCACGCAGTCGCCCGCGCAGGTGGAGAGGCCGTCGCCGTCGGAGTCCTGCTCGTCGCTCGGGACGCTGCCATCGCAGTCGTCGTCGAACCCGTCGCAGATCTCGCTTGCCGCCGGGTTGATGGCGGCGCTCGTGTCGTCGCAGTCGCTGGCGTCATCGACGTAGCCGTCCGGCGCGGTGCAGGCCTTCTCGTCCGTGGTGGCGTAGATGTCCCCGTAGCCGTCGAGATCGACGTCCGCGTAGAAGATCCAGCCGCTCGTGACGCTTGGGTCCGTGTCGTCGCAGTCGCTCGCGTTGTCCACCCAGTTGCCCGGGTAGAGTGCGATGTCCGCTGCCGTGCCCATGATCCAGTTCTCCGAATCACCGGCACCGTCGCCGTCCACATCCGCGTACCACGTCGCCTGGCTGTCGTAGCCGTCACAGTTCTCATCGACGCCGTCGTCGAGGATCTCCATGGCGCCCGGGTTGATGGCCGCGTCGTAGTCGTTGCAGTCGAAGGTGTACGTACTGGCGTCCGTGACAGCGATGTAGAACTCGCTGCCCGGGTCATAGGGGAGCTTGGTTCCCGAACCGGCCCAACCGTCCTCGTCGTTGTCGAGGTACCAGTAGGTGGTGACCTGGGCGCCGGTGTCCGTGTCCACGTTGGTGTCCGTGGAGTCGGAGTTGGTGTCGTCCGCGGCCGTGTCGTCGTTGGCCACGCACTCGCCATCGAGAAGATGGGTGCCATGGCCGCATTCGACGTTGCCGGTGTCGATGGGTGAGGTGACGCCGCCGGAACAGGCGGTGAGGAAGAAGATGAGCATGGTTGCTCCTTTGCCCGTGAGGGCTGGGGGTTGTTGACGTTGACTGAAAAGAGCTAAAAACGGAGGAAACGCATGGGTTTAGAACCCGTGCTCGGCTGGGTAGCCGACCGGAAAGTATAGCAAATATTGGGGGTTTTGTCCAGCTCAGCTGGATTGTTGGTTTGCGGCCAAAGCTCAGCTTTGGCTGAAATTAGCCTAAAAAAGAAGGAGGCCGCCTTCCCAACCCCGGTTAGAGGGTGAAAAAGGCGGCCAGCCACAGTCGGTCGCGACCGACGTGGTGTACTACGGGGTGACGGTGGCCTGGGAGGAGTAGACGTGGGAGAAGACGAGAGTGTCGTCGAAATCTGTCCCACCAGAGCAAATGATCCAAGCATCGGTCGTCTGGGAAGCCTGGGTCCACGTCACGATCTGCTGATCGGTGCCTGCTGGAGCACTGTTGGGATATAAGGGTGCGAGACCAGCATCGTAGTCGCTGGCCAAATACACCCGCTGAGAAAGTCCAAAGCTGTAGCTATTGTCCTCGTCGAAAGCCAGAGCGTAGTCGTCCCCAACCGACATGGCCACGGTTGCTGACCGATAGCAGACAGCGGCCGGATCACAGATGCCAGCTGTACCTGGAAAGCCGAGCCCGTTGGCGACGCCGCCGATGGTTGAGGTGAAGTCCGAAGACGCCACGTGGCCATAGGAGTCGTCGATGCCGCTAACCGCGGTGCAGTCGGGCGTCACCTCCAACGTCCAACCAGCGAAGTCCGACGTGTCCGCGAAATTTGCGTTGCTGAACTGGTTCTCGCCCGTGAAGACGAGGGTGCCACCGGTGCTGGCGGTGTACACGGTCCCGTCGTTCATGGACAAGTCGTCGCAGGTCTCGTCCGTCACGGTGTAGGGGTTCTCCGTGGCGGCCGGGTTGATGGCAGCGTTGCCGTCGTCGCAATCCTGATCGTCTGTGATGTAGCCCGAGGGCACGCCGCAGTCGAGGAGAATTGTGGCTGGGTCGCCATAGCTGTCGCCGTCCAGGTCGAGGTACCAGCTGTAGGCGTCCGTGGCGTTGTTGTCCACCAGGCCGTCGCAATCGTTGTCGAAACCGTCGCAGACTTCCACCCCGCCGAAGAATTCGTAGGGGTTGGCGTCGTCGCAGTCGTCGCAGACCGTGTGACCGTCGCCGTCGTAGTCGCCGTCATCGGCCATGCCGCTACAGTCGTTGTCGACGAAATCGCAGAGCTCCACCGCACCAGGGAAAATGGTGCCGTCGGTGTCGTCGCAGTCGCTTGGGCTGAAGTAGCCGTCGCCGTCGGCATCGATGGGCAACGTGCCAGTGTCTGTGGGACCGGTGTCGCCGCTCGTATCTTTGGCGGTGTCGACCGGAACGCCAGTGTCCGACGTGTCGATTGGGACAGCGGTGTCCGTGTCTGGCGCGGTATCGATGCTGGTATCCTTGGCGGTGTCAGTGTCGGTATCGCTGTCCGTGTCCGTATCGGAATCGCTGTCGCTGTCAGTGTCGGTGTCGGAATCCGTATCCGCATCGGCATCCGTATCAGTGTCAGCATCGGTGTCCGTGTCGGCGTCGGTATCACCCGATGAATCCGAATCCGTGTCCGTGTCCGACTCGTGGCTGTCGCTGGAGTCGGAGTCCGAGTCCTTGGCCGTGTCGGTATCCGAGTCAGGCGGCGAATCCGTGTCGCCGGTGTCGACGGCCGTGTCGCACCCGGCCCAGGTGTCGTGCGGACCTTGGCACTGACTGTTGTACTTGACGAGGACGTCGGTGCAAGCGAGGCCGAAAAGGGCGAGGGAGGTGATCATGGGGTGCTCCGTATCAGCGCTTGGCTGACAGTTTGGTTGTTGACTGTTAAAGGGCTAGTAGCTGGCTAACCGTAGCGGAATATAGCTAAATTGTAAAGGCGGGGTGGGAGCGTAGCGGGGTGGCGGGGTAGAGAAAATGAAAATACAAAAGAGACTCCACGGTTGAATAACATGCTCGGAGCAATGTTACTCAGTTATAGAGTCTCTTCTTGTAATCGTTAGTAGCAAAGAACTTGGGAGGTCGGGGGACCGGAGCTTCGTAGCTCCGATCCCCGTTCCGCATGGCCCGGGAGAAGGGCTAGGGCACGGTGTGCACCTCGTCGTTGCCCGAGAGGATCGGGCTCATGGGCGCGACACCATCGAACTTGGTGAGGGTCACGACATCCACCGGCGAGCTCGCGGCCTGGACGACCCAACGGAGAGCTCCGCTGTACGGACCGTAGCCGTTCTGCTTGAACGTGGCGCCGTGGCTCAACCCGGAGCTGGTCCAGGTGCCGCACACCTCGGTGGTGCCGGTGACAGTGACGAACTGGTTGGTGGAAGCGGTCGAGAGCGTTGACCAATCCCCCGCCGGCCAGTAGGTGGCGTCCACGAACGAGTTGCCCATGACGAACACCTCGACCGTGCCGACGTTGGCGTCCACGCCCTTGAAGCAGAGCGTGTGGGCCGTGCTCGAGCTCGACGCGGTGTCGGACGTGGCTGTGTTGCAGTCGTCGTCCTTGCCGTTGCCCACGATCTCGGTCGCGCCGGGGTGAACCGTCGCGTCCGTGTCGAGGCAGTCCGTCGAGTTGGTCACGTAGCCCGTGGGCGCGGTGGCCGAAGCCGTCGTCGTCCAGTTGGCCAGCGCACCATAGCCGTCGATGTCGCTGTCCTGGTAGTACGTATAGGAGGCCGAGGCCGCCGTGTCCGCACCATCGCAGTTCTGGTCCACGCCGTCGCCCGCCGTGTCCGCCGCCCCGGGGTGGGTGCCAGCATTCGCGTCGTTGCAGTCCGTGCCGTTGACCACGCCCGAGACGTCCGGGGACTTGGCGCCGTAGTCGTCACCGTCGTCGTCCTGCAGGCAGAGCGCCGGGTTGTCGAGCGGGGCGGCGCCGAGGAAGGTCTCCGGGTCGCTGTCGTCGCAGTCGCCGCCGACGCTGATCCAGTTGCCGCTCGACTCGCTCGGCTTGTTGCCGGTGATGTGCGAGGTGATGCTGCCCTGGCCGTCGCCGTCGAGATCCGAGTACCAGTCCGTGGTGGTCGTGGTGTCGGTGTCGCCGGTGTCCGTGTCCGTGTCCGTGCCGTCCGAGTTGTCGGTCGTCAGCGGGACGTTGGTCGTGGCGCTGCCGGTGTCCGCGATCTCGGTGATCGTGGTGTTCGACTTGTCGTACGTGCAGCCGGTGAACGTGGCGAGGGCGATGATCGCGGAAACCGCGAGGTAAGGGATGTTGTGCATTTTGATACTCCTTGTGCTGTTGACTGGTGCCCGGATGGGCGAGGGTTGTGAGGGGACGCCGGAAGTGACGTTCGCCGTAGGTTCTTTGGAGGAACCATGGCTACAGAAAGGTCGTTTAGCAAAACGGCGTTTGTGTAGACAGAGTTGAGAGAGGGTCGGGTTGGGAGCCGACGAACGCTTGCGCGTCCGCCGACTCCCACCGAGAGGGGTGGCTAATCCCCTAGTTGGCCAAGTCGCCCTTGCCGATCAGCCCGTCCTGCGTGGACAGCGCGCTGAAGTTGGCCTGCAGCACGCCCTCGGTGTCGAGGTAGGTGCTGATCCACTTCGACGGCTGGCAGTTCTGGGTGGTGGCCCAGCACGAGCTGCCCTTGTCGCTCGGGTCGCAGGTCTTGTCCGCCTGGTTGTACCAGTTGCCCTGGTACCAGGAGTCGGAGAGGTCCACGCCTGGATCGAGCTCGGTCAGCACGTAGGTGACGCCGGTCTCCGCGATCTTGACGCCTTCGACCTCGGCGCAGAGGTTGCCGGGACGGTTCAAGTCGTCCGACTCGCCCTTGGAGTTGAGGCCGGCGTAGCAGGCGTCGGCCTCGGCGTAGTGGAACATGGTCGTCGGCATGCCGATGGTGGAGGCGTAGCCGAGGGGCTCCATGTCCTGGAAGCAGTTCTCCTCGGTGAAGCTGCTGACATTCACGCCGTTGTCCGCGCCGGACACGATGGGGACGTCGGTCGCGGCGTCTCGCTGCTCGCTGCAGCCGGTGAGGGTGGAAACCACCATCACGGGGCTGGTCGTGAGGAAGAGACCGAGGAAGGCCGAAGCCAGGGGGTTGATGTTGTTGCGCATTGTTTTCTTGCTCCTGTGTTGTTGACTGGTGCCCGGATGGGCGAGGGTTGAGAGGGGGACGCCGAAATTGACGTTCGCCGTAGGTTCTTTAGAGGAACCATGGCTACAGAAAAGTCGTTTAGGAAAACGGCGTTTGTGTAGACAGAGTTGAGAGGGGTGGGAGCCGGCGACAGTATTGCTACTGCCGCCGGACTCCCGAGAGACCGCGAGGACTACTCCTCAGACTCGGTCACGCGCTTGGTGGCAAAGTGGATGGTGACCCCACCCTCGAGCGAGGGATGGACGCCCCAGCCGAGCTGCGCAGAGTCGCTTGTCATGAGCGCACCGCCCTTGGCCCCAGCGGCCAGGAAGATGTCCGCACCGAAGCGCGCATCTCCGAGTGGCACGAGGCCGATCAGCTTGGCTTCCCCGCCTTCCAGCGAGGCCCCCATCTGACCGTCCCACGACTGGTAGGCGGTGAAGGACGGGCCGAAGCCCACCATCACCTGCGCCCAGCCGAGGCTGCCACCGAGCAGGAAGTCGAACCCGGCGTTGCTGCCTTGCGACACCGGCTCAGCTCCACCGTGCAGGAGACCCCCGATGACCAGACCGTTCTTCTCCGTGAGGAGGAAGCCGGCCGATGCACTGAGAGGCACCTCGAGTCCACCGCCGACGACCGTGTGATCGGCGGACTTGATGGACTCACCGGCGTAGCTGACTCCACCCATCACTCCAACCAGGAACTCGGCACGCGCATTGCCAGTCGAAACCGGCGCAGGCGTGGAGTTCTCGGGGACCTCGTCCTCGTCCGTGTCCTTGGGCTGATGACAGACCTTCGGGGCACGGGTTCGCCGCTCCTGCGGGAAGTCGATGGCCACTTGCATGACCAGCGGGCCGGGGTTGGGAGCGACGAGGACGTAGTTGTTGGGGGCGGCGACTGGCGGCGGACTGTCGAAGAGATGGTCGATCTCCTCGTCTTCCGCGTCCTCGTCGTCGCCGGGACGGAGGTCCGTGGGCGGGGGGTTGGTGTCGTCGGCGGCGGGTGCGGGAGCGGGCTGGGGCTTGGCCTTGGGCGCGACCCGAACGGCCGGAGCCGTCTTGGGGGTCGTGGCCTTGGCTGCCTCCAGCTTCTGCTCGCACTCCTCCAGCCGCGTGGTGAGCTCGCCGTTCCGCTTGTTGGCGGCGTTGAGCTCCTCGGGGCAGGTGTCGGTGGGCGGCGCTTCACCAGCCGCAGTGGGGTTGGCGAAGGCGAGGGTCAGGGCGATGAGGGTGATCATTGAAAACTCCAGTCTGCAGGTTTGGGGAAATGGCGAGGGGAAATCCTCGAGACCGGCGTCAAGGCGACGTCAAACTTGAGGATTGCCCCGGCCAAAGCCAGAAACCAGACTAGACAGAGTTTTCAATGAACCGAGAAATATAGCAAAAATACGGCAAGGTGTCAAGGGTAAAAGGCCTAAAAATGCAAAAATGGCAGTAAAAATAAAGAAAAATCGATCTCTCGCTAAGACCCATAGGTGACGAGTTGCGCTGAGGAGGAGGCAGCAGAACCGTTCCAGTGGGTCCCAGTAAGGGATCGATTTGTTGACGACAGTGGCAGCTTACCATGGTTAAAGAAGAGGTCAATAGCTGCTTCGGCCAAGGCTCGGGGTAACGAAGTTCGTCGGGTCCTGCCGCTTGGCCACCCTCCCAGGTGCTCACTGCGTTGCGCGCCCGGCAGGGGACCTGGCTCGCGTCACCCGACTAAAAGACTTTGGCCTGCCCCTCGCTACTTGGCCTTTCAGCTGCTAAAAAGTTTATTAGTCGCTCACTCATTAAAGGGCTCAGGCTAGCGTAAAAAGTTAGCCAGAATTATCGTCCGTATGGAAAACTTGGTGACGGCGACGGAGGCGTTCGGTTTGCAGGAGGGTGTAACCAGCACCGGCCAAGAGGCCCAGAACTAGGCCAGAAAGGCCGTTAACTGGGAGGTTGGGGCGGACGGGATAGCGGGAATCGAGTGGATCGTCGACGATTTGCACGGCGATGTTGCCGCCGGAAGTGTACGTCCAGCCTTGCGTGCTGAGGACATAAGCCACGGCGCGGGCCAGGTTTTCTGCTTGGGTGACGTCCGGGTGATAGGCCACGACAGTCAATAAACCACTAGTCCGAGAAACGCTGACGGATACGGCGTCAGTCCATTGTTTACGTCTGGTAATGTCGTCCTTGGAGAAATAGCTTTCGTCAACAGGATACCCCGAGGCCATGACTTTGTCGTAGAAGGTGGAGGTGTAGGCCACCTGGACGAGTGAGTCGGCGATGCTCTCCGCGCTGCGGCTAGCGGTGTAGGCGTCGACCGCTCCGAGTTCCTGAGTGATGAGCAGACGGGTGGTGGAGGAATATTCAAGCGGCTGAATGAAGGAGACCAGGATGGCCACCACCAAGCCAAAAGCACCAGCAAAGGCGAGCGTGCGCCAGTTGCGAAGCAAGGGGTAAAAAGATGAGGAAGAGGTGCTCATATAATTAATATAGCAAACTGGCGGCGTCGACTAAGGTGACGGTGGTGGTCTGCGTAGTGCCGTTATGAACGTAGGTGATACTGACGGTTTCGCCCGGGAGATAAAGGGCGAGGAGCTCGGCTAAAGTATGAGTGTGATCCACCTGACTAGCGTCGACTTCGGTCACGATGTCCCCCACTGCTAAGCCAGCCAAGCTAACTGGTGAGGATTTAGCAATGGCCGAGGTAGTAATTGTTGGAGCGATAATGAGCGCGCCGTGCGTTTGACCCTGGCGCAGGGCGGGGTCGAGGTTCAGGGCTGACTCGAGGTCCAGGACGTAAGCACCAAAACCGGCGTGGTCTGGCTGGCCGCTCCGAATGGTGTTACGCACAAAAGTTTCGACCGCAAATAGCGGCAAGGCGGTGTCCCCGTTCGTGAGTGCCAGCAAACTGCCGTGGCCGTCAAAGACTGGCAGCGACATGGTCTCCGTGGCGGCAAGTTGCCAGTCGTAAACAAATGCCTCCGCCTTCCCTACCAGGCCGGTGCTGTGACGGGTATTAGTGACCGTGGTAGTTAGTAAAGCATTAGCGTTCGTGGCGCCCCAAACTGCGGTTCCGGCAACCGTGCTCTCACTCGCGGCAAAAGCGACTGGAACCAACTTGCTAGCGTCTACTTTTAGTAGCACAGCGTCGGTTAAAGTATCTGCCACAATTTGGGTGGGGGTATAACGAACGCCAGCGATCCAGAGGTCGACGCTTGGCAAGGTTTTTTTGACGTCCGCAAGGGTGGTGCCGCGTAGCAAAACCCAGCCGTCAGTACTAACCACAACACCGTAACCTAGGGCTACACTGCTGTTAATAAGAGCACTCGGCTGACGAGTATCAAGGCTGGCCTTGGTGATTAGCACGACGCTGTCAGCGGCGACAGCCCGAACTGCGGCGCGAGCACTGTCCTCGCTAGTCAAATTGACTCGTGGCGTAGTTGGGCCACTGGGTGACCGGCCTTGAAAGAGACTAGCAGCGTAGTCGTCGAGACTGGAATTAAGTAAAACCGTGGCCACCAGGCCAGCCGAAGCGCCAGCAAATAGGGCGACAGTGAGGCCGAGGACAAATAAGCGATGAGTACGAGAGATCATAACCACTTGGCGCTAAGGAAAATTATAGCGAGGAGCAGGGCGGCGGTCAGCGCGTAGCGACGGACGACTTGTTTGGAGAGTTTCTCGAGCACGTGCGCGCGCATGAGACCCAAGTAAACGTAAAGGAAGATAGCGTAAGCTCCCGCGTTGGTAACGAAGCTGGTCGGTAAAAAGCTGAGGGCGACGAAGAGTTCTGTCATGAGTAAGGCGCCACCAAAGGCATAACGTCGACCAGTTTCAAAACCAACTTTACTCACCCAGAACATAGCCAGCGTGGATAAGAACGTGGCGATGAAAACAATAATCGTCGGCATCCAGAGTGGCACATAGTCCGGCAAGAAGAGGTGCGCACCGTTGGCACCGGCGGTAAAGAAGAAGCCGCTAGCGATAGCAATGACCAAAGATAGATATTCCAAGGAATAGGCCTGGTAGGCGCTCGGTAAATGATAGAAAGTGAAGAGATTTTCGGCGTACAGACCGACCGAGACAACAACGCTGAGAGCGAGTAGCCACTTACCGGCGTCGGACTCCAAGAAGAGGAAGAAGAGGAAAGCCGAAGCGACCATGAACATCGGGACGCCCAAGAAAACCCAGAAAGCCGGGCGTTTGAAGTCCCACAAAAGGAGACGCGCTAGGAGTAACGGGGCGATAACGAAGAGCAAAAGGACGGCAACGAGAAGTGAACGAGGAGCTAAAATAAGCGTAGCAAAACCAGCGGCTAACACGCTAGCAAGAGCAAAAGGAGTTAGACGATGGAGAAGAATCACAAACGATTATTTTAGCCAGGCGTAAGTAGAGCGAGCCAGGTTGAGATGCGTCTTCCCTGCTGGAGCGTCGCCAGACTGCAATTGCGCAAAAGCAATAACGAGATCGAGGTGGCCAGCTTGATAGCTGACCTGTGGCACAGTCATAGCGATGAGCGAGGTATAAGCGGCGCTAGCGTTCTGGTCGGTGTCGTAAGTGGCGAGAACGGCTTTTACACCGGCTTCGTACTCAGCGTTAGTTGGTACGTTAGCGGCGGCCTGTGATTCTGCGTCCGTGACGGCCTTGAGTTTGGCAGCTTGGTCGTTATTACTGCGGACGACAAAGATAATTGCCAGCAAGGCTAAGGACAAGCCCATGAGAATAAAGGGAAACCAACTGCGATGGCTGTGAGGATAGGATGAATCCATATTATTCGTTTACTGACGGATTACGGAAGACTTCGTTAATAAAGACCGAACAGATCATCGCGACTGGAATGGCGAGTAAAGCACCAATGAAGCTCCCCTGCAAGCCAAGCGTGCCACCCAGCTCGAAACCAATCAGGATAGCCAGGATGACGACGATAGGATTGAGACCGGTGGCTTTTTGCATGATTTTTGGGGCTAGGAAGTTGCTTTCAATTTGCTGAATGACAAAGTAGGCGGCGGTAACAAGAATGGCGTGAACCGGGGAAACTGAGAAGGCGATGACGATGGCCGGGAGAACGGAAACGTTAGGCCCAATGAATGGGACGACTTCCACCAAGGCGGCAAAGAGGGCCAGGACGAGAGCGTAAGGAATGCCGAGAACGGAGAGGGCGATAAAGTCGAGGAGACCAATAACGAACATGATGAGCAGTTGACCACGGAGCCAGTAGCCCAACTTATCGCGTAGTTTATTGAAGAGTTGGCTGACAAAGGGTTGATACTCGGCGGGGGCAAGCTGGGCAATGCCGCGACGGAGGATGTTCTCCTGGGCCACCATGTAGTAAGCGAGCACGAGAATGACGAAGATACCGAGAATGCCACCAAAGGCACCGGTGGCGAGGCCGGCGAGTTGCGGGATGGAGCGAAGCAGACCGGCTTGTTGAATGGTGCTGGCAATGGTCCCGAAGCCCTGCGAGAAGGAGCTGCTGGTAAAAATCTTATCGATGCCAGCAAATGGTGAATGCTCGAGCAAGGGGGCGAAGGTGACCATGAGCTGACTGAATTCGCTGATGAGCGGTGGCACCATGAGAATGAGAATGCCCACCAAGGCAGCGATACCGACCAAGTAAATGAGAGCCACGGCGAAACCACGAGGCAGGCCGACGCGTTGCAGTTTGTCAGCTAACGGATCGATGAGCACGGAGATGAGGACGGCCACCAAAAAGAGGCCGACGATGTCGCGAATTAAGTAGAGCACGCCGAGGGCGAGAACGATGAGAACTGCCCGCAGCAAGGTACCGGTTGAGATAGTGATTATTTTCATCTCTTTTCGAGCTGCCATATTGCTGCTAGTATAGCACAACAAAAGACCTATGCCACAACTCGCTAAAAATGCCCGAGCGCTCTACGACTTCACCTTACTCGATAAATTCGAGGGTGGTTTAGTGTTGACGGGAGCCGAAGTGAAGGCGGCTAAAATGGGTCACGTCAACCTGAAGGGCGCGTTCCTCGACGTGAAGAACAGCCGTAAAGGTGGCGAGCTGATTATTCATGGCATGCACATTGGGCCGTATGCCGCGGCTGGCGTCCAACTTGGCTACAGTCCGACGCAGGACCGGAAGGTGCTAGTAAACCGCAAAGAAATCAATAAACTTCGCGGTAAAAATGAGGCAGAAAGGTTGACTATTGTGCCTGTTTCGGTATATACTAAAGGGAATCTTGTGAAGCTCGAGTTCGCCCTCGCCCGCGGGAAACACGCTTACGAAAAGCGTGATTCCATCAAGGCAAAGGACCTCGACCGCGAGATTCGTCAACGTATGAAAGAAGATTAGGGTCTGCCCGGTTTCGATGGCGGGACCATGGTCAAAAGAGTCAAGCCGCAGATGTCTCAGACTGCGTCACCACCTGAGGCAATCGAGAAATGCCAACACCTTCTCATGGGTAAAGGCCTCAGCCGCGAAAGTCTTCGCCGCTGCTCCTTCACTCTCCTTGGTCACCGCGTAAGCGTGTCACCCATGCGCCCCGAAGTGCTAACCTTTGGGATCCGCGTGTTATAAAGATTAGCTCGGTTGCTTAGTTCTCCTATCACTAAGCCGCAACCGTTGGATAGGAACATGGTCCGTGGTATTTGGCTAAGCTTTTAGCCACGGCATGAACATTAAGCTTAGACATGCTTGTAACAAGCTCTGCGATTATGCCTGTCAGACGTGGGTTCAACTCCCACCAGATCCACCCGAGCTGAGCTCGGTTGTCGGTATGCGAGGAAAGCTCAGCTTTCCTGACTCGACAACAAATAACATTGGCTCAGCGAGGGTGAGCCAGCTGAGCTGGCCACCTACGCTCTGTCGAGCTCAATTCGGCAAACAACGCCAGTCGCCCTGAATATTCTGGGACGGCTGGTTTTGTATTATAATACAAAAGTATGTTTTTCACCTATGTTTTATTTAGCCAAAAAGACGGCATGCTTTATGTTGGTTATACGAAAGATATCCAGCATAGATTCGCTCTCCATGAAGCTGGAGAGGTGACGGCCACAAATATCGTCGACCGCTGAAGCTCATATATCATGAAGCTTACCTGACCGAACAAGAGGCTAAACGTCGCGAAGAATGTTTAAAGGGTGGCAACGGTAAAGCTCAGCTTAAGGTGCAGATTGAGGCAACATTAAAAAATCTTGATTACAGGTTTCTTTTAATAATATGACCGACGAACAACCAAGAGCAATCATTTCTGCGATACTTATACGCAAAGAAGAAGGGTCGACGCAAATTTACCTACAAACAAGATGGAAGCCGTTAGTGAGTCCAACCTATTCTTGAATGCTCGAGATTCCAGCAGGAGCAATCGAACCCTACGAGAATGTTTACGAGACTTTGCGGCGAGAGATCAAAGAGGAGACAAATTTGGATGTTGTGCGGTTGGTGGATGATTATCACGGGGAAATCGTTGAACCGAGAGCTAATGATCAGGCCTTTGCTTTTAAACCTTATATTTGCCAACAAGTGCTGGCAACTAATAATGGTTTACCGTGGATAGGTTTTGTTTTTCTGTGCGAGGTGACTGGTGAGGTTAAGATTCAAGAAAGCGAGGCGAGGGACCCACGGTGGGTGTCGCTTGAAGAGTTAAGAGCTATCGTCGAGGAGAAGCCAGAAAGCGTATTCCCTGTTCAGTTGCCGGTGCTGAAGTATTTCGTGGAGAATTTTAAGGATTAGTTGATTGACTAGGCTATAGAGATTAAAGTATACTTAGTAAGACTAAATATACTTTTATGCCAACCGTATCGTTCAAGACTGACGTGAAGTTTCGTGATACTCTGCAGACTTTGGCGGCGAATAAAGGTATTAACACGTCAGCTTATATTAAAATGTTGCTGACAAAGGAGATGAATAGTGAGCTAGCGGTGGTGACTGCTAATGGTTTAACGGTGGCCGAGGAGATTCGCTTATTGCGAATCGCTGCTGAAGACGAAGTAAGCGGACCGTTTACCACTACTAAAGCCTTAATGAAGCATTTAAGAAAGTAGTGTGCGGATATTTTCTACGAAGGTCTTTGATAAAAGTTTTGCCAAATTACCGACCAAGATACAGGCGAGATTTGAAGTTCGGATTGAAATGTTCAGGCAGAATCCGTTTGATCGAGTTTTAGAGAACCATCCACTGACTGGTAATCTGCTCGGCTTAAGATCGTTTTCAGTGACCGGTGATTATCGAGTCAAATTTGAGGTGCAAGACGACCAGTCAGTAAAACTGATCGACATCGGACGTCATCCGAGCGTGTATAAACGAGATTAAAAAAGAAGCGAGACGGGCCCCAGGTGAGGCGCGTCTCGGTTAGAGGGTTGAGAAGAGGGTGCAAATCCTGCCGGCTAAGAGTGTCGCCTTCTCTTGGCCTATGATATGAGAATCATCGAGGAGTCACAGGACTGGCACGGATGCCATGTTGCCTGGCGGCTGACGATTGGTCAACTATAAGAATGATTTTAGGGCCGTTTTGGCCTGGGTTGTGGGTAAAAGTTGGGCAAACACTTGAATTATTAGCCCAATTATGCTACTGTAATGGCGAGATATATTTATTCGAGGCAACCCCGAAGCCATGCGCATACACCGTCATCGTCAACGAAAACCCAAATATAACGTCGCCGAGTACCGCGTCAACATGAAAATTGACGTCCCAGAGGTACGCGTGGTGGACGAAAACGGTGTGCCGCTTGGCATTTTGACCGTGGCTAAGGCTGTGGCCCTGGCAGCTGAGCGTGGCCTCGACTTGATTGAGGTGTCGCCAAAGGCCGAACCACCGGTGTGTAAGTTCGCCGACGCCAGCCACTTTAAATACCAGAAGGAAAAGGAAGCCCGCAAACAGCGCGCCCAGAGTAAGGAGGTGGAGACCAAGGGTATCCGCCTCACGATGAGAATTGGTGTCGGCGACTTGGACATCCGCGTCGAGCAAGGCAAGAAATTCTTTGAGAAGGGCGACAAGATTAAGGCGGAAATGATTCTCCGTGGTCGCGAACGAGCCCACTTTGACAAGGCGAAAGAGGTGTTTGACGCCTTCGTTGCTAAGTTAAAAGAAAGCTACGACGTGAAGGTGGAGTCCCCACTCAAGAACCAGGACGGTAAGATTCACATGATTTTGGCGCGTAACTCCTAATTGGTGCTTGACCAAATTACATAAATAACATAGACTTCGCCCATTCTATTCCCAATACATTTATGGCCCTTAAGACTCATAAAGCCTCAGCCAAGCGCATCGCTATTACCAAAACTGGTAAAATGAAGAAGCGTAAGGCCGGCCAAAGCCACTTCAACTCACGCGAACCGGGTAAAGTAACCCGCAACAAGCGCACTGACGTGACTTTGACCCGCACCGTCCGCAAGGGTATTTCTGCCCTTCTCCCCTACCATAATCACGTTAAATAAGCCCTATGCCACGCGTAAAACGAGGTACACAACATACAAAACGCCGCAGCAACCTCTTAGCTCGTGTTAAGGGTTACAAGTGGGGTCGTAAGAATAAGATCCGTTTGGCCCGCCCGGCCATGTTGAAGGCTGGTGTCTACGCTTTCCGCGATCGCCGCGCCAAGAAGCGCACTTTCCGCAACTTGTGGACCATCAAAATCAACGCCGCTGTGCGTGAATACGGCCTGTCCTACTCACGTTTCATCGACATGCTTAAGAAGGCCAACATCACCATCGACCGCAAAGTCATGGCTGTGCTCGCCGAAAAGCACCCAACCATTTTTGGCAAGGTAGTCGCTGCTAGCAAATAATTGAGGATTTAGAGAAAGACGGGGCTGAGAGGCTTCGTCTTTTTTTGTTGTGCGGATACGGCAAATTGACTATTTTGCTGATTTTTGCTATATTGTTCGGTCCAGTCGAGGCGATGTCCGCCTGACTTGGGACTTCTCAAAGGAGAAGACATGAACCA
This sequence comes from Candidatus Uhrbacteria bacterium, assembly GCA_903848275.1. Taxonomy (GTDB): domain Bacteria; phylum Patescibacteriota; class Patescibacteriia; order UBA9934; family UBA9934; genus UBA11707. The sequence goes on along the minus strand of CAINGB010000010.1, from coordinate 25,184 downwards.
TACCCTCCGCAATATCCTGGGTCTGGCAGCAGGCCTGGCCACCATCTCAACTATCGTGGTCGTTGGCATAACGCCCGACCTGGTGCGCGAGAAGATCATCAGCGGCTACAACAGCCTGTTCGCCGACACGACCCCCGCTCCCCAGCCGCCGACTGCACCAACAGCGCCGGTCGACAAGCATGTCCTCCATCGGTACTTCGAAGGCGTCGATACCTCGAAGAACGGACGGGAGACGTACGAGATCAAGGAGGTGTACGCGCCGACCGATCCGCAGACCCGCTGGGGTGACGTCGTCGAGGTGCTGAATGATGGCAGCCTACATGTAGTCCACCTCAACGACTGCATCGACCAGGTCGGCGTCAACACCAACTGGACGACGTTGCTTGGCACCTACGCCGACATCAACGCCGATACGCGGATCAACTGCGGCACCAACATCCAGGCCCGCTGCCTGGTGCTGCAGGACGGCGACTGTCAGCCGCGGTGACGACCACCCCGTGACCCGTAGCCGAAGCTCTCGGCTACACCGTGGATGACCATCGCGCGAGCGGTGGTCATCTTCACATTTATAATGGTAAGATGGTGCGTATCTATGAATGAACAAGTAAAAAAACCTTCCGTCTTCAGTCTGCTTGGGCCATACCGCAAAATGATTGCTGGTTTGATTCTATTGGCACTAGTAGCCAATGTGTTGACATTGTTTTTACCAAAGCTGGTGAGCGGCGTGATTGATAGCTTCATGCGCGGCAGCCTGAGTACTCCAAATTTAATTATACAGTTCACGGCCTTCAGCTTAGGTATTTTTATTTTCACTTATTTGCAAAGTATCGTGCAGACTTTCGCATCCGAAAAAGTCGCCAGAGATTTACGGATACAATTAGTGAGCAAGATTTCCCGGCAGAGCTATCGGTTTATTGAGGATAAGAAAGCGGCGACGTTGCTGACGAATATCACGTCCGATATCGATGCAATCAAGATGTTCGTAGCGCAGGCGGTCGTTTCCATCGCTTCCTCCGTCGTCATTATTATTGGTGGCGCGATTATTTTGCTGAGTATTGACTGGCGCTTGGCCTTGGTAGTACTGACGATTATTCCGATTATCGGCGGGACGTTCTTTGTGATTTTGCGCAAAGTTCGTACCTTGTTTAAAAAGAGTCGCGAAGTGATTGACTGGCTGAATAAAGTTATTGGCGAAAGTATTTTGGGTGCGGCGCTGATTCGAGTACTCGACTCCCGCAGTTTTGAAGACGTGAAGTTTAAGGCGGCCAACGCTGAGGCACGCGACATCGGCGTCGGTATTCTTAAACTGTTCTCTTTCATGATTCCGGTCATTACTTTCGTGTCGAGCTTGGGTACTTTAGCGGTGGTGACGCTCGGTGGTTACTACGTCACGAAGGGCAGCTTGACGCTCGGTGACTTCGCCGCGTTCACCAGCTATATTGCGATTCTCATCTTCCCGGTGTTGGTGCTCGGCTTTATGAGCAACATCATCGCGCAGGCCGACGCGAGCTATGTGCGTATTCGCGAAATTACTGAGTCGCCAGATGAAGTTGACGCTGGTACGATAGCGGAGCCGCTGACTGGCTTGATTGAAGTCAAGAATGTCAGCGTGCAGTATGGCGAACGCATGGCGCTTGATAATGCTTCGTTTACGATTATGCCCGGTACCAAGACGGCGATTATTGGACCAACAGCGGCTGGTAAGACGCAATTACTGAACGTGATGACGGGCTTGATTACGGCCAAGAGTGGTGAGGTTGCTTATGATGGTCATCAATTAGCCGAGTATGAGCGAGCGTCGTTCTACCCGCAAATTGGTTTGGTCTTTCAGGACAGCGTGCTGTTCAATACCACGGTGCGCGAGAACATCGCCTTTAGCAAAACAGTGACCGACGAATCCTTGCAAAAAGCTATCCAAACGGCGGAGTTGGACGACTTCATTCAGGCTTTGCCGCAGGGCTTGGAGACCATGGTTTCAGAACGCGGTAGTTCCCTCTCGGGCGGTCAGAAGCAACGTATTATGTTGGCTCGAGCTTTGGCACTCAACCCGAAGATCTTGTTCTTGGACGACTTCACAGCCCGTGTTGACGCTCAGACGGAGCGCAAGATTTTGGCCAATGTGGCTAAGAATTATCCTGGCCTGACACTTATCTCGATTACGCAGAAGATTGCACCAGTGGAACATTACGACCAGATTATCTTGCTGATGGAAGGTGAAATTCTAGCCAAGGGAACACACCAAGAGTTGCTGACGAGTAGCCCAGAATACGTGCAAATCTTCGATTCTCAGCGTTCAACCAATACCTATGAACTACGCGCTTAAAGACGAAAAAAATAAGAAGAATGCTTCCACTTGGCAAGCGGTGAAAAGTTTGTGGCCGATGCTCGGCGGCGAGCGCAGTATTTTGGGCTATGCTGGACTCGCGACGCTGGCCAACTCGGCAATTACCCTAGTGGCACCGCTCTTGATTGCCCACATTGTCGACACTTACATTGTCACCAAGCAATTTAGCGGCGTGCTGGCGTTTGCTAGCATTCTCCTTGGCTTGTACTTGGTCGGCCTGTTGACGAGCTATGCACAGACTAGGTTTATGGGTGGCGTCGGCCAGCGTGTGCTATTCCGTTTGCGCAGTAGCATTTTCGAGAAGTTGCAAGAGTTGCCAGTCGCTTTCTTCAATGCGAATAAAGCGGGCGACCTTATATCACGCATCAATAATGATACAGATCAGCTAAACCAATTCTTTTCACGAACACTTGTCCAGTTTATTGGCAGCATTTTTATTATGTGCGGTGCTGGCGTCTGTTTGCTCGTGATTAACTGGAAGTTAGGTTTGGCGGCTTTGGCGCCAGCAGCAGCATTACTGATCATGACGCGTTTGCTGTCGCCGTGGATTAAAAAATCGAATGCTACTTCGTTAACGTCGACTGGAGACTTGTCAGCCGAAGTCAGCGAGAGTTTGAATAACTTTAAAGTGGTCGTCGCTTTTAATCGCCGCGACTTCTTCCGTCAACGCTTTGCCACAGCTAACAATGAGAATTACGATGCGGCTTTGGGCGCTGGTATTGCCAACAACGTGTTTACGCCAATCTTTGGCTTGTCCGCCAACATTGCGCAGTTGATTGTGCTGGCTTATGGCGTCTACTTAATTACGCAAGGCGACTTTACGCTCGGTTTGTTGATTAGCTTCCTGTCCTACGTCACCAGCTTCTACAACCCGTTACGACAGCTCGCATCATTGTGGGCGACGTTCCAGACGGCCTTGGCTGGTTGGGACCGCATTGCCGCAATTTTGCAGATGAAAAATGAGATGGTGGTGTTGCCATTGGCGGCAAACGATGAAGTGCCGGGCTCGGCAATATTGGAGTTTAAGAATGTGTCCTTTGGCTACACGCCGGAACAACGAGTGCTACGCAATATCAACTTGAGTCTGGAGCCGGGTAAGACGTATGCCTTGGTTGGCCCAACTGGTGGTGGAAAGACGACTACGGCTTCGCTCATGGCCCGGTTGTATGACCCGACTGAAGGTACGGTTTATTTGCATGGCCGCGATATTCGGACGTTTACACCGGCTGAGCGCTCGCGGAAGATTGGTTTTATTCTGCAGGAACCGATGTTGTTCTCTGGTACCGTGCGGGAAAATATTTTGTACGGCAATGTTGGTTACCGCGAGTTGTCGAGTGCGCAGCTCGGCATGGTGCTCGAGAATAAAGGCCTAGAAGGTTTGCTGGCGCGCTTTGACGGCGGTTTGGAGGCCAAGGTAGAAACTTCGGGCGATTCCCTCTCGCTCGGTCAGAAGCAGTTGATTGCCTTCATGCGAGCCGTGCTCCGAGAGCCAGAACTGCTGATTCTCGACGAGGCGACAGCCAACATCGACACCGTGACGGAGCAGATGTTGGAAGAAATCCTGGCCAAATTGCCAGCCACGACGGCTCGCGTGATCATCGCCCACCGCTTGAATACTATTGAGAATGCTGACGAAATTTACTTTGTGAATGGTGGTGAAGTGACGGCGGCTGGGAGCATGGAACACGCCGTGGAGATGTTGTTACACGGCAAGAGGGAGAGTTAAATTAGCCAAAAATGGGCAGACGGCGACATCTTGCATTATTCGACACTAATTGCTACACTAGCCCCGTTAGTAATTACCTGGGACGGTAGTTCAATTGGTTAGAGCACTGCCCTGTCACGGCAGAAGTTGCGAGTTCGAGCCTCGTCCGTCCCGCCAAAAAAATCTAGCTTCGGCTGGATTTTTTTGATGGGACGGAAGCAGGCCAACAGTTTGGCCTGCGCCGAGGCGAGAACAGCGGAGCGATCTGCGAGTACCAACGAGCAGCGCGAGCTGGTGGCCAGGCCTCGGGGAGCGACGGCGACCCGAGAGCCGCGGCCGAGCCGTAAGACGAAAACCTATCTCCTTCTGAGCAACGGATTCTTTCCGTATTTGCCCCGACTAAAAAGCCTAAAGAGTCTCAACCACAGATTGTAACCAGAGCTTGGAAAGCGCAATAAAGCGACAATAAGGGCCGCCCCACTAACCACAGCAGTACCGCGGATAATTAGAGGTAGAATGTTTTGGAGGGCGATGATGGCAGTTATTAGGCTGGTTAGTGGTTTAGGAGCTGAAACTGGAGTGATAACTGGCACTGTGGTAGTTACAGTTGGAATAACGCCTGACGTAACGCGGTTAGTAATCTCAACTGGTGGTGTGATGACAGCTGGTTGACCAGGAGCGGCCGGTGCTTGGCCAAAGATAGCAAAGGTGCCGGGCGTGTTAGTTTGGAACGAGGCTTGAGTTGGGTCAAAGACAGCGTCGGGAATGAGCACCCAAACTTGATTGGTGGGATTGAAATAGTAGACGCCGAGAGTGCGGTTTTGCGTGAGCGTGCTGTCGATCGGTAGAGTGATGGTAATGGAAGGTTGGACAACTTCAACTGGCGCACCAGCGGAGTCTTGGATGATAACCTCAAAGGCATGACCGCTAACTAGCGCGGCGCTCTCAGGAAGAGCAGCGGCGGGGCCGACGTCGACCAGTGGTTTGGGGGTGATGATGTAGGTGTATGGATTGGCGGCACGGACGGGTGGCACGTTAATCACGGCTGGTCCGACTGGCGTGTTGACGACAAGAACACCAGTGTCCACTGGCGGCACAACAAGCGGTTGATCGATAGTTTTGATAGGCGTGGGTGCTGGCGTGGTAGTGGGCGTGGTATCTGGCTGTGGATAGCCGCCAGATCCCGATAACGCTCCAGGGCCGTTGTTACTGAAGGTATAAAGCCAGTCAGTAGCAACATCGCAGTAAGTTGGGCAAATGAAAGTAAGGGTGCCAATGAGGTCGCCGGTAGCAGTACCGGTGAATTGGCCGTTGTTATCGATGCGAACGTGACTAAAGTCAATCCAACCGAGCTGTTCGCCCCAAGCTGAGCCGCTAAGATTGCCGCGACCGTCGTTAGTAACGCCGCCTAGGGCTGGATTGAATTTTATCCAGCCTTTATTAGTGGACCAGGCGTAGCCAGTCAGTAAACTGTCGGTAATAGTAACGTTGTCAAAATTAATGTAGCCAGTGTTATTACTCCAGGCGTATTTATGGGCGTCGAGAACACTGCCAGACATGGCTAAAGCAGACAAGGGGGTAAGCCCCAAGCCTGCTAGAAAAAGAATGGCAAAGCCTCGGCGCATAATGACTACTGACCTGACGTGTCGGTGCTTGGTGTGGTGGTGTCAGTAGTTGTAGTATCGGCGGCTTGCTTGGCCGAGTCGGCAGCGACGTCGGCGGAATTTGGCGTGACGTTAATGCTGGCGACCTGGATTATTTTATTGGTTGATGGGCGGTAAAGAATAGCCTCCTTGGAGTTGACGTAGGCGAGGAGAATATCGCCGTTCTGAGCAGTTTTGAAGAATGGTTGGTCACTCAATTTTGTGGTGTCGACGATAGTGACGACCGATGGCGCTTCGTCGACTGGAAGTTCGATGAGCTTACCGATAGCCTCGACAATTTTAGAGCTCTCTGCTTCGGCGGCAGCGTTTGGATGTTCTTTAAGCTCCTGGTAGCGCTGGTGGAAGTAAACGGAACCGGCGACGCCAGCTACAGCAACCAGGAAAATTAGCGTTAAAATGAAGCGTTTTGGACTCATGGCGTGGGCTACTATAGCGGAACCGGAACGGAGATGACGGACAATACTCATAAACATTAATTACGGATTATAACTAGAAACATTATACACCATCTGGAGTAGGTGCGGAGGCCGGTTCGGAGGCTGGCGAGCTCAGCTCGCTTGTTGGGTTTGCGGTCAAAGCTGAGCTTTGACTTGGCTCAGAGGCTGGTGCTTCGGCTGCCGACGCACTAGCCTCGGGAGCGGGAGCTGTCTCTGGCGAGGTACTTGATTCGGCCGAAGGCTCGGCGGGAGTAACGTCGACGGTAGGCTCTGCCAAGTTCGTACTAGCCCCCTCCGTCTCCCCCATGGCTGGGGGAGGGTTTACAGGTTCGACGGCCGGGGCGTCAACAGTGACTGGAGTAGCAACTGGGGCTGGGGCGATGACTGGAGCGTTCTGGACGGTACCACCGACGGCGTTTTGTAGCTGGTCGCCGGTGACACAGATTTCAGTGCCGTCCGACTTCTTGACGCAGAGTTGATCCGTGTGGATTTTCTTGGTGAAGAGTTCGTCGAAGTAGCCACGAATAGCAGTGACGCGAGCAGCTACGAAGTCAGTTAGGAATTCCGTACCGCCACCAATCTTGGCGGTGAGAATGGCGATTGGGTCGTGAGCAGCTTCGGCTTGGATGGTGGTGATGAAGCCAGTGAGACCAGCGGCGTCGGGGGAAACACTGCCAAGCAGAACGGAACCGCCAGTTTGGGCAAAGTTTTTGACGAAGGCGAGGACAATGCCCTGGCTGCTACCGGTGAAGCTCGACATGGCTTGGCCAATAACAGTTCCTGTTGCGTTAGCTTTCATGGCAATACCTGGAGTTGAGGATGGAACGAGGTAGTCACCAACGGCGATGGCACCGTTCTCAGCCGACACTTTGACCGGAACGCGACCGACTAGAGCGACCGGCAAGACCTGGACACCTTCGCGACTGACGCCACCAATGAGTTGCCCTGGTCGGGTAGAGACAATGCCGATAACACCAGAGTCAGCCAGTCCAGAGCTCTTCTTGACTCCGGTTTGCAGGCTACCGTCCAAAGCAACGACGTCGCCGGCTTCAAGACTAGCGTCATTGGAAGTATAGTTTTCTGCTAAGTCAGCACCGGTGTCTATAACCAAGGCTTCAATGCCCCAGTTCAATACATCCGTGTCGCCGCCGCCAGAAGTCACCGCGCCACAAAGAGAGTAAGGGTGAGCTGAGGCTCCTGCGTCGACAGCGATACCAGAGATTCGAATATTGCCCAAATGTACCGTTGTACTGGAGGCGGAGGTAATAGTGTAAGTTACGTCGGCGTTTCCAACTGTAGTACCAGTACAATTAGCTGTTGTTTCAATCACCAGCTGGAAGGGCTGATCGGTGTTGTTACCGCTTCGTACTTCAGCATAACCCGTGACATAGATGTCGCCAGTGGCTGTTGTTGGCGTGACAGAGACTGTGCCGAGCGTTACCTGAGCACCACCGGTCGGCACGTTCGTTAACGCCTCGTTGGTGTCATAGAGCGCAGCGTGCTGGATATCTGTTCCAGCACCAGTTGCCGTTGAAATACAATCTTTCCAGGCACCGTTCTCGTAACAACGAAGTTTGTTGGTGCCGGTGCTGTAGTACATACCACCGTTCACACCGGTTGGATCTGCGGTGCCGTTGTCGAGGACAAGCAAGTCTGGGGTCGCCGTGGCGCTATTACCAATGCGGACCATGCCACTTGAGGCTGTGCCGTCGACCGTCAGGAGGATGTTACCGGTACCGGACTTGAGGTTGAGACTAGTGGCGCCAGTGACGTTGCCGATGGTAACTGATTTGGCCGTTGCACCTGTGCCGACATTGACGTCGCCGGAAGAGCCAGAGTCGAGAGTGATGGCAGAGGTAGTCGTTGAAGAGATGGTACCGGCGCCGGCGAAGGTGATAGCAGTTGCCGAGTGAGCGATGGTGTCGACGGAAGTGACGCCGGTCAAGGCGCCCGTGGTCGAAACCACAAAGGCGGAGGAGTTGAGAGAGAACGTATCGTCCGTACCGTTACCGATGGTTATTGTCTTTGCAGCGACGCCGGTGCCGAGGAGAAGAGAGCCAGTTGAGCCAGAGTCGACGGTCATGGAGGAGGACGTTGTCGAGGAAATTGCACCAACGCCAGCGAAGGTAAGGGCGGTAGCCGAGGTAGCAATAGTGTCGATGGAAGCGACGCCGGTTAAGGCACCACCAATTGTGAGGTTTAAGCCAGTTGAAGCAAATGACAGGGAGTCCAGGGTATCACCGATAGTGATGGTGTCAGCGTCGGCGTTAGTGCCGATGGTAACGGTATCGCAACCAGCTGAGTTACAGATGGAAGCTGAGGTAGCGTTGGTGTTGCCAAAGGTGAGAGCGCCAGAGGTTGAGCGATCGAAGTTATTGGCAGAGACCGTGCCGGTGGTAGTGATGTTGTCAGCACCGGTGTCGATAGCGCCGAAGCCGGAGGTAATTGAACCGGCGTCGAGAGCGCCAGTGCCCGTAATAGCTGTGGCTACGGCGTCGTTGGTGTCGACCAAGGCAGCGTCGTGGCCGTCCAAACGAGCAAGTTCAGCTGCGCTAATGGTGACAGCGTTCAAAACGATGGTTGAGCTTGAATTGCCGGTGAGAGTCAGAGTATCCAAGGCTGAACCGAGGCCGATGATGTCGGCGGTGGTGTTGTCAGTGCCGATGTTGATGGTCTTCCCTGCCGTACCAGTACCAAGGTTAACCGTGCCGGTTGTGCCAGAATCGAGGGTTAGGACAGCTCCGGCCGCCGATGAGACTGTCATGCTACCGGTGGATGTGTGGATAGTGGAGCCGGTGCCGGTGAGAGTTGGTGAACCGGTGGCGATAGTGAAACGGGTGGCGCCGCTCGTAATGAGGTTTAAGGCATTAGCGTCCGTGGTACCAAGAACGGCTGTGGCTCCAAAGGCATTGCCGGACTGGAGGAAGCCGTAAGCAGAAATAGAGGCTGAGCTGACTGGGATATTAATCACGCGCCAACGGGTCGCTGCAGCATCATACTGCAAGCCGACAGTGGAAAGCGACGGAATCGTCACGTTGGCGCCGCTTGTGGTGAGAATGCGGTTGATGTCCGTGGAACTAGCGCTTTCGTTGGCAATAATGAGGTTAAAGCTAGACACGTTCATGATACTAATACGCTTGCCGTCAATACCGTTAGCAATACCAGTTAGAGTGGCGTTATTTATACCTGTGTAGCGGAAGAGAGAGCCATTACCAAAGTCAACATTATTAACAGTGCCGGTAGTAGCGAAGTCAGCGCCCTTTGGTGTAGCAAAACCGTCAGAGACCGTCAGGGCACCAGTAACTGACAGGGCGCCGCCAACGCTCAGGAGACCAGTACCCGTGTTAATCGGCTGGTTGGAGGTGGTGTTGAGGCCAAGAGTGCCGCTGGTGAGATCCATGACAGCACTGGCACCGGCCAAGGTAATAGCCGTGGAGTTGATAGTGGTAGTACCGGAACCGGTAGCGAAGGTATTGGCGCCGGAAATAGTGGTGTTGCCGCCAAGCGCAATGCCGCCCGAACCACTATTGAGGTTGAGGGTTGAGGTGCCGGTCGTATTACCGACTGTGACTGTTTTTGAGGTTGCACCCGTACCAAGATTGACGCCGCCAGTGGTGCCGGAGTCGAGGGTGAGAACACCGGTGGTGCCGGTCGTGACGTTCACGGCGGTAGTATTAGCAGAAGATAGGGAAAGCGACCCAGTCGAGGTGACAGATGTTGTGCCAGTACCAGTGAGAGTTGCGGCACCGGCTGCGACGGTGAAGCGAGTAGCGCCACCAGTCTCCAGGATCATGGCGTTAGCGTCCGTCGTACCAAGGGTGAGAGTGGCGCCAGTGTTGTTGCCGGCTCCGCAGGCGAAGGAACTGGTGGAAGGACAGGTGGAGGTGTCGAGCAGAATGTTGCCGGTGAGGTTAGGGAGAGTCCAGGTTTTGTCGGCAACTGTGATATCAGCAGAAGTGATGTTACCGGTGAAGGAAGCAGCGGCGCCCGAGTGTGGGACGAGAGCGAGCTTGTCGTTGGTAGCTGTGGCGGTTTGGAAGGTGGTGGTGGAGGAAGTGAAGAGGACGTTGCCGGAACCGGAATTGACGTGCACTGCCGTGGCTCCCGATGTGTTTCCGATAGTGAGGATCTTCGCGTTCGAATTGGTACCGATGTTAATTGCGCCAGTGGAACCAGTATCGAGTGTAAGGACGCCAGTAGTACCAGCCGTCATGTTCAGCGATGTTGCGGCAGGAGTGGAGATATCGCCACCGGTTACCGTGAGGTCGCCTGTTAGGTTGCCGTTGCCGGAAGTGTCGAGAGCAAGGGCGGTGACGTTATTGGTTTTGAGGTTAAGGGCGTAGGCGTCCGTAGTGCCGAGTGTGGCTGTGGCGCCGAAGGCATTACCGCCCTGAATGTAGGCAAAGGAGGCAACAGTGGCACTAGAGGCTGGCAAAATAACTAAGCGCCAGCGCTGGGTAGCGGAGTCGTATTGGAAAGTAGCCGTCGCATTAGGTGGAATGGTGAGGTTACCACCGTCTGGGGTAATAATGCGATTAACATCGGTCGACGAAACGTCTTGGTTAGCAAAGACCATGTTCGACGACGAAGCATTCGTAAGGCGAACCTGGCGACCGTCTGAGGGGCTCGCGATACCCGTAATTGTGATCTGGGAAGCACCGGTAAAACGGAACCAGGTACCACTACCGAGTTCGAGGTTGTTCTGAGAACCGACAACAGAGAAGTCAGCACCGCGGGGGTTGATGAGAGCTCCGGTATAGGTTAAATCGCCGTTGATCTTGGTGCCGCCGCCAGTAGTGAAGAGACCAGTACCCGTGGTGATGGCGCGGTTCGTGACGGTGTTGAGGCTTAAAGTACCAGTACCTGTCATGTTCAACACGGAGCTGTTGCCTGCCAGGGTGATGGCCGAGCCATTGACGGTGAGAGCGTCGCCAGTGGCGTTGCCGATGGTGGTGTCGCCGTTCACGAGGAGATTATTGTTGAAGGTTTTGGCGCCCTCGAAGCTTTGCGTGCCAGTGGTGACCAAACCGCGAGCGGTCAGAGCGGCGTCGGGAATGTTGAAGGTGTGAACGTCGAGAGCGGAGACGATATTGAAGTCTGTGCCAGAATTGCCAACAACGAGAGACTGTGAAACGCCGGACTGACCGTTCAGGCTCTGCGCACCGACTCCCCCGCCGGTGTCGCAGTCCTTCCATTCAGTGCCTTCGAAACAACGGAACTTTTCACTCGCAATGTTATAGTAAGTGGCTCCTTTGGTGCCAGTTGGATCGCCTGAGCCGCTGGCAGCTGACTTAGTGTCGAGGACGACCAGGTCTGGCGTGGCGGAACCAGTACCGCCCGCACCAATTTGCAGGCTGCCGGTAGTGCTCGTACCAGCAATTTGCAACTTTAAGTCCCCCGCCGTGGTACCCCAAGTGGAAGTGGCACCAGCAGTGAAGGTAAGAGCGCCGCCAGAGGTAAAGCTAGAGGCGGTGGTTGGCGTAAGATTGACGGCACCAGCGCCAGTGGCAGTGAAGTTGCCGGAAGTGAGGGTGAGAGCTAGATCGTGAGAGGAGGAAGTAACAATGGCAGGACTGGAATTGTAGGCTGTTTGCAAGGTAGTTGTACCTCCAGTGGAGTCGCAGTCTTTCCAACCGCCCCCTTCATAGCAGCGGAATTTATTGCTTGTTGTGTTGTAGTAGCTGGCACCATTAACACCGCCGGCGGGATCAGTAGCGTCGTCGTTCTTAGAGTCAAGAACGAAGAAGTCTGGAGTTGCCGAGCCGGTACCAGGGCCAATTACTACGTTACCAGTAGAACCAAAGCCACCAGCCTGAAGATGAATTCCTGCGGTACCCGAATCGATATTAACTCTCGTAGCGCCAGCGGTGTTACCAATAGAGATAGTCTTGACCGCTGCCCCAGTACCGAGATTCACCGCTCCCGTGCTTCCAGAATCGAGAGTGAGGACACCAGTAGTTCCAGTAGTAATATTCAAAGCAGAAGCAGCTGGGGAAACAACGTCGCCGCCAGTGACGGTGATGTCGCCAGTGAAGTTGGCGTTACTTGAGGTGTCGATGGAAACGGCGGTGACATTATTGGTTTTAAGGTTTAGGGCGTTCGCGTCTGTGGTACCAAGGTTGGCGGCCACGCCGAAGGCATTACCACCTTGGATGTAGGCAAAGCCCGAAATGGTGCCACTAGAGGCTGGCAGCACCACTAAACGCCAGCGCGAGGCGCCAGAGTCGTATTGGAAGGTGGGAGATATTCCGGCAGGAATATTGAGCGTGCCGCCCACTGCCGAAGTGAGAATACGATTGGCTGCTGTCGAGCCAGAATCCTCATTAGTAAAGGAAAGTGTATAAGCCGAGGCGTTCATGATACGGACCTGTCGGCCATCGGTGCCGCCAGTAATACCAGTAAAGGTGGCCGTGCCCGCGCCAGTATAGCGAATAAGCGAGCCAGTACCGATGTTAACATTGTTTTGTACGCCAGTCGTCGTATAATCGGTGCCCTTTGGCGTGGCGTAATCACCGACTACATGAAAGGCGCCGCTACCAGAGGTAAAACTGTTGCCATCCGTAAACGTAGTATTTCCGTCGAAGTTAATGCCGCCAGAACCAGCGTCGATATTCACCGCCGTAGCGCCCGTAGTGTTACCGATGGTGATTATTTTAGCCACCGATGAAGCGCCGATATTAATAGCGCCGGTGGTGCCAGAGTCGAGGGTGAGGATGCCAGTGGTGCCAGTGGTGATATTTAAGGCGGTGGCTGCTGGAGTTACAATGTCCCCGCCGGTAACAGTAAGATCACCGGTTAAGTTAGCGTTGCCCGAGGTATCGAGAGCTAAAGCTGTAGCGCCGTTTGTTTTAAGATTTAAGTTGTAAAAATCGTCGGTACCAAGCGTGGCTGTAGCACCAAAGGAATTTCCGCCCTGCAAGAAGGCAGCTAAAGCTACTGCGGCAACGTTAGATGGTGGAGCTAATAAATGCCAGTGCTTCTCACCCGTACCATAATCTTCGTATTGCAAGATAACGGCGGAATCCTCAGGAATGACCATATCTGAAGCTGTACCCGTTTCTATCCTATTTTCCGCCAAGGAGCCAGTATTCGCATTTTTGAGTGTTAAATCACCAGCCCCGGCCGAGTTGATAAGAGTCATCAGGCGACCATCTGAACCGCCAGCGATACCGGTAATAATAGTTGGGGGAGTACCAATATAACGAAATTGCGAGCCAGCGCCAAAGTCAACGTTATTAACGGTGCCGGAGGTGGCGAAATCTGCGCCTTTGGGCAAGTAGAGATTGCCGGCTATAGTAAGGTTACCATTTGTTTGAGCGCTGCCACCAATAGTCACGAGTCCAGTACCGGTAGTAATGGCGCGGTTAGTGGTGGTGTTGAGGCCGAGGATGCCAGTGCCCGTCATGTTTAGGATAGCGTCGTTGCCAGTGAGAGAGATGGAGGTGGACTTGATGGTGGTGGTGCCGGTACCGGTTGAGAAGGTATTGCCGTTCGGGATAGTGACGTTACCGGCGAGCGAGATGCCGCCCGAGCCGCTGCTTAGGTTCAGCGCCGTAGTGCCGGTAGAGTTACCTATGGTGATGATTTTTGAAGCCGCGCCGTTACCAAGATTGACACCGCCGGTGGTGCCAGAGTCGAGGGTGAGAGCGCCAGTGGTACCGGTGGTGATACCGATAGCTGAAGCGGCAGCAGAGGATAACGCGAGAGTGCCAGTCGAGGAGAGTGTCGTTGGGCCAGTACCGGTTAGGGTGGAGGCGCCGGCGGCGAGGGCGAAGCGGGTTGTACCGCTAGTAATAAGGTTTAAGGCGTTAGCGTCGGTGGTACCGAGGACGGCTGTGGCGCCAAAGCCGTTACCGTTTTGTTCGTAAGCAAAGCCAGCAATGGAAGCGGCATTCGCTGGTACATTCACTACTCTCCAGCGCTGTGCAGCTCCGTCATATTGGAGGCCAATTGAACCGTTCGTAGTAATGGTTATGGCATTGCCGGTAGTGGTAATGATTCTGTTTTCGGCGGCCGAAGTTGCATCCTGGTTAGCGAAAGATATGCTCGAAGCCGAAATATTAATTATTCTAATGAATTTACCGTCTGTCCCGCCGGCAAAACCAGAAAAGGCAGCGGTGCCTAAACCGTTGTATCTAAATAATCCACCAGAACTGATAGCGACATCATTTTGCGTGCCGGTTGTGACTAATTCGGTGCCAAGTGGGGTAGAGAAATCACCAATGATAGACAAATTGCCGGACAAGATAGTGTTGCCTGAAAATGTTTTATTGCCGGCGATCGTTTGGGTGCCGGTAGTGATTAAGCCGCGGGCGGTGAGCGAGGCGTCTGGGATGTTAAGGGTGTGGACGTTGGTGGCAGAACTCCAGGCGGCGTCCGTGCCTGAGGTACCGATAGCAAAGGTTTGGGAGGCGCCGGACTGGCCGTTGAGGCTTGAGATAGTAGTGCCACTGCCAACACTCACCCAAGCAGTGCCGTTGTAGGCATAGAAAATGCCGCCAGCGGTGTCGAAGTAGAGGGCACCGGTAGCAAGCGTGGTGGAGGTTGGAGCGCCGGAGCCAGTGTGGGCGTCGCCGATTGGTGAGACGCCACAGTCAGGAGTACCTGGAGCGCAGTCTGGTTCGAGAGTGGCGCCTGGAAGATAGGTAGTCGCGCTAGCGATGAGCGGCGAAAAAAGCGACAAGCCGATGAGCAGGCTAGCGAGAGGAAGTTTGAGAAAGCGGGAGTGTATGGCGTCCTCCGAACAGTTAATCATAGACACACGATTAGTTCGTGATCAGTCTGATGCTCAAAGGCATTCTAAAATTCTGGGAAACGATGGAAGTTGAATACTACAAATTGTAGCACTTTTTCGGCTGAGTAGATAGTAGTTATCAACAGGTAGGCCCCGCAGTTGAAACTGATTTTATATTTATCAGCAGACTCGATGACGCACCATTGTCCACCGGATTCGAGAGTAGCAGTTTTTAGAGCAGAGAGAAAATCTGGTTGGGAGGCCGTGAGCGCTGCCCAATTTGGGAGCATTAACACTTGGCCGATATAATTACCTATACTGCAGTCGGCGATTCTGGAAGCCCAGCCGTTAACGTAATTAATGCGACCGGTGGCATCGGTTATGACAACATCTTCTATGACTACCGACCTAAATGAATTTGTGAGGCCACAGCGATTGCATTTGGTCTCGTAAACGGCGTCTTCCTCGTGTAATTTAAATAGTAGTTTACTGCATCCCTTACAACGCGATTCTTTTATGACAAGCGCTGGCGCAAAGGATTGCATAAGCTGTGGTAATGGGAGCGGTCTTGACAACAGCATACACTAGGCGAAAAATTTAGCGAACTATGATACTATGTTTTAGTTGATTTACCGCCAATTATGCTTCGTTTTCGCTCAATATTACCTTATTCACTAACCTTCATCTTTGGTGCTGGCGCGATGCTTGGCGTGACAGCGTTGACTGATAACGACCGGCTTTCTAGTACGGTGTTGTGTGGTCAAACGCTGCGAGATATGAACAGTAGTTACAGCTACATAAAACCCCTCGTAGCCTGTGATGTTGGCGCAACTGTTGAGACGCCGGAGCTGGCGTCGCTCAAAACCAAGGTGACGACATTGATCAACTCAGCTAAGGCGGAAGAACAGGTTGACGTGGCATCAATGTACTTTCGAGACTTGGATAGCGGCCAGTGGACGGCGGTCAATCTGGATGAAACCTACCGGCCGGCAAGTTTGTTTAAGGTACCGCTGCTAATGGCGTACCTAAAGATTGCGGAGCAGCACCCAGAAATATTAAAACAAGAGATTGAGGTAGCAGCAGATCCGACGCCGAATATGGCCCAAGATATTGCGCCAGAGAAGAGCCTGAACGTTGGAGAAACGTACACCGTCGACGAGCTGCTGCATTACATGATCGCCTATTCGGATAATCGGGCGGAAGTACTGTTAACTAATTACGTCGATACGGCTGTGCTTGATGATATTTTTGGTGATTTGCAAGTGCCAATCCCAGCGAGTATGACCGAGCAGTATACGTTGTCAGCTAGGTCTTACTCACGTTTTTTCCGCACGCTTTATAATGCGAGTTACTTGGGTGACACCATGTCAGAGAAAGCACTCGAGTTATTGAGCGGGGTGACGTACCCCGATGGTTTGCGAGCTGGTGTACCGAGTGATGTCAAAATTGCGCATAAGTTTGGCGAGGCGAAGGTGACCCTGCAGAATGGCAAAAGTGGGCATGAATTGCATGACTGTGGGATAGTTTACGAGGCTCACCCGTATTTGATTTGCGTGATGACACGAGGCGAGATGGTGAGTGATTTGGAGGAGTTGATAGCCAATGTCAGCCAGACGGTTTACGATGATCGTAATGAAGCTGCTGTCAGTAAATAGAATATGAAAATAATTTCGCTCAATATTTTTCGCGGACATGAGTTTGCGGCGCTAATCAAGTTTTGTAACGAGCAGGCGGCGTCGACGGATGTGTTTTGTCTGCAGGAGGTGCTGAGTAATCCGAACGAAGATATGAGTTCCCTACCCTATGAAGGACGGGCAAATTTTTTGGAGGAGTTGCGGCGAGCATTGCCTGGGTTCGCCGGTATTTTTGCGCCCGGGCAAGAGGATTTTGACATGACGACGGAGTATGAGGGACAGCTGTTGATGGGCAATGCGATTTTGTATAAGAGGGGGTTGGAGGTGAAGGCGCAAGGTAGTTTTTTTATTTATAATGAGTTCAATAGTTACGATGGCAAGGATTTTGAGACGCTCGGCCATAATGCTGTGTACGTAACTATAGCTCCGAACCCCGAAGCCCGGCTTAAGCCGGGCTTCGGGGTGACGATTGTGACCTTGCATGGAAATTCGCAACCAGGGAGTAAGCGCGATTCGCCGAAGAGATTGGCGCAGTCGCAGAAGGTGCTCGACTTTTTGGCGGATAAGGATGGTGAGAAGATTGTGCTAGGAGATTTTAATTTAATGCCGGACACGGAGTCGGTGAGAATGTGGGAACGAGCTGGATACCGCAATTTGGTGGTGGAGTACGGCATCAAGTCGACCCGCGGCAGTAACCACCGGAAGCTCTCGCCGCAGTATGCCAACACGCCGGAGGGTTACCAAGAGTTCGCCGACTACACGTTCACGTCGCCGGGCGTGAAGGTGACGAGTTTTGAGGTGCCAGACATCCCCTTGTCCGACCACTTGCCGATGATCTTGGAGTTTAGTGTTTAGGGTTGCTGCGTTACGTTTGTTTTTTCTGGTGTTTTCTGTGGATAAGTGGTCTACATTCAATGTATACATTGAATGTAGACCACTTACAATTGACCACGTCGTTCGCGAACGACGTGGTTGACAACAGGTGCGAACTGGCTCAGCATTACAGTATATGAAAATACTTCTACTTGCCCTCGCGATGTTCGCTGTGCCAAGTGTGGCTTTTGCCTCCGTTAGCGCACCGAATAGTCTGACGATCTCCCCCGGCCAGTATACGAACGACACCACGCCGACGTTCAGCTGGAGTGCGCCAAGCGGGGCGACCTGGTATGACGCAGCCGTAGATGCCGGCGGTTACAGCGGGATTGGCAACGTCTTTACTTATACTCTGCCGACACAAGCGAACGGCTGGCACACTTTTTACGTGCGAGCCCACGATAATCATAATGCCATCAGTAACAGCAGCTCAATGACCTTCGAGATTGATACCGTCGGCCCGACCGTGTCGCAGGTTTCTACTTCGAAGGCAACGGCCAATGTGTCGACGAAGGTGACAGTGTCGGCGACAGGTGAAGCGCTGGTGACGTCGTGCCGCTTGATGGTGGATCATATCAGCGTGGCCGATTTGACGCACCAGGGTAATACTTGGGATGCGACTTGGAGTACTGACTACGCCTTCAACACCGTCAGTACCGATGGCTATGGCGCAGTGCAGGCAGCTGTAAGTTGCACCGATGGTGATGGAAATTCGACTCTCGGAGCCAGTCGCACGGTGGCGATAACGGGTTATGGCGTTCCAGCCGAGGCTACTGCTGGCGATAGGATTAAGACGGCTTGCGGCAGTAATGTTAAAAAAAGCGATGATTGCCACGCTGTGTATTACCTAGGTACTGATGGCAAGCGTCACGCCTTCCCCACCGAAGCCGTGTACTACACTTGGTATAGCAACTGGAGTGGCGTCAAAACCGTCAGCTCGGCGTTTATGTCGACGCTGTCGCTTGGCAAAAATGTGACGCTTCATCCAGGCACGGTGCTGGTTAAATTTACGAGCGCTAATGAGGTTTATGCGATCAGTCGTGGTGCTGTACTACACCACTACTTAACCGAGGCTCTGGTCAAGGCCGACTACGCCACCAACTGGCAAGCGTCGCTCGTAACCGTGTCCGCAGTTCTCCGCGGCAATTACTCGATTGGTAGCGTAATTGATCAGTCAACCGACTACGATGCGGCTACGGCAAAGGCTGCAGTGACGAGCATTGATAGTAATTTTTAGAGGTATTGACGGCTCTTGATTCTTGCTACTGACTATGATACCTTAAAGGTAGAAGAAGTAAGACCTCCTGCGTTGGGTTACCGGATGGTAACCCGTTAAAGCAGGGGGCTTTCTTTTTGAGCTAATTAGGTTTTTTTTATTAGGTGTCTAGGCTTGACTTAACTAATTTTCGCCTGTAGTCTTGCGCCAAGCTAACGGGTAACCGTAAGTTACTACAGACCTCGAGGAAATGTGGGTTTGTAGGGAGTGGTTGGAACCATAACGATCTTGTCGCCCAAAAGGCCCCTCGAAAGTTACCAACTATTTCACCCATTCCATCGAAAGATGAGCTGAGCGCATAGCACTCGACTATGAACTCACACCAGGACCGAGCTTGAGCCGCGCTCATACTGGTAGATCCACTGCTCACGCTAGGTAAAACTGGCGTTGCCTAATGTGGGTGTCCTGCAAGGATGCTTACGAGTCTAGGCTGGGGTCGACTCGATTGACCCGGATAGGTAGGAGGTTAGCAGCTCCAACCAGACTCACTTTCGTGAAGGTACTCCAACACGAAGCTCTCGAGCGCTCAGAGAAATCTGGGCGCTCTTGCTATTTAAGGATATTTTCTGTGGATAAGTGTGTCTACGTCAAAGGTATATCTTTGAGGTAGACCATAATTTTTTGAGCCACGTCTGCCGGTGAGAGAGAGTTCGTGTCGAGGACGGTGGCCGTGGGGCGCAGAGGGATAAGTTTGGCGATGAGTTCCCAGGAGCGCTGGGCTTTGTCGATGGAGAAGACTCCGCTTGAATAGCCGCGGGTGGCGCCGCGTTCCAGGAGAGTGCGGTTGTCGCACCAGAGAATGAATTCGTGGACGCTAGCGTCGAACTTGGCGGCAACGGTGATGAGTTGATCGATGACTTCCCCGTCGAAGAACATTTTATCGATGATGACGTCACGACCGTCGGCGAAACAAGTTTCCATGATGCCGAGTGCGAGGGTCAGTGAGAAATAAAAACTTTTTTGACGGTCCTGTTCGTAGCCGCTAATACAACGGCGCAATACGTCGAGTTCGAGGTGAAAAGAGCCGGGCAATTCGTGATGCAGAAGCGCGGCGGTGGTGGACTTACCTACTCCCCAGGGACCGTTGATGATGATGAGTTTCATAATGGGTGATATACTGGAAACAATATGAAGAAATCGCTCGCTAGTGAAGAACAGCAGTTGGTAGAGGAGATCAGCAAGACCCGTAAAGTTTACGTCGATTCGATTAAAACAAGCAAGCGGCTAATGCATCGCCTGCTCGACGGGATTGTCTATGGTTTTGGCATTGCGATTGGTGGAACGGTGATTTTTGGGATAGCGATTTTTATTGCGTCGAGGATTGTTTTACCACTGTTGCCGGCCTGGTTGGCTAATTTGACGCATTGACGAATTCCTTTTTATTGGCTCGTACCATATACATCCGACGTAGACCGAGTCTACGTCCGATGAATATGTCGTTAGCCTAAACGTGAACTATAGAGAGTTTGATTTCGGCGCCGTTACTGATGACGACAGCGATTTGCGAACCACGACGAACTAGTTTGTCGTGGTGGATTTTTGTTTGCAGGCGAGAGATGAGAGTACCGGGAGAGTCGGCCATGATGAGGGGAATAATACCGGAAGCGACGATGGCGCGACGAGCAGTCGACTCGTCGGGACAGACCATGAAAACTGGGACGTCGGGGCGGAACATGTTAATTTGTTGAGCGACGACGCCTTGGCCGGCGACCACGACGATGGCGGAAATGAGGCCACTGGCGGCGAGAACGTGAACTGATTGCGCGAGGGCCTCGGCGACGTCGGGCACGCGGAGTGAGACGTGATGAATGTCGTCGTAGCGCGACTTCTCGGCTTCACGGATGACGGCGGTCATAGCGGCCACGGTGACGGCCGGATAACGGCCAGTGGCACTTTCGGCGGAGAGCATGACGGCGTCGGTGTGATCAAAGACAGCGTTGGCGACGTCGGAGATTTCGGCGCGAGTCCCCCGCGGATTGGTAACCATGGAATTGAGCATTTGGGTGGCCACAACAACTGGTTTGCCAGCTTGACGACAGGCTTCGACGATATCTTTTTGGATTTCAGGGACTTCTTCGGGGCGAACTTCCACGCCCAAATCGCCACGGCCCAAGAGGATGCCGTCCGCAGCAGCGAGAATTTCGGGGAAGTTATCGAGTGCGGTACGACGCTCGACTTTGGCGAAGAACAGCGGGACGGGCACGCCAGCGGCTTTGGCGGCTGACTTAGCGACGGAACGGGCGGTGATGATGTCGTCGGCGCAGGAAACGAAAGAGAGCGCGACCCAGTCCACGCCCTGGCTGACGCCGAAGAGGAGATCCTCGCGATCTTTGGGCGTGAATGAGGCCTCGCCGACCATTGAGTCCGGCAAGTTGAGGCCTTTGTGGGAAGTAAGAACGCCGGGGACTTTGACCTTGGCGGTGATATTGTGGCCGCGGACTTTCTCCACAACTACCTCGATGGTGCCGTCGTCGAAGAGAAGGCGGTGGCCGACTTTGACGTCACGGTGCAGCGAGGCGTAAGTGACGGGGATCGCGCCGCCAGTTTTGTAAGCGACGAGTGATGTTGTGAGAATTATTTTCTCGGCTTTGTGGAGAATGACGCCCTTGGCTGGCAACTCACCGACGCGGATTTTGGGGCCTTGCAAGTCTTGCAGGATGGCTACCGTCTGACCAGCCTTGCGTGCCGCGGCGCGGACAGTTTTGATGAGCGCGGCGTGACTTGGATGATCGCCGTGAGAAAAGTTGAGCCTGGCAACTCTCATTCCAGCGTTAATCATACGCACCAACATAGACACCGAACTCGAGGCCGGGCCGATGGTGCAGATTATTTTGGTGCGCGTTTCCTCCATAACAAAAATGATGTCATTAGTATAACATCATTTTGTTTTTATTTCTGTAGTTATTTTTTCTTCTTCCCCACTGCACCGAGTTTGCGCAACTCTTCCGCGAAGGTAGCGACGTCTTCGAAGGAGTGATAGACGCTGGCGTAACGGATATAGGCAACTTTGTCGAAGCTGCGGAGTTGCTCCATGAGAATGGCGCCGATGTCGCGGCTGGTGATTTCCGAGCCTCTCCCCTTTTGGATTTCGCGTTCAATGGTGTGCACGAGGGTGCGGAATTGGACGTCGGTGTACGGGCGCTTCTCTAAAGATTTTTTGAGGCCGCTTTCGATTTTTTCGCGATTGTAGGATTCGCGGCGACCGTTACGCTTGACCACAGTGACGTCGAGGATTTCTATTTCTTCGACCGTTGAGAAACGAAAAGCACATTTGGCTTTCTCGCATTCGCGGCGACGGCGCACCGTTAAGCTGTCGGCCGAAAGTCGAGAATCGATGACTCTTGTCGATTTTCCACTACAGACCGGACAGAACATACTACATCATCTTGCGTCTGATAAAAGCAGGAATACCAAGCTCGTCGTCGTCATCTTTTTTGGGTTGGGCTTGGACCTGGGCTGGTTGCTGTGGTGTTGGTGGCGTGTAGACGGGAATTTGCTGACGAGGATCTTCTTCGTAAGGGTCACGCGTCCCGGCGGGCGAAACCGAGCTGCGACTTGGTTCAGCGACTGACACGCGTCGTTCAGTAAACGGTGATTCCTTGACCGGCATGTAGCTGTTGCGAGCTGGAACGGCTGGAGCAGAGCGATAATCATCGCGACGAGGGGCGTTCCAGCTGCTTTGTGGCGTGATTTCGACGTCGCCAGCCAGTGAAGGGGCGCGGCGGTGGTCACGGTTGTCGAAGCCAGTAGCGACGACGGTGATGCGAACTTCGTCTTGCAAAGTTTCGTCGATGTTGGCACCGAAGATGACACGAGCGTCTTCGTCCGCGGAACCGGTGATGATTTTGGCGGCTTCAGCGACTTCGTACATGGCGAGGTCCGCACTGCCGGTGACGGTAAAGAGAATGCCCTTGGCGCCGTCGATGGAAAGTTCGAGTAAGGGTGAGGCGATGGCTTGCTTGGCAGCTTCCACAGCACGGTTCTCGCCCGAGGCCCGACCGATGCCCATGAGCGCGCTACCGGCGTTTTGCATGATGGCTTTGACGTCCGCGAAGTCGACGTTGATGAGGCCTGGAATGGTGATGATTTCCGAAATCCCCTGCACGCCTTGGCGGAGCACGTCGTCGACAATTTTGAAGGCGTCGAGGAGTGAAGTTTTCTTGTCGATGATTTGCAGGACGCGGTCGTTTGGAATGGTGATGACGGTGTCGACCTGAGCGCAGAGTTCAGCGTAGGCTTCGTCGGCAATGCGTTTACGCTGGGCGCCTTCGAAACCGAAAGGCTTGGTGACGACGGCCACGGTGAGGGCACCGACCTCGCGGGCGATTTTAGCAATTTCTGGAATGGCGCCACTGCCGGTACCACCACCCAAGCCACAAGTGAGGAAGACCATGTCGGCCCCGGCGATAGCAGTCCTAATGTCGTTGGCATTTTCTTCCGCAGCGCGACGACCAACTTCCGGATTCATGCCAGCACCCAAACCACGGGTGGCGGTTTTACCGATAGGGATTTTGGTCAGGGCAAGATTGGCATGGAGCGCTTGAGCGTCCGTGTTGACGGCGATGAAGTCGACGCCGCGCAACTTCTCCAAGATCATGCGGTTGAGGGCTGAGCCACCACCGCCACCCACGCCGATGACTTTGATTTTGGCAGCGGTTTCGATTTCCGGTTTAAATTCGGCCATAACAATTGATGTTCATCCCCTCCCCTGAACACTTTAAGTATTCAATTTGGCTAAGCGTAAATAAAATTCTTACTAGCAGCCTAACATAGGAGGAATAAAGTCTCCATGTTGTCTGTGGATAACTGCTCGCTTACCGAATAGTCTGCCGCTTGGCTTCGTAAAAAAATAACTCGCCTACGCTCTCGACTATTCGCCGCTCGCTTCGCCTGCGCTGCGCTTGGCGGGGGCTCGAACTCGGGCGCTGGCGCAGGCCACGTCGGTCGCGACCGACGTGGCAGGGCCGAGGTTGGCGTCGTCATAGGAGATATGGCAGTTACTCGCTCCTACAAGGCTCAGGCTGCTAAAGGTGTTCAGCCTGAAAACAAAACCAGTCTGCCGCGAGGGACAGACTGATTAAGGTGACGCGCCACGGTCGGTCGCGACCGACGTGGTGAACGCCGACGGTGGCTAGGCCTGGGCTTCCTCCGGGGTGCCGAAGAGCGTGGCGGCGGGCGGCGCGGGCGACTTCTCCACCTCGGGCTGGTTCGACTGCCAGACGAGCAGATGCTCGAGACGACGCCAGGTGTCGAGCGCCTGCTGACGGTCCTTGAACTGGAAGTAGGTGCGGGACGCGTGGGAGGTGCTCTCCCTGGTGAGCTCCATCAGGATGCGGCTCGACAACCGCGTCTCCTCGAAGGCCAGACGTTCCTGCAGGTCGAGGCGCCAGGCCTGCAACGTGTCCGCCGACAGCTGGGTGGCGCTGTGCAGCTGGTTGCAGAGGTTGCAGGACAGACCATCGAGGATGGTGCGGCGGTACTCGAGGCGGTGCAGGAAGTTGCGGTAGGCGAAGGCGTTGCCGGCCAACGGTGCCAGGCTGTCAGGCTCGCTGCGGCGGCTGTCGGGCGTGGTGCGGACGACCCGGCTGGGGCAACCGCTGCCGACCGAGAAGCGCCCATGCTCGACCAGCTCGTCGTCGAGCGCGTGGAGCTGGTAGATGCCGTCGGGCAACTGGTCGTCGCCGAGAACGGTGACGTTGTTCTTGCCGTCGACCGTGACCGCGTAGGTGCGGCCCGTGGAATCCGTGACATGGAAGGTTGTACGCATGTTGTACTCCGCCCTCGATAGGGCTAGTGGGTTGGGGAAGCCAGCCGGAATGACTGGTGGCCGGATAGTGCCTGAGATTGGCGGAAAAGTCAACATTTGAACGGAAGACCGCCCTGCACACGAGCTTGCCCGACCTGGCCGTGGCGACCGACCTCGAAGGTGCGGTTGTCTTCCTCGAGGACGTAGTAGCCCGTACGCAATGGCAGATCGGGGTTGGTGATGTTGCCCTGCTGATCGATGGTGACCATGACACTGAAGTCACCACGATGAGCCCGAACGCGCTTCTGACCGCTGAACAAAGACATGTCTTCTTACCTGCCCAATAAAGGGACTTTTGAGGGTTGCTAGGAACCTGCTGACCGCCAGAGTGACAGCCAAACAGAGCCTGTTTATAGCAGATGTGAGCAAAATTAGCAAGTTTTAGACGTAAAAGGAAAACTGGCACCCCCCGGGAATCTATCGGGGAGTGCCAGTCGAGGTGGGCCGAGGTTGAGCTACGGCGCAGGAGAAGAGGTTGTGGGTTCGGCGGGTATGGCGTCGAAGAGCATGGCGCGGCTGGGTGAGCCGTGCAGTACAGTGAAGTATCCGTGCTGGCCGTTGTCACCGTCGGCCAAGTGGTAGAGGCCGTCCGGCAGGATGATGCTGGCTGGTGGGAAGACCTCACCCTCCTCATTCACCATGACGACTAGGGACGCGGAGGGACAAGTGGCGCTAAAAGGGATGGAACGCATGAGGTATCCGATGCTCGGT